>JBBQNE010000150.1:0-7277 GCA_038329675.1 Hyphomicrobiales bacterium | reverse complement strand
GGACCGAATTCAATCGCTCAATCAAGGGACGCGGTCTGCGCGCGCGCAGGCCCCAGCTGAACTTGGCCCGCAATTCGACCGAATCGAAGACGGCATGTCGATGATCGCCGAGCGTGTCGCCGAAACCAGCGCCAAGCTCGCAACCCGCGACGCCGCCGGACGGGCTCCCGTTGGACGTGAGTCGAGTTTTGATGGATTTTCCAACATCCCAGCATTTTCAAACGAAACCGTCAGCGACGACCCGTTTGCCGTCGACGGCCTACTCGCTGGCGGATTTGATGACGATTTCGCCCAACCTGCTCCGAATCAAAGAACAAGGCCAACCGCAAATACGGCGTCATCGCGCGCTGCTCCTGTTCAAACCGCAACGCTTCCGGCGCGATCAGCCCCGCGCGCCCCCCAGCATGGCTCCGCCGCCAGCGAACCCCAAGCCTTGCGTTCGGCCGCTGGTAATCACCGCCCGCCCAACACGGCCTATCGCGGTAACGTCGATCCCTTCGACGTGTTCGAGAGCCTTCCAGGCAACCCGGCTGACCCATGGTCAGACGAAGGTGCAGCCGTCCTGACCGACTTCTACGCCAGCGGCGAGCCCGCCCTCGCCTCCAGCGCCCATAGCAGCGAAGACGCGTCCGACTTCGTGACCGCTCCGCTGCGCCGACGCGCCAATCGCGATGCGCATGACGTTGCGCCATCCGTTGCACTTGCCGGTTTCGATACAGCCCCAGTTTTGGCAGTCGGCAGCGGCATTGACCGGAACTGGCTCGAAGGCCGTCTGTCCGAAATCACTTCGCGCCTAGAGCGCACGCTGTCTGAGCGTAGCCCTGACCCGTCGCTTGCCCAGTTTAACGACCGCTTGGCAGCACTTGAAGCGCGGATCGCCGAAGCGATGCAGCAGGGCCAAACTGGCGGCGGTGCGATTGGAGAAGATGCCTCGCGCCTGTTTGAAATCGAAGCTCAAATCCAGGCGCTAGCTGGCGAGTTTGAGGCCGCTCGCAACGAGATCGCGCGGCTCAAAGCAATCGAAGAGCAACTGGGCGCTTTGATGCGGCAGTTTACCGATGAGCGCATGGGTGCCATCGTCGGCCGCTCAATTAAGACGTACGCACCCGCGGCCGCACCGCTTCGCGACGATAACGAACTTCAAACGGTGGCGTTCGCTGCCGCTGAAGCAGCCGTCGCGCGGATGTCGCAAGCTGGCCTCGGCTTCGCTGGTGCATCGGCCGAAACGGCAGAAACGTCGAAGCGCGTTGAAGATCTCCAGCAGTTGATGACGGGATACATCGACGAGCGCCGCCACAGCGACGACCAGAACGCGCAAGTTATGGACGCGCTTCAGCAAGCGATGCTGCGTGTCCTTGACCGTCTCGACGCGATCGAAGGTGTTGCCGTCGACGACCAGGGCTATCCCGTCCCAAGTCAAGCCTACGAGGGCCAAAATCAGGCCTACGAAACTCAAAATCCGAACCACCACGGCCAAACCCAAGCCCACACAGGCCGTCATCAGGCCTACGCCGACCAGCACGAGGAGTACGCGGTCGAGGAACCGGGTTACCGGCCCGAGGCCTACCGCGACCAAGATTATGACAGCGACGAGCGGCACGATGAAGAGGTCGAGCCCGAGCCACATCAGCAAGCCTACACGCCGCCACACCGCGACGTTCGCATGCCAACGCTTGAGCAGTCGCCCGACGATGACGATCAACACGATCCGATGATGCGGCAGCGCGCATCCCTTCAGGCGAGCGCGCAACGTGCAGCGCTGGCTCAACGCGACAAGCTGCGCGACGATCCAAGCAAGGTTTCGATCCGCAAGTCTGCACCCGAGAAAAAAACGAACACCGGCCGTCTGATGGTCAGCGGCCTGGCAATCTGTGCGGTGTTGGGCTTTGCAGCCTACATGATCCACTCGCAGTTCGATGCCGTGCCCGGCCCTGAAACGGCGTCAATCACAAAGCCCCGTGCTGAGCCAACCGTTCAAAACACCGCTGCGTCGACAACCGCTGGACAAGTCCCCCGCCCGCAGCAGGCGCAGGTTCCCGCAGCCGGCCGCCCGAAAGCGGCAGCGGTGCAACCAGCCGCCAAGGGACCCCGGGTCATCATGCCGGAAACCGTGTCAACGGTCGATGGTGAAGGCGTCCTCCGGGGGGGAAGCAATAGCGAGCAATCGGCACAAATCGTCGAACCGCGCGCTCAGTACGCAAACATGGCGCAATCCTTCGATCCCGGCGCCGGCAATTCCAGCACCAGCCCAGAGTTTGCTGGCCTGCCAATTTCAAACGCGGCAGCAAATTTCCCGTTCTCAAACCAGGACCCTCAAGCGGCGGTCCCATCGGCCCCGGCTGAAAGGTCTTCGTCTCTCGAGTTGCCGCCAGCCACCGTTGGGCCGCTGTCGATGCGGATTGCCGCCGCCAAAGGCGACGCGTCAGCCGAATTCGAAGTCGCAACACGCCTCGCCGAGGGCAAAGGCACCGACCAGGACTTCAAGGAAGCCTACCGCTGGTATCAGCGCAGCGCAGCCCAAAACTTCGCTCAGGCGCAGTATCGGCTCGCAACGCTTTACGAGCGCGGCCTTGGCGCCAAAGCTGACTTGGGCCGAGCCCGGGCGATGTATCAGCGCGCCGCCGAGCAGGGCAACGTCAAGTCGATGCACAACTTAGCCGTGCTTGCGGCCGGCCGTAGTGGCGGTGCACCGGACTACACAACGGCCGCCACCTGGTTCACGCAGGCCGCCAATCATGGCCTCGCCGACAGCCAATTCAATCTGGCGGTCCTGACCGATAGCGGCCTTGGTATCCAGAAGGATCAAGTGCAAGCCGCCATGTGGTTCATCCTCGCCGCTCAAGGCGGTGACAAGGAAGCGCTACGCCGCCGCGACCAGATGAAGGGTCAGATGGACAAAAGTGACTGGAGCGCGGCTGAGGGCCTAGCCCGCTCATGGCAGCCGATGCCGCCTGACAAGCTGGCGAATGATGCGCGGTTCGCTGGCGAGATGTGGAAAACCCGTCAGGCCTCGGCCGTTCCCCAGTAGGCCTATTGCCAAGACGGAGATCGCCCGGGGTTAATTCGCAACGCATGGCAAGTCAGACGGTCCGGACGGGCAGCCGCCCAAAAACCGATCACCCAAAAAGGGCAACCCAACCGGTTGCCCTTTTTGCTGCGTCCCGTCGCTCTATTCAGAGGTCCGGACCGTTTTTGGTTCCAACTTGCGCCGATGCAGGTTTAGATACGACCACTGCCACGGTCGGGCCGACCCCAATCGTGAGCAGTCCTTTCATCTGACGCACGTCAGTCAGAGCAAGTCTGCCGCGCCCGTGATCCTTTATTCGTGAACCTTTATCTTCCGATCGCCGAGATGTCGGTCAACATCTGGTTGCTTCTCGGTATGGGAGGAGCGGTCGGGTTTTTGTCTGGCCTCGTTGGCGTCGGTGGCGGGTTTATGATGACGCCGCTGTTGATCTTCTTGGGAATCCCGCCAGCCGTCGCCGTTGGCACGGGTTCGGCTCAAGTGGTCGCCTCTTCGGTGTCTGGCGCCCTTGCGCAATACCAACGCGGCAACGTCGATATCAAAATGGGCATCGTGCTGCTCGTTGGCGGCATCGCAGGAACGCTGTTGGGCGTCGAAGTCGTCCGCATCCTGCGCCGGTTGGGCCAGTTCGACCTTGTCATTGCGTTGGCCTACGTGACCCTCCTTGGCTCCGTCGGCGGTCTGATGATGACAGAGAGCCTATCGGCGATGCGCAAAGTTCGTGCAGGCGGCAAGCCGCTAACGCGTCGCGGGTCGGCGCACGTCTGGATTCACGGCCTCCCCCTAAAAATGCGATTCCGCCAATCCAAGCTCTACATTTCCGCCATACCTCCACTGGTCATTGGCGCATTCGTCGGCTTTCTCGCAGCGATCATGGGTATTGGTGGTGGGTTCATTATCGTCCCCGCTTTGATCTACCTCCTCCGGATGCCGACCTCGTTGGCGGTCGGCACCTCCCTGTTTCAAATCGTCTTCGTCAGCGCCGCCGCGACCCTCCTCCAAGCAACGATGAATCAGACCGTCGACCTCGCACTCGCCGTCTTACTGATCATTGGTGGCGTCATCGGTGCCCAAATCGGTACGGCTGCCAGCAACAACGTTCGCGGTGAACACTTGCGCTTTTTGCTCGCTGTGTTGGTGCTCTTCGTTGGCCTTCGGGTCGCCTACGATCTCGTCCTCGAACCCGCCGAGCGTTTTTCCATCACGACCCTCGTGCGAGGCCTAGAATGACGTCGCCCGTCATCACCACGCCCAGTAGAAGACGTCTGGTCGTGGCAGCCGCGCTGGCCATGATCGCGCTGCCGAGCGCAAATACCCTCAAAGCTTCGACATTCGAGACATCTCGCGCAACCTCACTTGCGACGAACGGAAACATCGAGCTCGCTCAATCGACTGTTTCCCGGCGCAAAGGTAACAGCACCTCAACCGAGCCCAAAGCCCCCCCATCGGCCCCATCGAACGACGCACCCGATCCGCCCTCGCAACCTGGAGCACCGGCCGCCCCTGCCCCCGAGGGGATCGAGATCGACGTCTCAACCCGCAACATCGCCATCACGTCGACGTTTTCTGGCACCGAAATTGTTGTGTTCGGCAGCGTCGAAAACAGTCGCCAACAGAGCGCCGAGAGCGGTTATTATGATATTGTTGTCATTATCAACGGTGCCACCGCGCCAGCGATTGTTCGTGAAAAATCGAAGGTATTTGGCATCTGGGTCAACGCGGACCGCATGCGCTTTGAAACGCTGCCGCTGTATCGCGCCCTGTCATCAACCCGGCCAGTTGACGAGATCGCAGATAAGGCCATCCTGGCCTCAAATCAAATCACGCTCGACCATTATATTCGGCCAGGCGACAGCAATGAAAAGGCCCAGCTCTTCAGCTCGGCCGCAGCCCGTATCAAACAGCGTGATGGGCTTTATGTCGCCCGCGATTACGGCGCGGCCTTCATCGGGCGGTCGTTGTTTCGAGCAACCGCAAAGCTTCCAGCCAACATTCCCGTTGGCCCACTGGAAGTGCGGGTACTGCTGTTTCACGATGGCAAGGTGCTCGCCTCGCGCACAGCCTCCGTTCGCCTCGAGCGCGAGGGTCTCGAAAGGCTGATCTATGACTACGCCTATGAGCAGCCGTTCCTCTACGGCTTGCTCGCCGTAGCGATGGCGCTGGGCGCCGGGCTGATCGCCTCGGCGGTGTTCCAACGATCACAAACGTGAGCCGATTAACGGTCCGTTAGGACTACTCGTCTCTTAATACCTGGAGATTTGGGTTCATTTGTAAAGTGTAGCCCCATGGCATTGATCACCCCGGCCCATCGGTCAGCATTGCTGCATGAAGCTGCTCTGCTCGAGCCGCCACCGATCCGTGATGGGCAACCGGCCGCGGTCGAGAAACGCCAATTCGGTCGCCGGCAGACCTGCCTGCATGCATGGGTCCTGCGTGATGGGTATCCAAGGCTTGCCTGCGTCGTCCGTAACGTATCCGAAGGCGGCGCATTGCTCGAATTTCCAGTCCCCGGCGCTATGCCCTATTGGTTCACGCTGTCGATCGACTGCAAGGGCTTTGAAGCGCGCTGTGAAATACGCCACCAGGGCGTCGAATGGATGGGCGTCCGCTTTGTTTCGATCGAACGGATGTCTGCGCCTATCGCCGCTTGGTCACCCTTGCTTGACGATACCTGGACGGGCACCGGCAGCGTTGGCAAACCCAAACCCCGTTGAAAACGCGCGACCTCGCGGCGCCCTACTCCTCAGTCACTCCATCCTGCTCGCAGACCTGTGTCAGTTCACGACCATCGCGGTAGACGAACTTAAGCCCGTGCTCTTGCTCCCACTCGCAATCACAAGCGAGCGAAACGTAGGCTCGCCCGGTCTTCGACCCGTAACAAACATATGCCGTTCTTGGATAGATAAACGCCCAAATCGTATTGGCATCCCGACACGCGACCATGGTTTCGTCAAAGCCATCGTCGCCAACCGCTTCAAAAAACGCATCTTTGTTCTCAATTGCCCGCTCGCCTGCCGCCCGTCGTTCAGTGGCGCCAAGCGATAAGAACGCTTCGACGGCCGAGTTGAATGATGCCAACCGATCATCCTGCGCAGGGTCTTGCGGATTAAAATCAACAATCGTGACTGGCAGCAATTTTTCTGCAACCGGGACATGAACCGTCGCACTCCACCAGTCTTCAAACTCCGATTGCGCGAGCGCGCCGATCGCCGCCAGCTCAATATGGGTTGACGTAATGGCGATCCGTTTGACCGGCTTTGGCCGCGCATTCACGAGCTGCGCGAAGGCTGCGTGCATCTCGTCGGGCGCTAGCGGCTTGTAATCTGGAGCAAGCGTCGACATCAGTTCGGAGATGTTGGTGAGTGTCGCGCCATACTGCGCGGTTTCGATCAAAAAATCTGGCACCAACAGCGAACCAGCGTCCGGCCGGACGAGCCGTAAGCTCAGATACGTCAGATCCTTCGGGAGATGAAAAAACGTCTCCATCATCGAGGTATAGTACCCAATCCGTATCGAGAAATCTTCGCTCGAATTGATTGCATCATCGGGCGCGCAATTGAGCGAAGGATGAAATCGGCGCAGCACCGCAAACGCGTGGAAATCAGGGCTGTAGGCAGCCAGTGGTCCGAATTGCTGCACGAATGCTTCAATCGGCGCGACCTCTCCGCTTTGCAAAAGATCAAGCGCTCGCCCGTGTAATTCCCAGCCGCTCAGAGCCATGATTGCGTTCCAGGGTCAGACGTCAGCAGCGTGACGCTAATTGAGCTTACCCTTGAGATCGCGAATGCTCGCGTCGATCGACCCGGCAGCGGTCGACGCTGTCCGGCCAGCCATGATTGCCTGTGCAGCCAAAAGCGCGCGGTCCACCGCAGCAGCTTTCACGTCACTAATCGCTTGAGCCTCGGCCCGAGCGATTTTCTCCTCGGCCGATTTCGTTCGGCGCTCGACCATCTCACCGAGTGACCGACGGGTCTCGGCTGCAAGCGACTCTGCTTCACGCTTAGCGTTGTCGATAATCGCCTGCGCTTCGGTCTCGGCGTCGCGTTGCTTCTTTTTGTACTCGTCAAGAAGCGCCTGGGCTTCTTCCCGCAACCGCCGCGCTTCATCGAGTTCGGACTTGATCGTATCTGCCCGCTTATCAAGTGCACGTGCAATTGATCCTGGAACCCCAGCATAAATCATGATGCCGCAAAATATTAGGAAGGCGATCAGCACCCAGTATTCTGGATTATGGATCCATTCCATCGTCACT
>JBBQNE010000149.1:0-7326 GCA_038329675.1 Hyphomicrobiales bacterium | reverse complement strand
CTGCCGTTGCGCCAATCAGGGGAGCGCCACGCACCTGCATCGTCAGAATCGCACGGGCGGCATCGTCGAGGCTCGTCAACGCCAGCACCTCGAACCGGTGCGGCAGCAACGTCTGGTCGATGATCTCAACCGACCACGTGTCGGGCCTCAGCCTGATCGTGCGGTGATGGCGGCCGTTGATCTTCATGCGGGGAGCCTATAGCAGCCGAACCATTACCGGGGCCAGCGCCGTTCGGGGAACGACTTGCACCATGCAGAACGCGACTTGCATCATGCAAAGCATGGCTTGCATCGTGCCGAGCACAACTTGATTGCGATCCATAGCGCTGGTTGTCGGGCTGTGTCGGCGTAAAGGTCCCAGCCGTCAATGGCTGGCGGGGCAAGCGAGAATTTCGGATCGTCTAGCCGGGCTTTGCCTTACCGCCGGGCTCGGCTGTTCGTCAGATTGCCGTCAGTCAGATCGGCCTTCCCGGCGGAATGGCCTGTTGATGTGTTATCGCGCCGCGCCGACGACCGATCGCCAGCGGTGCGCCAGCCGATTGCGTTTGTGATGAAACAGCGTTGATCAGGGAGCGACGGCGTTCTGGAGGTTCCCGCATGTCTATTGATAGCTTCATCATCGCGTTCGACTCAAAGCCGGGCGAGGTCGCCCAACGGATCGCGATTTCACTTGTTGAAGATGCCTTCGGTCGGTGGATCGAGGGCCGCGAAACGATCGGCGCCACGCAGTATTGGACTGTCAGCTATCCCGTGGTCCCGGCGATGATTGAGGGGGTTCGGGTATTTTCCGGCACGCAATTGATTTTCGATGATGAGGCAGATGGCCATACGTCATCGATCATGTGCAAAGGCGCGTGTGGGCATCCTTTTTTTATGAGGGGCTGTTCAAGCTGATGGCGGCAACGCGGACCGCGTATATCGCCTCCGACCAGTGCATTGCGTTCGTCCAGGCGCAGGCCCTCGAGTTCATGCCTGCCAGCATGACCGATGGCATGGGGCCGCCATTTCGGGTGACGACCCCGTCGGACTTCAGCCTGATCCCGGAAGCAAAACCAGATCGCACGCTTAAACTATCGCCCGGCATCGCCGCGCTAGTTGAGTATCTTCGGGGTCTTCAAGCGCGTGACCAGGAGCGGCATCGGTTCATGAACGTCGCGACCATGCTGAAGGCCCGTGCTACCGAGGCCGCCACGCCGGGCGAGCCCCGCGCCGCCGCTGTTGTCGTCATGCTCGATGCCGTCGTCGCAGCCAGCCGACCCTTCGACGACCGCGGCTGGTTGGGCAACATCACGACGCTGGTGGCACGACATGGGCGAGGGATCGAGGCTACGGCACGGCATGGCGCTCAGGACGTTGCGCTGGCCACGATCAGGCAGGAGCTTGCATCGATGAGCAAGTGTGATGAACAGCTGGCACAGCAGGAACGTCAGGTGAAAAGCATCGAAGCTGCCCAAGCCACCGCGACGCAGCTCGACGCAAAAAGTATTGCGACGCTTTTTGATCGGATCGCGCCGTTTTGTGAATGGCGGATGCCGGAGGGCGTGAACAACGCAGACAAGGATTTCTATCTCGCGATCAGCGAGCGCGGGATGTTTGACGTGTTTGACATTCAAAAGCCCGCCGTGGACGTCGGCTCGCTGCACGACGATGTGTTGGAGCTACGCAAATTGCTGGCCGATCCGGAACGCGCGGTGTCGCCCGTCGATGTCCGCAGACTTGGCTACGTGCTGCTCGCGATTGCCGCGCGGATGTAACCACGGGTTAGGCGGCCGATGTTGTGGCGCGCCTTGACGATGATCAATCACCGGCGGGAGCGTCAGCGGATTGAGTTTGCGACAAAACAGAGTTGACCACGGATTATTGAACGGCCATAACAATACGTCCTGTGCTGCCGCTATATGGAACTGAGGCTCAGCCGACGTCGAGACACGTCGTCGAACAAAAGTCCGATCGCATTTTTATGTGCCGGGATGGCAACCTATTTGTCGGGAAGACATCCGCAACTGACGCGCCATCTGCACTGTCTGACACATTTTGTTTTCCGCCGCCGTGCGCATTGATCACACCCGGTCCGCACGGTCATTTCACCCGCCTGTTGTCCGCAACGGCATTCAATTTCGGTGCGAACCGGCGAAACCATGTCAAACGCGCTCGCCGTCATCGAAACATTTGTTGATGCTTGGCGCCTCCAAGATATCGAATTGACACTGGCGACGTTGCACGAGGCGGTCATCTACCGGCTCCATCTTGAGCCTGGATCGCATCCGCACGCCGGGTCGACCGTCGGCAAATTAGCGATGGCGGCGGTGATGGGAGAGACGGCCAGGGATTGGGACCATCTTTACTACCAGCCGACGCTTCTAGGAGTCGACGAGGATATCGCGCGCGTGCAAGTTCGCTATCAGATCATTCATCGAGCGAGCCGAAGCCTACTGGCTGGCTCGAATCGTATGATCGTCAAGGTCAAAGACGATCGCGTCGTTGAGATCGACCAATTCGAGGATGCCGCCCGGATCGCAGCCTTTATGCGCTACGTTGCGGGCTGCGTCGATTGAGCGTCTGACCGATATCATGCCACGTCGGCCGCTTAACTCGCTTCGACATCTTTGCCAACTTAGACGGCCAGAGGCGCGCCCTTGTGGTCAAGCACGGCGATGCGGATCATGTTTGTTGCGCCCGGTGACCCCAACGGAACGCCAGCGGTGATAACGATCCCTTCGCCGGGCTTAGCGAAGCCTTCCTCAAAGGCAATTTTGCAGGCTTTTGAGACCATGTCAGAGAGGTTTTGCGGGTCGCTCGTCAAGAACGCCTGGATCCCCCAAACGCATGATAGGCGGCGGGCGGTCTCGGGGACGGGGGTCAAACCGATAATGGGAATGCCGGGCCGTTCGCGAGCGACGCGGAGCGCGGTTGATCCAGTTGCAGTAAAGCAGACGATGGCTTTCAGGTTCATCGTGTCGCCGACCGTGCTGGCGGCAGCGGCAATCGCGCCGGGTCCGGTTGCGACGGGCTCAGTTTTAGTTGCATGGACGATGGCGTCATAAAGCGGGTCGGCTTCAACCTCGATACCGATCCGGTTCATCATCGAGATCGCTTCGAATGGGAACTGTCCGACGGCCGATTCAGCCGACAGCATGACGGCGTCTGCGCCATCAAACACAGCTGTTGCAACGTCCGACACTTCCGCGCGCGTTGGTACCGGGGCGGTAATCATGCTCTCGAGCATCTGGGTTGCAACGACGACGGGCTTGCCCGCATCGCGGGCCATCCGGGTCATGTATTTTTGCAGGCCCGGGACTTTCTCGACGGGCATTTCCACGCCAAGATCGCCGCGGGCGACCATGATCGCGTCTGAGGCTTCAACGACCGCTGCAAGATCGGTAATGGCAGATGGCTTTTCGATCTTGGACATGATGCCGGCGCGGCCAGCCACCCGTCGCTGGACATCGGCCACGTCCTGTCCGCGTTGAACGAACGATAGCGCGATCCAGTCGACGCCAAGTTCGAGCCCGAACGCCAAATCGGCTTCGTCTTTTTCGGTCAACGGTCCAACGTCGAGCAAGGTATCGGGCAGGCTGATCCCCTTGCGCGAGGCGAGCGGGCCGCCGACGATCACCTCAGCGCTGATGCGATCGGGCCGGGTTTCGATGACGCGCATTCTGATTTTGCCATCATCAAGCAACAGGGCGTGACCAGGCCTAATCGCGTCGAAAATCTGCGGATGGGGCAGGAATACGCGATGATTGTCGCCTTCGGCCTGTGAGCGATCGAAGTGGAAGACAGCGCCTGGCACGGTCGCTGCCTTGCCACCACCAAACGCGCCGAGCCGAAACTTTGGGCCCTGCAGGTCGTAGAGGATACCGATTGGGTAGCGCAGCGCTTGCTCGGTTCGTCGGACCCGGCTGTGCAAGTCGCGCGCGAGATCGTGAGAGGCGTGGCTCATGTTGATGCGAAACACGTCGACGCCAGCCTCAACGAGGCGCTGCATCGTCTCGGGCTCGGAGGATGCGGGCCCCAACGTTGCAACGATCTTGACCTTACGATTTCGTCTCACCGGCCCTTACCCCCTTGTTCATCCGGGTCGCTGAGCCGGATCGTCCATTCTTTGGCATCACCGGTGTCGACCTCGAAGAAGCCGGACGCTCGGCTGCCGGTCTTGGCGCATTTGTCAGCCTCGCGAATCGCGAAGGATTTGTCGGCTGTGCACAATTGGTTGGTCCCGCTCCAGTCGCCGCCGCGGTCATAGTCGACGGCGTGGACATAGATGAAGCGGCTTGGCACCTCGGCTTTTAGCAATGTCTCACAACTCTGTGACGGGATGTTCCACCAGCCCTCGCTCGTCCAACCGCTCGGGTCTTGATAGCCCAGCGCGACGCCGATGCGGCTGGAGGAAGCGTTGCAGACAGCTAACTGTGCGGCAGCAGGCGTCGCGAACGCCATGCACCAGACCGCGAGCGTGGCGCCGGTCGCAGCGACGATCGAACTCCTATTTGCGCCCGCGACGGGGCGCAGCGTTCGTTGGGACATCGGTTGGCTCAGAATTGGCGGGCTCAAATCATTGTATCGACGTCAGGCACTAGCGCGATCAGGCGGTCGAGGGGTCTACCAGGATCACGCGGAAGTCGTTCACGTTGGTTTGGGTCGGGCCGCACTCGATCAATCCGCCGACGGCGCGGAAGAACTCGGTCGAATCGTTATTGGCCAAGTATACTGCTGGATCGAGGCCGAGCGCCTTCGCCACCGCATGCGTCGACGGGCTGAGGTAAGCGCCAGCCGGGTCGGCGGCGCTACCGCCGCCGCCATCGGTGCCGTCCGTATCGCCAGCGAGAGCGAATATCCCGCGTATTCCGCGCAATTCTGCAACGAGGCTCAAGGCGTACTCCTGGTTGGGGCCGCCTGAACCATCGCCGGTGACGGTGACGGTCAATTCGCCGCCCGACAGGATCGCTACTTTTTCGCCAGCGGCGAGCTTTGCCTTGGCCATCGCGGCGTGCTCGCGGGCAACGTCTCGGGCCTCGCCCTCGAGGCTGTCGCCAAGCACGATTGGCGTATAGCCCGATTTGGCGACAAGAGCGGACGCTGCCGCCAGCGAGGCCTTGGGCGCGGCCACGATTGTAAACACGGACGACGCGAGCCGGGGATCGCCGGGCTTCAACGTTTCGTTGGCCTCATTGATGAGCGCATCGGCGATGGCGAAGCCGGGCGTTATGCTCCACTTGGCGAGGACGGCGCGGGCATCGTCCAGTGTGGAGCGATCGCCGACGGTTGGGCCTGAGCCGATCTCGTCGGGGTGGTCGCCGGGGACATCGGAAATTGCCAGCGTGATCAGCCGGGCAGGAGCGACGGCGGCGGCGAGCTTGCCGCCTTTGATACGCGACAGATGCTTTCGGACACGGTTCATCTCAGAAATCGGCGCGCCCGAGCGCAGGAGATGCTTGGTCAATTGTTGTTTGGCTTCAAAGGCAATGCCGGGCGCTGGCGCGGCCCAGAGCGCGGAGGCGCCGCCAGATAGCAGCACCAGCACGATGTCGTCCTCCCCGGCGTTTTCAGCCGCTGCGATCGCGCGGGCCGCGCCCGTGATGGAGTGCGAATCGGGGACAGGGTGGCCCGCTTCGATGATTTCGATGATTTCGGTTGGCAATTTGAAGCCATGCCGCGTTGTCACGAAGCCCGATATCCGGTCGCGCTGACCGAGCCCGATGTAATGGCGCTCGGTCGCCTGGGCCATCGCGGCGGCGGCCTTGCCTGCACCGAGGATCATCAAGCTGCCACCGTCGGGAATGGCTGGCAAATGGGGCGGCAGGCACGTCGCCGGGTGAGCGGTTGCGACGGCGGTGCGATAGAGCGTCATCAACAGCCCGATCGTATCGTCGGACGTGGCCAAAACCGGGCTGTCGGACATCGGGGGCCTTTGCACTTTCGGGTGTAGGGGTCGGAGGGAGGTTGTTTCGGGGAGGCAGTCGCGACGGCACTGGTTGCATCAGCGGCTTTGCTAAGCGACTGCTGGCCTCGGTCCTTGGTCTAATTCGCTCGGCGTAGTGCGGGATCGCTCCGTTGGCGTCAAGTCAGCCCATCAGACGGCGACTAACTCGTCGGCACGACCGAAGATGCACCACCCGAGATGCGCGCCACTAGCCGAACGCCTGATCTTTGGTGTAGTGCACACGCTTAATCGATGCCACCGGACCCCCTGCCATGATGACCGTCCTTCTCGTGATCCACATGATGATCGCCGCTGCGCTCATTGGATTGGTGCTTCTCCAGAAGTCGGAGGGCGGTGCGCTCGGCATTGGCGGCGGCGGTGGTGGTGGTGGTGGCTTCATGACCGGGCGCGGGCAGGCTAACTTCCTAACCCGGGCGACGTCGGTCCTCGGCGCTCTGTTCTTTGCCACGAGCTTCGGCCTGACCTTGCTGGCCCAGGGGGGTGGAACGGGCGGCGGATCGCTGCTGGATAGGCTCGGTAACCGGCCAGCCGCCACCTCGCCCGCTTCGACGACGCCTGGAGCCGTGACGCCCGGCGACGCCAAGCCCGGCGAGACCAAACCAAGCGATGGGCCAACGCTGCTCGACAAGCTGAAGAGCGGTAACGCGCCCCTCGACCGGTAATCTCTAGCTGCCGTTGACGTTTCGTCCATGGCGTGATCGCCAACCGGGCCTTTGGGCTTGCGGGACCATGCGAACGCGGACTGCGGCAAAACCGCCAATCGCGATGGAAATCCTGCGATTCATCTGACTTCAGCGGTGGATGAGACGCAAAAGCTCTTTGCGCCCCGCAACTGCCATGCGAGAGGCGGGGTCCATGCAGCGCTACATCTTCATCACTGGCGGCGTGGTTTCTTCGCTCGGTAAGGGGCTCGCCTCGGCGGCTCTTGGCGCGCTGTTGCAGGCGCGGGGCTATTCCGTTCGCCTCAAAAAGCTCGATCCGTATTTAAACGTCGATCCGGGTACGATGAGCCCCTACCAGCATGGTGAGGTGTTCGTCACCGACGATGGGGCGGAAACCGACCTCGATCTCGGCCACTACGAGCGCTTTACCGGCGTGGCAGCGCGCAAAGCCGACAACATCACGACGGGGCGCATTTACCAGGAGATCATCGCGCGCGAACGACGCGGCGATTTCCTCGGCGGCACCGTGCAAGTAATCCCGCACGTGACAGATGCGATCAAATCATTCGTGCTCGCCGACAATGGCGACGTCGACTTCGTGCTGGTCGAGATCGGCGGCACGGTCGGCGACATTGAAGGCCTGCCGTTCATGGAGGCGATCCGTCAGCTCGGCAACGATTTGCCGCGAGGGGCGTCGGTCTACATCCACTTGACGCTGGT
>JBBQNE010000148.1:0-7477 GCA_038329675.1 Hyphomicrobiales bacterium | reverse complement strand
CCCAACGTTGAGGGGTTAGCCCGCGCGGCCGCAGCCGAAGCGGCGGCACGCATCAACGCGTTGTCATCGGCCGACTTGGCTGGCGTTTGGCGCGCAGTCGGCGCGACGATGGCGGCCGATGCGTTGTTACAATCGCCCGGTCAGCGGCGCCCCGCCGGTGAGGGAGCCACGACGTTTGAGGCAGCAGCCCACCGCGCAGCGTTGTTTAAGGCTGCCGAAAGTGAGCGAACGCCGCTTCGCAAAGTCCGACTGATCCGTGCGCTGCTCGATGATGCGAAGCGAGCCGGGCTTTACTGGCACACGCTCGAAGCACTTGGACCGGTGACGGAAACACTCCAACCCGTGCCCGAGCTTGGCTGGTTTTCCGAAACCGGGATCGAGATCGCGCTCGTCAGCGGAAATGTCGACCGAGCCCGGCAATGGGCTAGCCTCGGCGGCGCGGTGCCGGGCGATGGTGGGTTGCGCCATTGGCTCCCGCTGATCGACCTGACGGACCCTGCGCTCAAATCGGAACGTGGCCGTAGCCTCTCCTCAATCGAGGATCTCGCGCTCCGTGGACGGCTGCCAGCTGACCTGCTGCATCGGCTCACGACGGTGCTGGATGCGCACGATATCAACGTGCCGATCCCACTGTGGGAGGCGACAAGTAAAGTCGCCCAACCCGTCGGCGGACACTTGCCCGAAACGGGGGTGCTGTCGGAACTCCAGGACGCAGCAAAGAAGAAAGAATTCGGCCGGACTGTGCTGCTCGTGATGCGGACCCTTGGCCCGACGGGCGCGGAGGGCGCCAATATCATTGCACTTGGCGATGGCATTCGCGCACTGCGCCGCGCCGGACTTGAAACGGAAGCGCGTCGCCTTGGCCTCGAAGCGTTGTTTGCGCAATGGCCGCGCGGGGCGGCAAACTAATCGGCTGACTGCAGACGCAGCGGTAACGGGGCGGCGATGACAACGTCAACGGGCGACCACGGGCGCGGGAGCAATGCTGCAACGATCGCGGGCTTCCTTGATATGCTCGCCTCGGAGCGCGGCGCATCAGCCAACACGATCGCGGCCTACCGACGCGATCTCGACAGTTTTGCAGATTTCCTCGCCAGCTGCGACCGCAACTTGACCGAGGCGCAACTAAGCGATGTCGTCGACTTTCAAACGGCGATGTCAAAAGATGGCCTCGCGCCGGCATCGCGGGCGCGTAAATTGTCGGCGCTGCGCCAGCTCTTCAAGTTTCTGTTGGCCGAAGACATCATCGAAGCCGACCCGACCCACGGCGTAACCGGCCCAAAGGCTGGACGTGCATTGCCAAGAACGATGCAGGTTGCCGACGTCGACCTGCTCCTTGAAACCGCACGGATCATCGCCGAACGGAGCATAACGCAGGCTGGCGCCGATGCCACGCCTAACGAGCAGCGGTTGGCAGCGATCCGGCTGCACTGCCTGGTCGAACTCCTTTATGCGACGGGGATGCGCGTCTCCGAACTCGTCTCGCTGCCGCGCCAGGTTCTGGATGGCGATGACCGCGTCTTAACGATCCGCGGCAAAGGCGGTCGAGAGCGGATGGTGCCACTGAACTCGGCGGCCAGAGTTGCCCTCGACCGGTATCTCTCGCTTAGCCGCGAGCGGAGTGCGGACGGTGGCTTGGCACCAAAGTCGCGGTGGCTGTTTCCAGCGCGCAGCGAGACCGGGCATTTGACGCGGCAAGCTTTTGCGATCGAACTCAAGGCGCTGGCCGAGAGCGCCGGGCTAGACCCGAGCGAGATCAGCCCACACGTGTTGCGGCACGCATTTGCGACGCACTTGCTGGATCGCGGGGCAGATTTGCGTGCGGTTCAACAGTTGCTTGGTCACGCCGATATCTCGACGACGGAAATCTATACGCATGTGCTCGAGGAGCGATTGAAACGCCTCGTGCTGGAGCACCATCCACTGGCCAAGGTTGGCGGTTGATGGGCGCCTGATGGGCGCCTGATGAGCGATTCTGTCGCGAAAATACGATTATATAATTCGGAATTGGGGGGGATCGCGTGTGGCTGCCCCTCACCCGCGCCGGCGGTGCTCGCCTTCGCTCACCCGCCGTCTCCACGATCTCCCCGCAGGCGGGGAGAGCGGAAGATGTGGCTCGCGTTTACGTCACGCCGCATAAGAACGCACATGAAGATGACGAAGATTGAGAGCGCTGGCGTTTTGCTCGACAGGCTGAGCGACGTCAGCGCGACGGCGATGAAAACGGTGACGGGGAGCCATGCGCCGGTGCGGGTGACGAGGATCAACTCTCGAAAAAACAAGACGAAAGCTGGCATGAAGACAACGGTGCACAGCAGGCCGTAGTTCAACACAAACGCAACGATGAAGCTTTCGATGCCGTAGTCGAGGCCGTGGATTGCGACCCAGGTTGCGAGCACATCGGGTCGGGAGCCGAAGACCCAATCGTCAAACGACAAATAGCGGAACAGCTGGAACATCTCGATGCGGGTTGCCGCGCTACCGGTGTCATCTTCGATCCGGTCCATGAGCGTGGCAAGTGCGCCCGTTTCGAACGCGGTGATCATAACGGTGGCGGCGACCGGCACGGCGATTAGAGCGGCGATGACGACGCGGGTATCAAAGGTCGCGCCACGCAAGATGTCGATCACTTTGCCGCTGGCGATGACGGCTAACGCTAACAAACAGGCCGCCGTTCCAGCCCGGCCGCCGAACGGGACGAGGCTTGCAAGCGCTGCAAGAAACACAACCGGCCGCAGCCAGACGGGGAGATCGCGCGCGCCGCCGAGCGCCAGCATGACGATGTAGCAGGCCATCAGCATGGCGTTGGCAAGCGGATGACCGAGCAGAGCCGTCGAACGCGGTTCGTCGGCCAGAAGCTCACCATTGATGACGAGCGGGGTCAACTTCCAGCCAGCGGCCTGCTCGTAGAACGCGAGCGCAACATTCGCCATCAGGGCCGCGTGGATCGCCAACGCGATCGCGCGTTTTGATCGTTCGTTGCCGCGGGTGAACAGGATCAGCATGAGGCCAGCGCCGATGAACGTCTCGACGAAGATCGTAACGGGAAGTCGAAACACCTGCGAGGTGTAGCCAATCATGAAAATGCTGGCCGCGAAGTAGGGTAGCAGCCGCGCGTGACGGCCTAGCATATCGAGGATGCCGGTGAACGCGTTGCCGTAGTTCAACGCGACCCAACCGAGCATGAGGATGGCCAATAGCGTCGCCGGGTGGAACTTCTCAATCGGGCTGCCGCCGGTGTCGGTATATTGCCAGCCAAGCGACATCAGGGCCAGCGGTGACAGCACCAGAAAGAGGAGCGTGATGGCGAACTGGCCGACGGCGAGGACGGCGCCATCGCCGGGGAGGGATTGGCTGCGTGAGGCGGTGACCGACGATGCGTCAACCCGATCGCCGTGCCGATGCGTGCCAGGACTTGGGGCGTAGCGGCCAATGGTGGTGGGGTCCATGCGGTCCACGGGCGAAGGTCTCAGGTCAAAGGTACGGTGGGTCGAGGGTAGGTCGATCGAGGGTTGGCTAGAACGAGCGGTTGGTTAGAGCGGCGTTGATCAGGCTAAAACGGTCACGGTGGCACGATACGCCAGGATCCCAGGGCGGGGATAAGTTTGCAGGCGAATTCGACGCGAGGCCCGAAAACAGCGGCCCCGGGTAGCCGACATGGTAAACGGCGAACCGGGATGCGGGGATAGGCTCGCTCGCCTGAGACATTCGAGCCACACTATTTTCATGGTCGTCAAGTTGAAGAGTTCGGCGGTAGAGTTTCAACGTTGGTAGAAAACCCTGCAGGGTTCGCGCCAACTTTGCCCCAACTTTGCCAGTAATTACCCGCCGTTCAGACGACGACCGCCGCAGCGGTGAGCCGAGCCGCAACGGCATCTGCGATCGATGCTGCCCCGTCAGCCAGTGGCGCGGAGCGCGAGCGGAACAGCATCGCCTGCGATTTCAAGATAATACCATCGGTCAACACGCGCAGATTGTTGGCGCGCAACGTTTCGCCCGTTGACGTGATGTCGACGATGAGATCAGCCGTACCAGCCGCTGGCGTGCCCTCTGTTGCGCCCGAGCTTTCAACGAGGCGGTAGTCTGACACGCCGTGGCGAGCAAAGGCGCGGCGCGTGAGGTTCAGGTACTTCGTCGCGACCCGCAGCGGGCGGCCATAGCGCGGGCGGAACACATCGGCGAGCCGGTCGAGGTCGGCCATGGTCGCGATGTCGACCCAGTAATCTGGAACGGCGACGACGACATCAGCGTGGCCGAAACCGAGCGGGCGGACGATTTCGGCGCGGGTCTCGTCATCGGCGCCGTATTCGCGCACGAGATCTTCGCCGGTGATGCCGAAGTGGGCGGCGCCTGATAAAATATGTCGTGCGATTTCGGCAGCCGATACGAACGCAATCTCAACTTCGGGAAACTCATCGCAGGTGCCGCGGTATCCGCGCGCGTTGGCCGGGCGGCGGACCGTCATCCCACTTGCTGCCAATGCGGCAAGACTATCGTCCATCAACCGGCCCTTGGACGGGACAGCCAGAACGATCCGCGACGTCTCGATGACGGTGGTATTGATCAATTGCCGACCGGACCCAACAGCACCTGGCGTGGGGGCTGGCGGATTGAGCGCAGGGTTTAGGCGCACACTCATGGCCGCCCTCCCACGAGCGCGGCGAGCAATCGCTCGGTGTGGATCGCCGCGCCGACCGCAGGGACGTCGATGGGCGCGCCGCACGCCCGCATCAGGCCATCGTAACGCCCGCCACCGGCGATCGGGCTGGTGCGCGGCTCGCCGGGTAAGCCGATCTCGAACATGAAGCCAGTGTAGTAGGCAAGCGATCGGCCGAACTCGGCGGAAAACGCAATGCGGCCGGGGTCAGCACCGGTCGAGCGAAGTTCGCGGGTGCGTGTTTCAACGGACGCAATGGCGGCGGCGATGTCGATGCCCGTTTCCATCCCGGTTTCGATACCGGCATCTTTTGCCAAGTCCGTCAACGCCGCCGCGAGCTCCGTCAGCGGGCACGACAACGCCGCATAGCGCTCGATCACGGCGGCAACGGGCGCATCGAGTGGGCGAGCAACCGCATCGCGCGCAATGGCCGCCAGCGATGTGGCAAGATCATCCAGCGTCCGCGCGCCCTGAATGTCGAGCCCGTGCGCCTCAAGATGCGCCGTGACGATGGCCAACTGGTCGGCGCGCGCGGTCGGCGTATCATGCGTCGCGGCGAGCTGGTCGAGCAACGCGGACGGGAGGTGAGCTGCCTGCGATCCTGGCGTCGTCGATAGCCGCGCAAGTTCGGCGCGAAACGCGGCCGGGCGGCCATGGAGACCTGCCAAACGGCGGCGCCAACGGGCTGGCATATCGACGGCAGCGAGGATCGCCTGCGCGAGACCCAGATCACCAGCCGTGATGACCAGCCGGGCTGGCGACAATCCGGCAGCAGCCAGCGCATCGAGCACGATCGCGAGGCACTCCGCATCCGCCCGCTCCGGGGTGACGCCCGTTCGGTTGCCGATCTGCTCGATCCCGGCTTGGCGGAATTCGCGCGGGTGGGCGATGCCAGCGTCGGCCGGCTGAAAGCGGAACGCCGTCCCGTTGTAACAATAGCGGGCGTAACGGGCGCCAGCGGGATCACGCTCCAGGTGGAGGCGGCACACGGGTACGGTCAGATCCGGCCGCAGGCACAATTCCGCACCGCCGGGGTCGGTAAACACGTAGGTGCGGGCGCGTAACGCTTCGCCGATCGCGTCGAGAAACACAGCGGCCGGTTGGATAGCGGCGGGAGCGACGGGTTCGTGTCCCGTCGAGCCGAAGGCTGCCAGAATACGTTGGGCCTGGGCTTCGAGGCGATCGAAGCCATGGGCCGTTTCGGCGGTAAGAACTCGGGCTGGGCTCATCGGGCGCGCGTAGCACGATTGCCGGGGCTAGGGAAACTGGGAGGGGAAACTCGGGGGGGGTGAGGGTGATGCGATTCGCGGTCAAAACTTTGGTAGCACCGGTCGTTGCCCCTTTGCAGCTCTCGGTAGGCTCACGTCGGGGGTGGGAATCGTCTAGGCTTTGCTGTGCAACAGTCACCGGTGGCAAAACGCGCTATTGTGAGCGTGGGCTCCTTGAAACCGGTACCCACAACCACGCAGCCCAACCCTGCTCACCCCTCACCACTCACCACCGACAACCTCAACTCACACCCACCCGCCCCCTCACGCAACCACGGTCCCGCCGATGACACGGATCGCACTGAGCGAACGCTTCCGGGTCGCCGCCGTTCGCGCGCGGCGGGCGCGTCGTATCACGGCCGCCCGGCTGCTCGGCTCGCCCCTCCTGCGGTGGCGCTACGGACACCTGCAATCGCGCACGCTGGCGATCGCGCCACAGGATATCCGCCCACGCGACCGCATGTTCTGGCCCGAAATCGAAAGCGGGTTCATGGGCTTAGCTGGTAGCGTTGCCCGCATCGGCCGAACGAGCCCGTTTGATTGCGCGCCGCCAAACGACGCGTGGACGCGTGAACTTCACGGGTTTGGGTGGTTGCGCCACATCGAGGCGGCGCAAAGCGCTGAGGCAGAAACCTGGGCGCGGCGGTGCGTGCTCGATTGGCTGGGGCGCGAGCGGGGTCAGGCGTCCAGTTTCGCGTCGAATTTGAGTTCGGACGACGGATTATACGATGGAGCCGACAACCGAGCCGACGACGGGCCCGACAACGGGGCCGAGGTCGCGGCGCGGAGCGAGGCGGGAAACACGGCGGGGGATGACGACGGGACCGACATTGTCGAAACCTCTAAACGTCGCCGCGCTGGCGCATCCCATAAGTTCGCCTCACACAAACGTCGCGCCCGGAGCCGCGATGCCTGCGGCCGCGACCCCGACGTCCGCGCCCGGCGGATCATCTCGTGGCTATCGGCGGCCGCATTCCTGTTGGATGGCGCTGACCCCACCGACGACGAGGCGATCTTGCGCGGGCTATCGGCGGACGTGACCGCGCTATCGGCGCAATGGCGGCTGGCCAACGATGGTCGCGAGCGGTTGACAGCGTTGACTGCATTGACGTTTGCCCGCGTCGCGTTTGAGGAAGAGGACGGGCAGCTCGAACCGCTGCTGGCGATGCTGACAGCTGAGATCGACCAGCAAGTCCTGCCCGATGGTGGCCACATTAGCCGCAACCCGGCCGCACTGATCGACGTGCTGCTCGATTGGCTACCGCTGAAATCATGTTTTGATGCGCGTGGCATGGAGGTGCCGCCAGCACTGCTCGCCGGGATCGAGCGCGCAGTAGGGATGGTGCGATTTTTGCGGCTCGGCGATGGTGGGATCGCAAGGTTCAACGGCATGGGCGTGGCCGATGCCAGCATCATCGCAACGCTGCTTGCCTACAACGAACGGCCCGTACCGAGCGCCGTCCTAGCGACAGCCTCGCGTTATGCCAGGCTTGAGCGCGGCGGCACGATCATCATTGCCGATGCTGGTGCCCCACCCCCGCTCGAACATGCC
>JBBQNE010000147.1:0-7536 GCA_038329675.1 Hyphomicrobiales bacterium | reverse complement strand
TTGCCGACAGCCGCGATCTTGCACGTAAAATCGCCGAACTCGCCCCCGATGCCACAGTCGACGTCACCGTCTGGCGCAACAGTGCCGAAAAGGTCGTTAAAGTTAAGCTAGGGGTGTTCCCAGGCGGCAAACAGGACCCATCGAAGCCCGATACGCCCAAGACGCCGTCTAATTTAGAACTGTCGCAGCTCGGTATCACATTGATGCCAGCCAAAGCTGGCGCGCCGAAAGACAAAGACGGCGGCGTGGTTATTGCCGAGGTTGCGGCCGGTTCGGATGCGGCGACCAAGGGTCTGAAAGCTGGTGACGTCATCTTGCAGATCAGCGGCGAGAACGTCGTGTCGCCCGAAGATGTGATCGCTGGCGTCAAGAAGGCCGAAGGTTTGAAGCGCAAGGCGGTTTTGCTGCACGTCAAGTCGGCCGACAGCAAGCGTTATGTCCCCGTCCAGTTAAAGGGCCAGGGGTAAGTTCGCAGCGAACCGATCCCTCTATACGATCGTCCGAACGTAACGTAGTTGTCTTGACGGCGGCCGCGATCCTCCCCCGGGCTCGCGGCCGTTTCGCATCCAGCCGGAGGGTCATCTGCCATGCGCGTCCTCGTGATCGAAGACGACAGGGAAACCGCCCAGTTCCTGTCAAAGTCCCTGAAGGAGAGTGGCCACGCCGTCGATCTCGCAGCGGACGGCGAAACCGGCCTTGACCTTGGCCGCGGCGGGCAACACGACGTGTTGATCGTGGACCGCATGCTGCCGCGTCTCGACGGCTTGTCGGTTGTTAAAACGCTACGCGCTGAAAACGTCCGCACGCCGGTCCTCGTCCTCTCCGCGCTTGGCGATGTCGACGACCGCGTCAAGGGTCTGCGTGCTGGCGGCGACGACTATCTGACGAAGCCCTACGCTTACAGCGAACTGCTCGCCCGCATCGAGGCCCTTGCCCGCCGCGCTGTGCCCGAGGAGCAGCAGACGCGTTATGCGGTTGGCGATCTCGTGCTCGATCGGCTGTCTCACCGTGTGACGCGTGGCGGAGAGGCGATCGTGCTCCAGCCGCGTGAATACCGGCTGCTCGAATATCTGATGAAGAATGCTGGCCAGGTCGTCACGCGGACCATGCTGCTTGAGCATGTCTGGGACTACCACTTCGATCCACAAACCAACGTCATCGACGTCCACGTGTCGCGATTGCGATCCAAGATCGACAAATCATTCGACAAGCCGCTGCTCCATACCGTGCGCGGCGCTGGCTACATGATCCGGGATGGGGCGGTCTGAGCCGTGCCAGCCCCGACACCCGTGCCTGCACCTCGTTCGCCCCCCTCGCCGTCCGCCATGCCCTCACTCGTGCGCCGATTGCCGGGCCTGCTCGCATCTTCGGCGTTCCGGCTGACGGCTGCGGCTGCCGCTGCCTTCATCGTGCTCGCGACGACGCTCGTCACGATTGTGTTTTGGCAAGCCAACGCCGTTCTGACCGATCAGGTCATGTCGACGCTTTCGGCCGAAGCCGACGCCCTTCGCACAGAAAGCCGCGGCGGCCGTGCCGGGTTGATCGATGCCGTCACCGCCCGATCGCGGCCGGAAGGTCCTGGGCTATATGTGCTTGTCGACGGCACCGGTCGCAAGCTTGCCGGTAACTTGAGCCGCGTTCCACCCGAGATTGGACCCGATGTCCGTCCTGATCCTGCTGCCGGTCGAGCCCCCAGTGGTGGCCCCGATCTTCGCCCTGGTGGTGGTCCCAGCGGTAGTCCCAGTGCTCGCCTGGATGTTCGATCTGAGGGCACCGGCAGCGTGTTCCGCTACCGCCCGACGACGCCCGTTCCTGGCACCGGTAACCTTCCAGCAGAGCGCCTCGGCGTCGGCATGCAAATCGCGACGAGCGATGGCACGCGACTGATCGTTGGCCGCGATATCGAGGACCAGCGCCGTTATGCCGAACGGGTGAAACTCCTCGTTATCGGTGGCTTTGCCGCGCTCGCCCTCGTTGGCTTGACGGCGGCGGCTATTATCAGCCGCGTCGTGTTGGCCCGGATCGAGGCGATGAACCAAGCTGCCAGCCGGATCATGGCTGGTGACTTCGCCCAGCGTGTGCCCATCGACGGCAGTGGCGATGAACTCGACGGCCTCGCGCAAAATCTCAACGCCATGCTGGAACGCATCGTCGAGCTGATGGGTGGCATGCGCGAGGTCTCCGACAACATCGCGCACGACCTTAAAACGCCGCTCAACCGGCTCCGTAACCGGGTCGAAGGTGCCCTTCGCGAAGCTGATCCCGCACTGCATCGGGACGCTTTGGAGCGGACGATTGAGGAGGCCGATGAACTTATCCGGACGTTCAACGCGCTGCTGTTGATCGCGCGGCTCGAAGCGAGCGCGGTCGATGATAGTGCAACCGTGATCGATGCTGGCAAACTCGTGGCGAGCGTCGTTGAGTTCTACGCACCGCTCGCTGAAGAGGATGGCACAGGCCTTGAACTTGCCAATTCGACGCCAACCGGTC
The DNA here is from genome assembly GCA_038329675.1 of Hyphomicrobiales bacterium. GTDB lineage: Bacteria > Pseudomonadota > Alphaproteobacteria > Rhizobiales > Hyphomicrobiaceae > JANXVY01. Next base: position 5,046 of record JBBQNE010000147.1, on the reverse strand, counting down.
TGATGGTGCGCGTCAACGGCCAGTTGCTCCAGCAGGCGGTGGCTAATCTTGTTGATAATGCCCTGAAATATGCCGTTGGGACCGTTGGCCAGCCTCCACGTCAGTCTTCGGGCCAGGTTCCGGGCCAACCAACGGGCCAACCAACGGGCCAGTCTGCGCCGAAGCCGGTGCGCGTTGCCGTGCGGGCCGATGGCGGCGATGTGATCATTACCGTCTCTGACCACGGCCCCGGCATTCCATCGGTTGATCGCGAGCGCGCGCTGCGCCGCTTCGTGCGGCTAGATGCCAGTCGGACGCAACCGGGAACCGGGCTGGGCTTGAGCCTTGTTGCGGCCGTTGCTCGGCTCCACGGAGGGCGGGTCGTCCTCTCGGAGACAATGCCCGGCGCAGCGGAACCGGGTCTGACCGTTGAGCTCGTGATGCCGGTCCTGGTGGCCAATCCGGCGGCGGTGCGACGCGAGGTGGCCTTTGCAAGCCCGATCGGGCGAGCAAAAGCATCGTCCAACCCGGGCCGACGTACTGAACTCCACATGGATATTCATCCTGAGCACCATCCCGACCGTCCGCCGATCGATGCGGCGAACAATCGGACCCTCGTTGAAAAAGTCGGGGGCTGATCGCCAGCTCATTCTCGTCTAGCGTCGAATGCGCAAGGTCGGGCCCTCACCAACCATTGCCGCCCAACAGAAAGCCGATGATCGTGACAACTGCGGCATCGGACACGGCCGCCAAGGCGAACGCACCCGTCCCAGTGGCTCCTGTCCCAGGTGCTGCCGTCGATGGCCGATCACTGGCAGTTCGGATGCAACCGTTTCCAATTTCACCATCCGCCCCGACGGCCCAGTCTAAACTTGCTGAAATCGAGGCTGACATCGCCGCAAACATTGCTCGCGCCGTCGCCAGCGAAACGAACAACCATGATCGGTGGTCAAGCCTGCGACATTGCCTGCAACAGCCCGGCCCACGCTCGGTTCTGCTCACGATTTTCGCCGGTTCGCCCTTCCTGACCGCACTTGTCGTCCGCGATCTCGAACGGCTCGAACGCCTCCTGTCATTGTCGCCCGAGGCCCACCTGGACGATGTATTTTCAAGCTTGATGGCGTCGGCGATGGCGCCAGCGACCACCCAATCAAGTTTGATGCGCGCGCTGCGACAAGCCAAATCCGAAATTGCGCTATCGACCGCGCTCGCCGACCTTGGCCAGGTCTGGCCGGTTATGACCGTTGCCGCGGCGTTGACGCGGCTGGCCGATACGGCAACGGCAGCCGCCGTCCGCTTTCTATTTCGAGAAGCAGCCACCAAAGGCGACTGGCGGCCGAGCAACCCTGCTGCGCCCGAAACCGGGTCGGGCTACTTCGTACTCGCCATGGGCAAGCAAGGTGCCCGAGAACTCAATTACTCAAGTGACATCGATCTCATCGTCTTTTTTGATCGCGAACTGGCGACCGTTCGGCCAGGCCTTGAGCCATCGTCGCTATTCGTGCGTCTGACGAAGGACATGGTGCGCCTCCTGAATGAGCGGACTGCCGATGGTTACGTGTTCCGCACCGACTTGCGGCTTCGGCCCGATCCCGGCGCGACCCAGGTTGCGATTTCAACCGACGCTGCGCTCGACTACTACGAAACTGTCGGTCAAAATTGGGAACGAGCGGCGCTGATCAAAGCGCGCGCAATCGCTGGCGATCTGTCGGCGGGTGATCGGTTTCTGGCCGAACTCTCGCCCTATATCTGGCGCCGCTATCTCGACTTTGCTGCCATTGCCGACATCCAGGCCATGAAGCGGCAAATTCATGCCCACCGCGGTTTCGCCGACATCGCGGTCGCTGGCCACAACATCAAGCTTGGCCGCGGCGGGATCCGCGAGATCGAATTTTTCGCCCAAACCCAGCAGCTGATTGCCGGCGGTCGCCAGTCAGACTTGCGCGTGCGCGAAACACTGCATGCCCTTGATGCTCTCGTCGCCCGGCATTGGATCGCGCGCTCCGTCGCCGACGATCTTGCCCGCGCGTATCACATGTTGCGCGTCATCGAACACCGTTTGCAGATGGTGGCCGACGAGCAGACGCAACAAATGCCGTCCGATCAGGCCGAGCTATTGCGGTTTGCGCAATTCGCAGGCTTTGCCGATACGCCAGCCTTGTCTGCAGCCCTCGTCAGCGAGCTTCAGACCGTCCAATCCCACTACGACCGCCTATTCGAAGCTGCGCCTGAGTTGACGGCGCGCGCATCCAACATGGCGTTCGCTGGCGCCACCGATGATCCCGACACCATTGCCACCCTGTCGCGCATGGGCTACCGCGACCCAGCCAAGGTGCTGGCTACCGTGCGTGGATGGCACCACGGCCGCTACGCTGCGGTCCGTTCGTCCGTCTCCCGCGAGCGGCTCACCGTGATGCAGCCGCTGTTGATCGACGCGTTGGCTGAAACCGCGGACCCCGATCTCGCGCTTGGTAATTTCGATCGTTTCTTGTCCGAGCTGCCAACCGGGCTTCAGCTTTTCGCGCTGTTACGGTCGAACCCGCGCCTGTTGCGGCTGATTGCCGACATCATGGGGTCGGCGCCGCGTCTTGCCCGTATCTTGTCGCGGCAGCGGCGCCTGTTTGATGCCGTGGTCGACCCAACCGTGCTCGGCGCGCTTCCAGGCACTGCTGACCACCGTCGGCGGCTAGCCGAGGTCCTTGGCGCTTCAACCGATCTCGAACCGATGCTTGATGCGCTGCGCATTGTGGGGAGCGAACAGTCGTTCCTCATTGGTATGCGGGTGCTGTCGGGTGGCGTGACGCCCGCCGATGCCGCTTTTGCCTACTCCGACCTCGCCGACGTCCTTGTCTGTGCCCTCCATCAGCGTATCGAAGCCGACCTCGTAGCCGTGCACGGCCGTTTTCCCGGCGGTGGCGCTGTCATTATCGCCATGGGCCGCCTCGGTAGTCGCGAGATGACGGCTGCCTCCGACCTCGACTTGATCGTCGTCTATGACGTCCCCGCCGAAGCGATCAGCGGCAATCTTAGGTCAGATGGCGATAAGCCGCTCGCCGCTGCCCAGTATTACGGCCGCTTGACGCAACGCCTCGTTGCCGCGTTCTCCGCACCGACGTCTGAGGGGGTGCTCTATGACGTTGATTTGCGACTGCGGCCATCGGGACAAAAGGGTCCGCTCGCGACCTCGTTGCAAAGTTTTAGCGACTATCAGGTCGCCGAGGCCTGGACCTGGGAACACCTAGCCTTAACTCGCGCGCGCGTCGTCAGTGGTCCGCCCGATCTCACGGCTCGCGTCGAAGCGGTCATCCGCGAGGTGTTATTGCGTCCCCGCGACCCCGTCACGACAGCTTCTGACGTGCGCGATATGCGACTTCGAATTGCCGCTGAAAAAAGCACGACCGACATCTGGGACCTCAAGCAAGTCCGGGGCGGGCTCGTCGATCTCGAATTCATCGTCCAGTATCTGCAACTCATCAATGCGGCGACGCGGCCCGACGTGCTCGATACCAACACCCGGGCGGCACTTTCAAAGCTTGCCGCCGCCGGTGCGCTATCGGCATCAGATGCCACTGATCTCAGTGCTGCAGCGCAATTGCTCGGCGATCTCAACGGCGTTCTCCGCTTGCTCGCCGAGGGTCCATTCAAACCCGATACCGCGCCGCGCGGGCTCAAAGATTGCCTCTCGCGCACCGGGCAAGCGCCAGCATTTGGCGTGCTCGAAGCCAGTGTGCGTGAGGCACAAGATGCCGTTCGCGATATCTTCGGCCGCGTGCTCGGCACCTGAACGGTCGCGACTGTACCGGGACGTCGCCGATCAGCTCGTTGAGCGACGGATCGGGCGCCATCAGCCGTTATAGGCTATGATAGGTGCACCATAGCAGGTCGCCGGGCGCCAGTGAACGGTGTGTCATTGCTATGCTGCGTGGAGCGGTCGTGACGATCGAGCGAGGTCAGCTGGGAGCGGGATCATCGCTCGTTCCGGCGATTGAAGATGCTGAGCTCTTGGCGCGGATGGTTGGTGGCGACCCGGCCGCCTTCAATGAACTCGTCGCGCGTCACCTTGCCGCCGTCGTTGCCATTGCGCGTCGCATGTTGCGCGACGAGGCCGAAGCCGAAGACGTTGCGCAGGAGGCAATGTTACGGCTGTGGCGGCAGGCCCCGCGGCTCGACGTGGGCGTTGCAGGTGTCCGTCCATGGTTGCGGCGTGTCGTATCGAATTTGTGTATCGACCGCGTTCGGTCAGCCCGTCACGTCGATGTCACGGCCGATGTGCCCGACGTGCCTGATGCTCCCCGTCAACAGCGCGTCCTTGAAGATCGCGATGCTGCCGCCCGCGTGGACGCAGCCTTACAATCGTTGCCCGACCGGCAGCGCTTGGCGTTGGTCTTGTTCCACTATGAAGGCTTGAGCCAAATCGAGATTGCTGCGGCGATGGGGGTGTCAGATGAAGCGGTTGAATCGCTGCTCGGACGTGCCCGCCGGACGCTTCGCGCGCAGCTGGCCGACGATTGGCGAGAGTTGATATCTGCACCCGAGCTGTAAACGACCCATAACCTATACAGCGAACCGAGCCCCAAGAGTTGATACATGCCGACGCCCGACCCTGATCTGATAGAGCGCGCCGCCTTTGAGCACCTCCTCGATGTGTATGGCGGCGATCGCGCGCGATGGCCGGCCGCGGAGCGCTTGCGTTTTGCCCAGCTTCTCGCCCGCGATGCGGGCGCCCGTTCGCTGCTCGCGGAGGCGATCGCACTTGGCCGGGTCCTTGATCGCGTGGAGCCGGTTGCGGCTGCGCGAACCAATGCGTTGGCGGCCCGGATCATGGCTCAGGTCTCGCATAAGTCTTCGGGCCAATCTTCGGGCCAGTCTACGAACGACGTGGCACAGCGAGCGTCGCAAACCATCACGGAACCTCGAAACACTGGCGCAGCGAAGTCCACGGCAGCCTTGCCTGCGCGTCCAGCGCCCATCGCGCCGCCACGCAGCCCTATCCAAGTTCACCGCTTGCGACCCGACCAGATTACACATCTTGGCATCTCGCGCACCTACCAGAATATCCGCTTGTTT
>JBBQNE010000146.1:0-7653 GCA_038329675.1 Hyphomicrobiales bacterium | reverse complement strand
AGTACATGCCGTCGTTATTTTTATCGAGGCCCAGCACCGCCAAAGCTGAATAGAACTCATCGAAGATCCACCATTTCTCCATCGCGGTGACGGCGCCTTTTTCAGATATGATTCGCGACTTTGACGTGACCCAGACGTGCGGGTGCGCGATGGCCGGTGCGGCGCTCAGCAGGCACACGAGGGCTGCTGAAACCAGCGCGGGCTTCCACGAGATCCGTCTCATCCGATTATCTCCTTTGCGGTGCGAGAGGCAACGTCGTCGCCGTATCGGCGCAGCTGTCGCGAGCACCCGATTATTCCGTCATACGTTTGTTCCGTCATACGTCGGTTTGCCTCAAAACTACAGCAAGACGGTGTCATCGGGCGGCGCATTGTCGTGGGGCTCATTTTGTACTGGGTCACCGTTCAGACGGACGACGCTGGTTGGATGGCATATCGGCATGCTCGTTCAAAATTTGTCGTTCGCGTTCGGTATCCGGGCTGGTCAAACCGTTGGCTCGCGATTATGTTGTAACGTTATAACAATATCACGACCGCGGAGGGTTTTTATGCTCGTTCTTTGGATGCAGCAACGTCTATGGAAGCCTGCGCGACCGTCGTTGGTGGCTGGCGTTAGGCTGGCGATGGTCGTGACGACAATAGCGTCTCACACGTTCGCCATTCCCGCGATGGCGAAGGAGCTGACCGTCGTTGTCAGCTCCAAACCGATCCATAGTCTTACCGCTGCCATCATGACGGGCGTCGGACAGCCGCGATTGATTGTTGAGGGGAACGCTTCGCCGCATACGTTCACGCTGAAGCCATCGGCGGCAAAGGCGATTTCGAATGCCGACGTGTTTGTGCGGATTTCAGACAGCATCGAGCCGTTCACCGGCAAGATTATTGCGACGTTGCCTAAGTCGGTGACCGTGATGACGCTTGCTGACACGCCGGGTCTTGAGGTTTTGCCACGGCGCAAAGGCGGGGCTTTTGAGGGCGATGGTCATGGCCACGACCATGATGATGACGACGATAAAAAGGCTGCCGGGGCTGCGAAGGATGGGGCTGCAAAAGATGGGGCTGCGAAAGATGGGGCTGCGAAGGATGGGCACGTTTGGCTTGACCCGGCCAACGCGCGCAAAATGCTGATCGCAATCACGGCGGAACTGTCGCGGCAGGCGCCGCAGCATAAGGATAAGTTTGAGGCTAACGCAAAGTCGATGGATGCAACCATCGCGGCGACCGCAGACGACATCGCCCTGCAAATGAAGCCGCTGGCTGGACGGCCGTTCGTGCTGTTCCACGATGCGACGCAGTATTTCGAGCGGCGGTTTGGATTGGCGGCGGTTGGCTCGATCACGATCAGCCCCGATCTCCAGCCAAGCGCAAAGCGGCTTAATGCGGTGCGCAAAAAAATCAAGTCTGTCGCGGCCACGTGCGTCTTCCGCGAGCCGGGTTATCAAGAAAAGCTCATGGCGGCCGTGACCGAAGGAACAGATGCCAAAACGGGGCTGCTCGATCCCGAGGGCCTATCGCTAGATGCCGGACCGGGCCTTTATGTTGAGCTGATCAAGCGGTTGGCTGGCGGGTTTGGTGAGTGTCTGTCGGTGAAGTCGTAAGCCGACGGGCGCCTCGCAGCGATATCTTGAATGTAGCCGTTGACGGTCTCTGCACAAACGGCCAACTTCCACTCCTGTTGGGGTGGGGTGGGTTGTGCTTGAGTTGGGGCGGGATAGCCACGATGGCCGCGTGGTTGCGCCATCGGCGATAAACCAAGACGGCCGCGTTGAGGCGGGTCGCGTTGAGGCGGGTCGGGCTGAGGCGGGTCGCAGGACCGACCAGGCCTATTCGACGCTCGACCCTACGCGCTCGGCACAATCGGGTCTGACGGTTGGCCAGATCGTGACGCTCGTTGTGCTCATCGCACTGCTAGCCCTTGGCTCCGTTGCCGCGCCAATCGCCACCGTTGTGCTGTTTGCCGCCGCTGGGACCGCCAGCTTCGCCACACTTCTTGCGATCCGACTTCATACGCTGTGGTATGTGGCGACGAACCAAGACGCCGTGCAGTGCCGATCGATTGAATCGTCGTCACCTGCTCTACGCGCCGACTTGCCGCGATATACCGTGCTGGTGACGCTTTATGACGAAGCGGCGGTGGTGCCTGGCCTCGTCAGGGCGCTCGACGCGCTTGATTATCCGCGCGACCGCCTCGACGTGTGGTTTTTGACCGAGGCAGACGATACGGCGACGCAGCTTGCCCTGGAGACAAGTCGGCTGCAACCGCACATGCGGATTGCCGTTGTCCCAGCAGGCCGCCCCAGAACCAAGCCGCGAGCGCTATGTTATGGGCTTTCTGCGTCGGACAGCGTGCGTTCGGCCAGCGACTACGTCGTGGTGTTTGACGCCGAGGACCGGCCAGAACCAGACCAGCTCTTGAAGGCAGCGGCAGCCTTCGCTTCGAGCGGCCCTGACCTTGGCTGCCTGCAGGCGCGTCTCAACGTCTACAACCCACGCCAAAGCGCCATCTCGGCGCAATTCGCCGTCGAATATACCGCGCTGTTTGATGGCACGTTGCCCGCGCTCATCGGGGCTGGAGCTGCCGTGCCGTTGGGTGGAACGTCAAACCATTTTCCACGCGCTGTTCTTGAAGCCACGGGTGGCTGGGACCCGTGGAACGTCACCGAGGATGCCGATCTCGGCTTGCGACTTGCGCGGGCTGGCTATCGCGTCGAGATGCTGGCGTCGACGACCTGGGAGGAAGCGCCATCGACGTTTTCGGTTTGGTTGCGACAGCGGACACGATGGCAAAAGGGCTGGTTGCAGACCTACTTCGTCCATATGCGCGACCCGGCGCGATTGCTGCGCGACCTCGGGTTGTGGCGGTTCTTATGGTTCCAAGCCGTGTTTGGTGGCGGGCTTTTGGCCGCGCTATCCCATCCGTGGTTTGTCGCGGGGATTGTGTTGATGGCGATGTCAACGGACGTGCCATCGCCGGTGATCAGCGAGGGCGCAGTATTTGGCGGCGGCGGCGGCTCGGGTCTGGCGATCGCCATCTGGTGGGCGGGTATTATCAACCTCGTACTTGCGGCTGTTGTAACGATTGCGATCGGCCTCGTTACGGCTAGTCGGCGTGGGTTTTGCGGGGCTGTCGGGCCAGCTCTTGCTTCGCCGCTGATTTGGCTACCCGTTTCACTGGCCGCCTATTGCGCGATCGTGGAGTTGCTTCGACGGCCATTCCATTGGGCAAAGACCCCGCACGGACAATCAGTGGCTGAACGGGTAACAGCGTCGCCCGGCTCTGCGCACGCATCGTCTTCAAGACCTCGATCGAGCGCTGTTCAGCTAACCAATAACAGGCGTAACCGACGGCGAGCGACACGAGACTGGCGAGGATGGCCCAGTTGATGTTGCTACTTCGCTCGCCGTTGAGCCACAGGCCCGACAGCAGAATGAGTACGGGAAAGTGCACCGCATAAAGCGTGTAGCTGAACGTGCCGATCCACGCGAGTAGCGCCTGCAATCGGCGCGGCAAGGCAAATTCACTGGCAACGATCCAGCCGAGCCAGGGGGCAAAACCGATCGCCCAGAGCACGACCCCTAACGATGCTAACTTCGCCGAATAGGCGATGCAGCCGATCGCCAAAATGGCAATGGAGCACAGCCGCCAACGATAGGGCATCGGGCGGCCAGAGACGTGCCATTCCGCGACGTAGGCGCCGATCCACCATGCGACAAAAAACTGAGGGAATGCCGTTAACCCGAAGCTGTGGATGAGCAAGGCGCCCGCCAGCGACAGCGCCACGGCGGTCGCTGCCATCGCATCCATGCCGATCCGACGCCGCAACATCAAGGCGAGGGGATAGAACAGATAAAATTGCATTTCGATCGCCAGCGACCATAGCGGCGTGTTGGAACCGAACGGCCAGGCCACGATGCCTTGGAGAAACATAAGGTTGGCTGCGAGCGCCGAAAGGCTCACGTCATAGGAGCTCGGCATACTGCCGAGTTGGCGCGAAACGTAATCGCATAACCCCGTCACGATGAGCGCGAGGACGAGAGTTGGAAACACGCGCACAAACCGGCGCGATAAGAACCCGCGACTATCAAATGTGAAGTCAGGCCGGTCGATTGTGGCGGCGACCGACTTGTGGATGACGTAGCCGGACAAGGCAAACAGGATCGAGACACCGAACGCGCCATACATCAGCGGGGCAGAGATGTAGGCCAGGAATGCACCGGGGGAGGCGTCGAAGCCCTCTGTGACGGCGTAATTGCGCATACCGACCCAGAAAATTTCGCGCGCGTGCATGGCCAGTACGATGAGGGCGGCGAACCCACGTAGCGCGTCAAGGGTGGAAATGTGGGCGGCTAGAGATGCCGAAAGTGGGATTGCCGACGCTGATGTTGGCGCCGCGCCCGGGGCCGGCACGTTTGATGGTGTGAGCGGCGCGGTGGATGGCGGCAATGCATCCAACATCGGGGATCCGAGAGTACGCGACACGGTTTTCCCCGCAGTATTGGCGGGACCGGTCGAACGAGATTCTGATCGTAGCCGTAGTGCTTAACCTCGCGCAGCACAATTAAGAATTTTGGTCGAGAGCCTGGTAGAAATTCTGGTCGAAATTCTGGCGAAACGCTATCGCGGAAAGAATTATCCCTATGGGCTCATCTGTATACACGTCGTCACGTAACCAGCCCAGCCGTTCATAAAGGCCTTGTGCAGGAGCATTGCTGCGCGCTGTCGAGAGCGTCAGCCTCAGCGCCCCTGCCGCTCGTGCGTGGTCTGCCGCCGCGTCCAAAAGCCGTTCGGCTACTCCGGCGCGTCGCGCCTCGGGCAGGACGAACAGATCATTTAGAATGAAAATGCGCCTAACAAAGACGAAGCCCGCGAGCCGATGACCGGCCGCTACTTAGGCCGCTGTGTGCAATCGGAGATTTCACGGCGCAAACCACTGAGCAATCTATCGCCGCGCCGCAAGCTTTGGCCTACTAGACCGATTAGCGTGCTAGAAAAACGGTGAGTTCTTGCGCCACTCAACGACGGCAACTCCCCAAGTTTTTCTACACGAATCCTACACAGGCCAAATCCTACACAGGCCAAAATGGCGCAATTTAATCTATTTTAATCAATAGATTAAATTAATCCAAAGACTTGGAGCGGGCGAAGGGAATCGAACCCTCGTATGCAGCTTGGGAAGCTGCCGTTCTACCATTGAACTACGCCCGCAACACGTTGAAAAATCAAATCTTTTTATTTTCAACATAAGCAGAACATGAACCACGCTTGACGTGCGGTCAAGAGATTGAATGGTCAGGTGTCAGCCGATCGAATTGCGTGACGTGACGTCTAGAATAATCCGCGGCCGGGGAACGCGCTCGACCAGTCCGCGTGGCTCAAGTTCGCTTTTATAAAGGCACCACCAACAAACAGGCCCGGGGATCGCCCGGGCCCACCTGTATTTGACCGACATCTAAAACCGACGTTAGCGTTTGACGAGCGCGTCGCGGATTTCCTTTAAATAAAGTTCGCTCGGTGCGGGTGGCGGAGCCTCAGCAGCTGCGACCGGCTTCCTCATGGTGTTCATCGCCTTGACGAGCAGGAAGATCGCGAATGCCGTGATCAAGAACTTGATGACCGTGTTCAGAAACGTGCCGTAGCCAATGGCGACTTCGGGGATCTTTTTGGTTGCGTCTGCCTGTTGCAGGATGAGTTTCAGTGCCGAAAAATCAAGCCCGGCGAGCGCCAAACCAATCGGCGGCATGATGACGTTGTCGACCAGCGAGCTGACGATTGGGGCGAACGCAGCGCCGATGATGACGCCGACGGCAAGGTCAACGACGTTGCCTTTCATGGCGAAGTCTTTAAATTCTTGGACAATTCCCACGACGTTCTCCTTGCTTTTCGGCCTGATGCCAGATGAAATTTTGCTGTGATGAGCCATCTGCCGCGCAGACTTACCCGAATCGGAGGTTAACGGATCATTGCTACGGCCATCAATCTTAAAGGCGGCGCATCGCTAAGACCGTCATTTTCGCCTTGTCCGTTGCCGTCATGGACAAACGGCGCTGGCAAGGCGCAAGATCGCAACACGTATTGCAGCCAGCATTGCAGCCGTGGGTGCCATGTTCCAAAGCCCGTTTCTGGTCGGTCTTGCATTAAGTTACGTCGGTGCGCTGTTCGCCGTCGCGTGGCTCGGCGACAGGATCGCGTTGCGGCGCCGGGGCGGGGGGCGGCCGCTGATCTATGCGCTGTCAATCTCGGTCTACTGCACGTCGTGGACGTTTTTTGGCAGCGTCGGGTTGGCGACCACAACGGGCTACGATTTCCTGCCGGTTTATATCGGGCCGATCCTGTTGTTTGCGTTTGGCGCGCCGCTGATCGAGCGCATCGTCGATCTGTCCAAGCGGCAGAACTTGACGTCGGCGGCCGACTTCATGGCCGCGAGATATGGCAAGAGCCAGACGGTCGCGACCGTGGTGACGCTGGTAATGGTGATGGGCTCGCTGCCCTACATCGCGCTGCAATTGAAAGCGATTGCGGTCTCGGTCGAAACGCTGCTGGGCGGAAGTTCGTTGTTGCCGGTGAATTCGCCGGTGCGGGGAATTGACGAAGCCATCGTCATCACGCTGATCCTGGCGGCGTTTGCGATCCTGTTTGGAACGCGACATGCCGATGCGACTGAGCACCAGGACGGATTGATGCTCGCGATTGCCGTCGAGGGGCTCGTCAAGCTCGCAGCCTTTCTCGCCGTTGGCATTTTCGTCGTGTGGTGGATGTTTGGCGGGCCGGCCGCGTTCCTGCAGACGGCGGCGAATGACCCCCGCGTTCAGAGTGTTTTCAACGCCACGCCGAGTGGTGGCAAATGGCTGACCGTGACGCTGCTGAGTTTTGTGTGTGCGCTGCTGCTGCCACGGCAGTTTCACGTCACGGTGGTTGAAAACAACGATTCAGCCGAAATCCGCCGCGCGCGATGGCTGTTCCCGCTTTATCTGATTTTGATCAACTTGTTTGTTATCCCGATTGCGATTGCCGGGCTCGTATTGCTGCCAGCGTCTGCGGCCGATCCAGATTTCTATATGTTGGCACTGCCGCTGAGTGCCGAGGCGAAAACGATTTCGATTATCGCCTACATTGGCGGGTTATCGGCGGCGACCGCGATGGTGATTGTCGAAGCGGTCGCGCTTTCGATCATGGTCAGCAACGGCCTTGTGCTGCCGCTCTTACTGCGGCGACAGATCGATGCGGGCGGGGGATCTGCGTCGGGCGACCTGACGGGCTTGGTGCTCGCGGTTCGGCGCGGTGCGATCGTGATCATTCTTTTGCTGGCCTATGGGGTTTATGCGGCGCTCGCGAGTTCGCAGAGCCTCGGCGCGATCGGCTTGATTTCGTTTGCGGCCATCGCCCAGGTTGCACCAGCCTTTTTCGGCGGGCTGATGTGGCGCCAAGCCACCGCCCGCGGGGCGATCGCTGGCATGACGGCAGGCGCAGCCGTTTGGGCCTACACGCTCCTACTGCCGTGGGTGGCGCGAGCTGGCTACCTGCCGATCTCGTTTGTTACCGATGGCCCGTTTGATATTGCGCTGCTCAGGCCAGAAGCGTTGTTCTTTTTGCAATTCGATCCGTTAGCGCACAGCGTATTTTGGAGCATCACCGCCAACATAACAGCGTATGTC
>JBBQNE010000145.1:0-7691 GCA_038329675.1 Hyphomicrobiales bacterium | reverse complement strand
GATTCGTTGGTGATACGATAAAACGTCTTGCAGCGCCAACGAAGGCCAGATTGCGACGGGTTTCGATTGCGACGGGTTTCGATTGCCAGCGGGAACGCGGCGGGTATGGGATGGTGGCGGGCTTATGTGACCGCGAGCCGGTTCGCCAGGAGTGCGGCCAAATCGTCGAGCGGATTGGTGTGCATCGGCTGGACGCGATCTAGCGCTGCCAGAATGCTCGCCGGGGTGGCACCCGCGAGCGCAACGTCCACGGTCCAACGGTTGTCGGCCAGGTGGCGGCGGTAGGACCGTTCGAGGTCGGGTAGGTCCCAACCGGCTGGCGTCAGGACGGCGACCTTGCGGCGCGCCCAGACGGCCTGCGAGATCATGGAACTCGAATCGATCGTGGCAAGGATCGCGTCACTGCCAGCAAACAGCGGTAGCAATGTTCCAGGCCCCGCGGTGCGGACGTCGATGAAGCCGATGATCCCGGTGTTCGCAAGTTCGGCGAGACGGTCAGATATCGCGTCGGGCGTCCGTCGCGAATTCGCCGCGACGAGGCAAAACGTGTCGGGGTCGCCGCGTTCGGCGAGCGCAAGCAGGTTTGCCCAATCGGCATCTCGCCAGCGGATCGTGCCGCTATCGCCGCCGACGAGAAGGCCCAATGATGGCGGAACGACAGGTGACGGGAGTGAGTGTCGCGGCGGTCGCGCGATCGTATCGGGGTCGAGCGCGGACGGCTTCAGCGTCATCACGATATTGGGCTGGCGGGCGGCTTCGGCATAGGACGTTAGCACCAGGGTAAAGTCGCTTGCCCGGTAGGCGCGGAGCGAGCCATAAAACACGTTGGTGCAGTTGAACCGCCGCGCGGCGAACACGTTGGCGGCCAGCGTATCTCCGCCAGCTGAGACGACGAGACGGGGCGGGCAAGACGGGTTGGCGGCGAGCGCGTCCAAGTCGAGACCGAGCAGGCGGGGCGTGACGCTCACGCGGGCGTTGGTTAGCCCCGAGAGCGCGCGCGGCGGCAGCCACGACGGTCGGTCAACCCGCACCGTCGTCAGTTTCACCTCATGGCTGCGGGCGAGGGCGGCGACGATGCCATCGGAGAGACTAGCGTGGCCGGGCTTACCGTCCGTGATCAGCAAGACGGGAAGGGATGTCGCGATCGGCGGCATCGACATCGACGCCCCTCCCGTTTGGCCGCGATGCGGCGCGCGCATGATCCCGTATCAAAGGTAAAGCTCAATTCGGCCCTCGGGGCCAGGGAGCAAGGCGACCCGGCGCGCATGCGCCGCCCATCCGGTGCACCGGTAGCGCGTGAGGCCGAAAGTGGTGGGCCCGGCAGGACTCGAACCTGCAACCAGACGGTTATGAGCCGTCAGCTCTAACCGTTGAGCTACGGGCCCGGCGTGTTGGATGCGCCAGGTTGGGCGGCGGTTACTCGCACGGCTTTGGCAACATATCAAACATCTAGCACAGCAGCGTTACGCGGGGATAACTTTGGCTGGCAAAAGTGCCGAGTGCCGATGTTTGGCGGGTGCGGCAGCCTGGACGAACCGTCCGCCTACGGTTCAACGGGGATAGATTGGCGGTTTTATCGCCATGTCGCTGTTTTAGGGGCCGTAGCGGAGGATGGGGGCCAGTCCATTGACGGGGTGTCCATTGACGGGGTGTCCATGGACGGGGTCGCCTATCGTGGGACGGCCGCTAACGCGCCCAGTTGGCACGGTCGAGATGGCGAGCGCGGCCGGGACGGCGGTCGCGGCATCGGCGAATGCAATTTCGTTGGCGACGAACTGGTCGAGTACGGGACCGATGATCGGGTCGGCCAGCATCGCCAGCGCTTTTGTCAGTCGTCGCCGGTAGTCCCAGCGCGGGCGGTGGCCGGGTGAGATCTGGCCGACTTGCGACGAGATCAACTGCAGCCGCCGGGAGTGGAAGGCCGCGCCCAGCGGGACCTCGACTGGGGTGGCGCCATACCAGCTCATTTCCACGATCTTGGCCTCAACGCCAGCGCAGGAGAACGCCGTGGCGAGGCCGGCCGGATTGGCGGACGTGTGGAAGACGATATCGGCGTCCGCGTGGAACGCGGGGTTGGCATTCGCGTGGAACGCGGGGTTGGCATTCGCCGGAGGTTCTGAGAATACGGGACTGGGATCGCGCGGGAGTTCTGAGATGAGGTTGGGATCGCGATTGTCGGCTGGCGGTGAGTTGTTGTGTTGGCGGGCAGCCGTTGGCTCGCCCAAGTGCCAAAATCGCGCGCCCATCGCTTCAACCAGGGCGCGACGCTCGACGGCGACGTCGGCGACCGTGACGTCGGCAGCGGGCAGCCGAGCGCAGATGGAGGCGACCATCAGCCCGACGATGCCTGCGCCAACGATAACAATGCGGTCGCCAGGCGCGGCGGCCGAATCCCACACCGCGTTGAGGGCGGTTTCCATGTTAGCGGCCAGCGTCGCGCGTTTGGCTGGGACGCCATCGGGGACGGGCAGCAACATGGCGTCGGGGGCTTGGAACATGTCCTGGTGGGGGTGGAGACAAAACACCACACGGCCGAACAGGGCAGCGGCACCCTGTTCGACAATCCCAACCGCGCAATAACCGTACTTCACGGGGTATGGGAAACTGCCGATCTGGAGGGGCGCGCGCATTCGCTCGTATTCGCCGGGCGGTACGGCGCCTGCCAGGACGAGGCGCTCGGTGCCGCGTGACAACGCGCTGTAGAGGGTGCGGACGCGGGAGTGGCCGGGCGTGAGCGCGGGGAGTGGCTCGTGGCGGAGTTCAGCTTTGCCCTCGCCAACATACCAAAGCGCTCGCGCGACGTGGCGCTGGCCGAGCGAACGGGTCGGCGGCGTTGAGGGACGTTTGAAGGGCTGAGGCGGGGTGCTGTCGACCATGGCTTGAAGGTGGCTCCAGCGGGTGGCATGGGTGCATATTTGAACGCGGCGGGCTAGGATCGGGCAACGCGGTCTGGCCATTAACACATGACGACAACTCCATAACGAAGATCACATGACAAACCGTTTTGACTTGACCGGAACCGCCGCGCCGGATGCTGACACGCCGTCAGCGGCCCATGTCACGCCGGCTGGCCTGACGCCCAAAGATATGACCCCCAAAAATATGGGTCCGGCCGGCATTCAATCGACCGCTTTAATCGCGCGCCGTCGCAGCCAGGTGATCGCCGTCAATATCGCGACCTACGTCTTGATGCTGGCGGTCGCCGCGCACGTCCTCTCGGCGGGCGGGTGGACGCTCATCGGCGTGATCATGTTCGTCTGTTTCGCCGTCGGCACGCCATGGACCGTGCTCGGCTTCTGGAATGCCGTGATCGGGTTGTGGCTGCTGCATGGCGGTCGTAACGCGGTTGCCGAGGTCGCACCGTTTATGGCCGCTGGCGATGAGCCGGTGCCGATTGCGACAAAGACCGCGATCCTGATGACGTTGCGCAACGAAGACCCCGAGCGCGCGATCCGCCGCCTACGCACCGTCAAAGCCAGCGTCGATGCGACTGGGGAGGGCGGCGCGTTCAGCTATTTTCTGCTGTCGGACACCAACAATCCCGACGTCGCGGCCAAGGAAGAAGCCGAGGTCGCGCGATGGCGGGCCGAGGACGGCGACCGAGATGCGATCAACTACCGCCGACGGCTGGTCAACACCGGCTATAAGGCTGGCAACGTCCGCGACTTTTGCGAGACGTCGGGCCGCGACTACGAACTGATGCTGCCGCTCGATGCCGATAGCGTGATGAGCGGCGATGCCATCGTGAAGATGGTGCGCATGATGCAGGCTTACCCCAAGCTCGGCATCCTGCAGAGCCTCGTTGTGGGCATGCCATCATCGAGCGCGTTTGCCCGCATCTTCCAGTTTGGCATGCGCCACGGCATGCGCTCTTACACGATGGGGCAGGCGTGGTGGACGGCCGATTGCGGACCGTTTTGGGGCCACAACGCGGTCGTTCGGATCGCGCCATTTCGCGATGAATGCGATCTGCCGGTGATCCCGGGCGGACCGCCGTTCGGTGGACACGTGTTGTCACACGATCAGGTCGAGGCGACGCTGATGCGCCGCGCGGGGTTTGAAGTGCGCGTGTTGCCGTTGGAAAACGGCTCGTGGGAAGAAAACCCGCCAACCATGCTCGACTTTATGGTTCGCGACGTGCGCTGGTGCCAGGGCAACCTGCAATATACGCAGCTGCTCGATATACACGGCCTGCTGCCGATGAGCCGGTTTCAGCTGGTGTGGGCGATTTTGATGTTCGTTGGCCTGCCAGCCTGGACGGTGATGATTGCGTTGTTGCCGCTCGCCGCGTGGCACTTCGCGGGCGTACGTGAGTTTCCAAGCGGCGTTGCGATCGGCCTCTACGTCGCGTTTTTCACGATGTATCTATCGCCGAAGTTCGCTGGCCTGATTGATGCCGTGCTGACGCCCGGCGAAGTCGCGCGGTTTGGCGGGCCGGTTCGTTTCGCGTTGAGCGCGGTCATCGAACTTGTGTTTTCATTCCTGCAGGGCGCGGTATCGACGATCCGCACGACCGTGTTCATGATCACGCTGCTGGCGACGGGAAAATCCGTCGTTTGGGGCGGCCAATCGCGCGATGCCTACGGGGTGTCGTGGGAAACGGCGGTGCGGCAGCTGTGGCCGCAAATGCTGTTTGGCGCGATCGTGTGTGGCGCGCTGTGGATTATCTCGCCAACGACGCTGCTGTGGAGCTTACCGCTGACGGCTGGCTACCTGCTCGCCGTGCCGTTTTGCGTGCTGACGTCGGACCCGGCGCTGGGCGCTAGCATGAAGCGGGCTGGCATCGCTGGCATTCCTGAGGATTTCGAGACGCCACCTGAAGTCCGCGCCGTGATGGCTACGGGTTAGCAACGCTCGCGTTTGGACAGATGCGAAACGTGGCGCGCCGTGATCCGCAAGCTATCTGCCGACGAGCGTAAGGAGCTTTCCGACGGTACACCCGAGGAAATTTCAGACGCATGGGCCCAAGAAGCCCTGCGCCGCGCCGTTGCGGTGGAGCGAGGCGATATGGGGTTGGTTTCAAGCGAACAGGTTTTCGCGGATATGCGGCGGCGCCTCCAGAATCGATGATTGTGGGGTCTCAGTCGCATCGCCTCACGATGTCGCGTTAGCCCGCACGACGTAAAGTTGCCGCGCGACGAAGCGGGTTAGCGCGCGACGATGCGCGATGGCCAAAGCTGGGGAGCAACTGCCAGCGCCATTTGCTCGCGCGAGGCTAGCCGTTGGCGAACGAGTTCGACTGCGCTGCGCAAATTGTAGAGCTGATCTGAATACATGTAGGGCACCGGGATGACGCCGACCGCGTCCTCAATCTGCGCAATCTCCACGGTGTAGGATGGCAGGGCTTCGGGCGAACTGTCGGCCCTGACGCGGGCTTCGAGCTTCTTCAACCGGTCATACCAGAACAGGATGCGACGGCGGATGCGCCACTGGTACATCATCGGCACGATCCGGACCAGCGGGAGCGAGATGGTGGCGAGGGGTATCAGCAAGATTGCGGTCCGGTCCAGGAACGTTGCCAACCAGAACGGCAAATAGCGCTGTAGAAACGGCAAGCCGGTTTTGTGAAATCTTGCAGCGTCTGTGTGGAGCGGCAGGTCGGCGGCGAGCGCCTGGGGAAAGTCGTTGGCTTTTTGGAATAGACCCGCCTGGGCGTGCACCTCCTTCATGGCCTCGACGAGGAGGGCCACTAAGGCTGGATGCAGATCCTGCCGCGCAACGACGCTGGCGACCGGCGCAACCATCGCGATGTCGGTGGCTGGCAGATTGAGCCCGAGATCGGTCACGCCGGCGGGGAGTATGATTTTCTGTAGGAACGGAAAAAGCCGCGTGTAGGCATCGGCCTGTTTCATGTTGGCAATGCGCACGTTGGGTGCATGGATCAGCCGCTGGGCGAGTTCACTCGCCGCTGCCATCGTGTAGAACGCCGCGTCAATGTCGCCAGCGATCAGCTGGTCGGCGCTATCGGAGGGCTTTAGGCCCAAAAGGCTTGCATTTTTTTCACTGATTTTATTGGCATCGAGCAGTTTCATCGCCAGGACGCGGGTTCCGCTGCCTTCGGCACCAACTGCGATTTTGAGCCCCTTCAGGTCGCTCAAGCTGTCGATGTCAAGATTGGCCCGGTGGAAGACCCACATCGGCTCAAGGAAGGCGCGTCCGAGCGAGACAAGCCCCGGTTGGGCGGCGGGATCGGCAATGCCGCCCTGGACAAATGCCAGTTGATAACTAGAGCGGCGATCGAGCAATCGTTCGATGTTTTCAATCGATCCAGCCGACGGTTTGACGTCGAGCGTGACGCCCGAGCGCGCCAGGATCGTCGCATACTGTTCAGCGTATTTGGTGTAGGCGCCCTGCGCTGACCCCGTTGTCATAACGATCCGCCGGGGAGGCGCGGCTTCGACGAACTGGAACGCGAAGGCAATACCAATGGCAAGAAGCGCCAACACGGGTAAAACGATCAACAGAATTTCACGCCACTGGCGCGTTGAATGCGGTGTCATTGCGCGTTCCCCTGCAAGTCGGCCGTATCGCTAGCCCACGTCAATCTCGTGTCAAGCCTACGGCCTGCCCCGTCAAGTCTGGCTCAGCCTGTGTCGACGAGCCGGACAGGCGCGGGACCGACACCACCGTGGATGAGCGTAGCGCCGCATGGTGGCAAAGCTCGGGCTTACGCGGCTGCGGTTGCAGCTTGCGCCGTAGCAATTGGGGGAGGGCCGCCACGATCGCATGGCGTCGTCGGGGGGCGGGGGCGCTTTGGCGGACACAGTTGGGTCGCAGGTGTCCGGTTGCGACAAGTGTGAGGGGTGATGGCTTGCCGTTAGGCCGCCTTCACGGCGCGCAAAGGCGCCCGGCGGTCGCGCGCGAGCTTCTGCAGACGTGGATGCAAAACCGGACCCAGGGCGGCCAGCGCTTCGATCGATTGCGTGATGGCTCGGCTTGGCGCCTGCTGCTCCAGTGCTTCGGCGAGTTCAACGGCATTCAGCATTGGCGCATCATCGCCGGTGATGATTGCAACCCGTTGCCGCTCGAGGTCTTCAATCGAGCGTTCCTCAATCGACATTGGCCGGTATCGCGACAGGTAATCCTGACGGTCGCTTGGGCTCAGCCGTCCAGGTTGCAGCACGGCCTCACGGGATGGACCGCTGAAGCCCGAGGAGCGGAGGGCGGCATCGGCAATGGCGGCCACAAGCAAGGCATTCCAACGTTCAGGGGGCTTTGTCTCGGCTGCGGCATCGATGGCGAGCAGAGCGCGGAGTTCAAGCGCGGACAACCGCAGGCCGGACATGCCCGCGCCATAGAGTATGTGCGCGATCCGGTCGGTATCGGTCTGTGTGATCGTGCCGGCCAGCAAGGCACTGTCAGGGCCGCCGTCTCGCAAGGCTCCGACGCTCGATGAAACGGTGCACAGAACTTCGTCGAGGACGACGGCAGTTAGCCGTTCAGGCAGCCAGCGAGCGTTCGCCATCACAGTCGTTAACATTTCAAAGGTCGTTGGCGTGCTGACCCGGCCAGACGGCGCTGCGAGCGCGATCAGACGGTCAGCCTTGGCAGTGTCGATGTAGCCTTCGGGCGCCGTATCGGCGAGGATGTAGGCCAACATCGCATCGACGTAGAACGCTCGCCAAGAGGCGTGCTTGGCGGTCCCCGCGCCCTCGATTGCGGTCAAGGCCAACGCCTCGGCAAACGTCACC
>JBBQNE010000144.1:0-7715 GCA_038329675.1 Hyphomicrobiales bacterium | reverse complement strand
TTGGACGGCGAGGACGCCATCGGGCGAGGTGATCGCCTACCCTGACACGGTCGTTGGCACCGATAGCCACACGACGATGGTCAACGGGCTTGCCGTGCTCGGCTGGGGCGTCGGCGGGATCGAGGCCGAAGCTGCGATGCTCGGCCAGCCGTATTCGATGCTGATCCCCGAGGTCATCGGTTTTAACCTCACCGGCAAGCTGGCCGAGGGCGTGACTGCGACCGACCTCGTGCTGACGGTTACGCAAATGTTGCGCGCCAAGGGCGTCGTCAACAAGTTCGTCGAATTCTACGGCCCTGGCCTCGACACGATGACGCTCGCTGACCGCGCGACGATTGCGAACATGGCACCAGAATATGGGGCGACATGCGGGTTCTTCCCGGTTGACGATGAAACGCTGGCGTTCCTGCATATTTCGGGGCGCGATGAGGATCGGGTGGCGCTGGTTGAGGCCTACTCCAAGGCGCAGGGGCTATTCCGGGTCGCGGGCGCAGCTGAGCCCGAATTCACCGATACGATCGCACTTGAGCTTGGCAGCGTGGTGCCGTCCATGGCAGGACCGAAGCGGCCCGAAGGTCGTATGGCGCTGCCTGACATCGGTACTGGTTTTGCCAAGGCACTTGTGACGGAATACAAAAAGCCGGGTGAAGACAGTAAACGCGTGCCCGTCTCGAATAAAGACTTCGACCTCGGCCACGGCGATGTTGTCATCGCGGCGATCACAAGCTGCACAAATACGTCAAACCCGTCTGTTCTGATTGCGGCCGGACTTCTGGCCCGCAACGCGCTCGCCAAGGGTTTGAAGGTCAAGCCGTGGGTGAAGACGTCGCTGGCCCCTGGGTCACAGGTCGTTGCGTCTTATCTGCAAAGCTCAGGCTTGCAAAAACCGCTCGACGCGCTGGGGTTCAACGTCGTCGGCTTCGGCTGTACGACCTGCATTGGAAATTCGGGTCCGCTCCAGGCCGATATCTCGAAGTCGATCAACGACAATGGTCTCGTCGCGGCAGCGGTCCTCTCGGGCAATCGAAACTTTGAGGGCCGCGTTTCGGCGGATGTGCAAGCAAATTACCTCGCATCGCCGCCGCTCGTTGTTGCGTACGCGCTGGCTGGGACGGTGACCAAGGACCTGACGACTGAGCCGATTGGGCATGCAGGCGATGGTAGCCCTGTGATGCTCAAGGATATCTGGCCGTCATCGAAGGAAATCCAGGCCTTCATTGCCGAACACATCACGCGTGACCTGTTCAAGGCGCGATACGCCGACGTTTTCAAGGGCGATGAGCTGTGGCAGGCGATCTTTAAGGGCGAAGGTTTGACGTATGGATGGGACAATGCGTCGACATACGTGCAGAATCCGCCGTACTTCACCACGCTTGCCAAGATGCCCGAAGCCATTGCCGACATCATGGAAGCGCGCATCTTAGGGTTGTTTGGCGACAAGATCACCACCGATCATATTTCGCCAGCCGGTTCGATCAAGAAGGACAGCCCGGCCGGGCAGTATCTGCTCGACAACAAGGTGATGCCCGCTGACTTCAATCAATACGGAACGCGGCGCGGCAACCACGAGGTGATGATGCGCGGCACGTTTGCCAACATCCGCATCAAGAACCACATGGTGCGCGATGCGAGCGGCAACGTGAAAGAGGGTGGCTTCACCGTTCATCATCCCTCGGGCGATACCTTGCCGATCTATGACGCGGCCAGACGCTACGATGCGGCGGCAGTTCCGCTCGTGGTTTTTGCGGGCATCGAATACGGCAACGGGTCGTCGCGCGATTGGGCGGCAAAAGGAACCAACCTGCTCGGCGTGAAGGCCGTCATCGCCCAAAGCTTTGAGCGCATTCACCGTTCAAACCTTGTTGGGATGGGCGTGCTGCCATTGGTTTATGCCGATGCGGGGATGAGCTGGCAGAAGCTCGGCCTCGATGGATCAGAGACGGTGACGATCCGCGGACTTGCGGGGGTCTCGCCCAAGCAGAAAATGATCGCTCACATCGCTGGGCGAGATGGAAAAACCCAGACTGTTGATTTGATCTGCCGGATCGATACGCTCGACGAGATCGAGTATTATCGCAATGGCGGGATTTTGCCCTACGTGCTGCGCAACTTGGCGGCGGCGTAACGGGTTCCTCCGATGGCGGGACATCTCGGTCACGGACGTAATTATTGTCTGGGCTGAAGCGGGAACGGGCTACGGTGCCATTTTAACAGCCACGACAAGGGCCGGTTTGCAGCGATGCTGACCGGCCCTTCAATTTGACGGGATTTGGAGTTATGCCGCGCCTGTTTGCTGGTATCGAGATTCCCGAAGACATCACGGATGAGTTGTCGGCGTTAGAGGTGCCGATCCCCGGCGCAAGTTGGGTCGAGATCGATGATCTCCATGTCACGCTGCGTTTTTTTGGTGACCTCACGGATGGTCAAGAAACAGCTTTAATCGATCTGCTTGATACCTTCGAGGCCGACGCTTTTTCGATTACGATCAATGGCTTAGGCACCTTCGGCGGCGAACCACATTCGCTTCATGCGGTGGTTGAGGAAACCCCGCCATTGGCATCGCTGGCGCGCCAGCTCGATCGGCTGGCCCTTTCGCTTGGATGTCCAAGGCTCAAACATCCGTTCCGCCCGCATGTGACATTGGCACGGATGCAATATCCCGATCCGCTAAGGCTGGCGGGCTATCTCCAGCAAAATGCGACACTTAAATTTGAACCATTCTTCGTGCATCGGTTTGCGCTGTTCTCGTCACGGCCGCGGACCGGTGGCGGGCCCTATGCGATCGAGGGGCTTTATCCGCTGCGTGGTGGTCTCGGGGCTGGCGAAGACGAGGACGGTAATCCGTGGTGACCGGAAATTGTCGATGATCGGGATTAGATGACCGGGATTAGATGACCGGGCTGAGACGATCAGGCTGAGACGAGCGGGCTGAGACGATCGGGCTGAGACGAGCGGGTCGTCACGCCGACACAGCCAACTCTGCGTGCCCTGGTGCCTGGCCTCGCCCGATCTTGGTGCGCCGCGTTAAGCCACCATGTCGAACACCAGCACTTCAGCGTCTGTGGCAGTTGCAAACTCCAGGTGGCCGGGGTCGGTTACAGCGACGCCGTCGCCAGCTTCTACGGGCGTGCCGTTGACCGATAACCGACCTCGCGCGACCTGTATCCAGGCGATCCGGCCGTCGCGTAAAACGTGCGAGACGCTGTCAGTTTCTCCCAACAGTGCGGAGAAAAGATCGACGTTTTGGTGGATTGCGACCGATCCATCGCGTGCGTCACGGGAGCCGATGAGCCGCAATCGACCGCGTTTGTCGTCTGCGGGGAACGACTTCTGCTCATAGCTTGGTGCGATCCCGCGCTGGTCGGGGATGATCCACATTTGAAGGAAGTGGACGGGGTCGGTTTGAGACGCGTTAAACCCGCTGTGGCGCACGCCTGTGCCAGCCGACATCCGCTGGACGTCGCCTGGACGAACGACCGAACCGGTGCCGGTGCCGTTCCCTGTGCTATCCCTGTGCTCGAGCCCGCCATCGAGAACATAGGAGATGATTTCCATGTCGGCGTGCGCGTGGGTCGGAAAGCCACCGCCACCGGCAACGCGGTCTTCATTGATTACGCGCAGTGGGCCAAAGCCCATATGGTGCGGGTCTTGATACTGGCCAAACGAGAAGCTGTGTTTGCTATCGAGCCAGCCGAAATTCGCCATACCGCGCTCGTTAGCTCGGCGAATGGTCAAAGCCATGGTCGACCTCACTTTTGGTTGCGTCCTGCCGGGCGATGTGGCCGTAGCGGTCTGCCTTTACAAGGCTTCGCCGCGGATCAAGCGCGGCAGGGTGCCGGTGGTGCCGGCCGCCTCGGCGACGAAGCCGCGCTTGAGGGCTGGAAATCGATCGACGATTTCGAGGCCGAGTGAGCGCACCGCGCGCAAAACCGCAGTGTCGTTTGAAAACAAACGGTTCAATGCGTCAAAGCTGGCGGCGGCTGTCACCGTATCAAAGCGGCGCCATTGTTCGTAGCGGGCCAGTACCGAGGGCGCACCGATGTCCAGCCCGAGGCGTGCTTGATCGACGATGACTTCGGCCAGGGTTGCGATGTCTTTGAGGCCCAGATTGAGGCCCTGCCCTGCGATGGGGTGCACGTTGTGGGCGGCGTCGCCTACCAGCGCCATCCGGTTTGCAATGAACGATCGAGCTAAGAACATTTCGAGCGGCCACGACTGGCGCGTGCCAGCCAATTGGATCGAGCCGAGGCGACCACCGATCCGCTGGTCGACCTCGCGCAAGAAATCACTTTCGGAGAGGGCCATCATGCGCTCGGCGACCGGCCTGGCTTCGCTCCAGGTTACGCAGGTTCGGTTGCCGGGCAACGGTAGCAATGCAAACGGCCCACCAGGCAAGAAGTGCTGAACGGCTCGTCCGCCGTGCGGTTCGCTGTGGGAAATAACGATGGTGATGCCGCGCTGGGCGTATGGCCATCCGACGGTTGCTATTTTGGCCAGGTCGCGCAGTTTGGAGCGACGGCCGTCTGCAGCGACGACGAGGCGAGCCGATAGCGTTTGTCCATCGGACACGTTCAATTTGACGGCGTCAGCCTCCGTCGAGATGCCACTGACCTCGGTTTTGTTGATGAGCGTCAGTGCCGAGTTGGTGTTGACGGCTGCCTGAAGTGCTGACGCTAAGTCGACATTCAGCATAATTTGCGTCGACGCTTCGCCGCTATCGAGTTCGCTCGCATACGACAACCGAACGGGCCGGAGGCCTGCCTTCAGCGCGGAATCGGTGATTTCGATTTTGCTGACCGGTTGGGCCAAGTGTGCGATGGAGCGCCAGACGCCCAATCCATCCAGTAAGCGAATTGAGGCTGCCGAAAGGGCTACCGCTCGCGCATCTTGGAGCTTGCCATCGGAGGCTTTGGCGTCTCCTGCGTTGCTGTCGCGAGGCCCGGCCGCCCGATCGACCAGCGCAATGCGACTGCCAGAAGGTAACCCGTTCGCTAGGGCGATCGCTAAAGCGGAGCCGACGGGCCCTGAGCCGACGACGGCAACATCGTAGTCGGGTGCGGCGATGGGGGGGGGTGCAGACGTGATCATGTTGGCAACGATAGCATGCCGATGCCACGATCGGTTTGGCCAGCACAGCAACGAGGCCGGGGTCGAACGCCGCAGGCAAGTTTGACATTCATCCGAGAGGGACGGCAGCGATGGCGGCGCTAAAAACCAAGCTCGCGCCGACGTCTGCGGCCTTGGCGGACCTTTTGGCTGTGCTTGACCTCCAACCAACTGGGGCGGCCGATGAATATCAAGGTGGGAATGTCGAGGGCGGGCGCAAACGCGTTTATGGCGGGCAGGTGCTGGCGCAAGCGATCGTAGCGGCAAGTCGGACGGTCGTAACCGATCGGCCGATGCATTCGCTCCATGGCTATTTCCTGATCGGCGGTAAGCCAATTGCGCCCGTGATGTACCGTGTGGAACGCATCCGCGACGGCGGCAGCTTCAGCACGCGGCGCGTTACGGCCCATCAGGAGGCCTCAGCGCCGTTGTTTGCGATGATGGCGTCGTTCCATGGTGTGGAACAGGGGCTCGATCACACGGCGTCAATGCCAGACACACCGATCCCGGATGATGTCGCGACAATCGAAACGCTTCTTGGTCGGGAAGATATCAAGATGCCATCTGGTATGCGCGCCTACTACGGCCGTGAATTGCCGCTGGACATTCGAATTGTTGACTTGGAGAAGTTTCAAGACGGGTTTGCTGAAAACGGGGCGTGGGGTGGCGGGCCAGCGCCACGACAGCGGATTTGGTTGCGGGCAAAGACGAAATTACCGGACGACCCGGCCATCCACCGGGCGCTTTTGGCCTACGCTTCAGATTTCGCGCTGGTCGAGACTGCGCTCCTGCCGCACGGCCGTATGATCCTGGGTGGCGGTATGCAGCTGGCTAGCCTCGACCACGCATTGTGGTTCCACAGGCCGTTCAGGCTGGATGATTGGCTGCTCTACGTTCTGGATAGCCCAAGTGCTGCGGGTGGCCGCGGATTTGCGCGCGGTGCCTTCTTCAACACGGCTGGCGAGATTGTGGCGTCGGTGACGCAAGAACTGCTGATGCGTCCGCTCAACCAGCCTGCTTAAGTTTTATGCAAATGTAAACTGGCCAGCAATGTTTGGTGGAATTTTGTGCACCCTAAACGCAAGAAACTTAGGCGATTTTTTAAATTGTCTTGCGGTTTCAGCGGCTTGAGATTGCGGCAAGAAGTTGGCACGGGCCTTGTATCGTTAGACGCAGAAGACGACGAAACGGAGGGCCCAATGAAGTTGATCACAGCCATTATTAAACCGTTCAAGCTCGAAGAGGTTCGCTCAGCTCTGACCGAAATCGGGCTGCAGGGTATGACGGTTACGGAAGTGAAGGGGTATGGTCGCCAGAAGGGCCACACCGAAATCTACCGCGGCGCAGAGTACGCGGTGAGCTTCCTACCCAAGATCAAGATCGAAGTCGTCGTTGATAGTGCGATGGCTGCGAAGGCTATTGACGCAATTCAACGCTCCGCCCGCACGGGCCAAATTGGCGATGGCAAAATCTTTGTCGCGCCCATCGAGCACACAGTTCGCATCCGCACCGGCGAAGTTGACCAAGCCGCCGTGTGACGGCCTGCGCTGATCACAGGTTCCAAGTTTCGTTTACCAGCAACGAGGGAGTTTACTCGATGAAACTAAAGACGCTTGCGGCTCTGGGTGCACTGGTACCTGCCGCACTTGCATTGACAGCGGGGGCCGCGTTTGCCGCTGCTCCCGTGGCAAACAACGGCGACACGGCATGGATGTTGGTTTGCACCGTGTTGGTTTTGATGATGTCGGTTCCCGGGCTTGCCCTGTTTTACGGCGGACTCGTCCGCACGAAAAACATGCTGTCCGTGCTCACTCAGATCATGATGATCATCTCAATGTGCGGCATCACGTGGGTGCTCTACGGGTACTCACTCTCGTTGGGTGCGAGCGGTGGGGAGCTGAACGCCTACATCGGCGGTCTCGATAAGGTGATGCTGTCGGGTGTCACGTCGTCGTCGATGGCCGCAACATTCTCGACCGGGGTCGTGATCCCTGAGTTGGCGTTTGTTGCGTTCCAGATGACGTTCTTCATGATCACACCGGCGCTTATTGTCGGCGCTTTCGTGGAGCGAATGAAGTTCTCGGCCGTTATGTTGTTCACCCTTCTGTGGTCGACCTTTGTCTATCTCCCGGTGGCGCACTGGGTGTGGGCAATTGCGGCGCCTGATGATGTTGCGAATGCCGCCAAGGCAATCGTAGCGGCGGGTACAGATGCGACGGCCAAAGCGGCTGCTGAAGCAAAACTTGCAGGTGTTTTTGCGTCGGCCGGTTGGCTTGCTCAAGCTGGAGCCATCGACTTTGCCGGTGGCACCGTCGTTCACATCAATGCCGGTATAGCTGGGTTGGTTGCCGCCTATGTCGTCGGTAAGCGCACGGGCTACGGCAAAGAAGCCATGCCACCGCATTCGTTGACGATGAGCATGATCGGCGCTTCGTTGCTGTGGGTCGGTTGGTTCGGCTTTAACGCTGGTTCAAACCTTGAAGCAAACGGTACGGCGGCTCTCGCCGTGATCAACACGATGGTTGCGACGTGCGCGGCAGCCTTCTCGTGGATGCTGTGTGAATGGGCCGTCAAAGGTAAGCCGTCGCTGCTCGGCATGGTGTCTGGCG
>JBBQNE010000143.1:0-7768 GCA_038329675.1 Hyphomicrobiales bacterium | reverse complement strand
AATAGTTAATGCGTGCCTGATAAATACATTCTTTGTATTCGGGTATTCTCCCGTTTTAAGGAGTAAAATGTCGCCAGGTTTCGACTTGCCGGCAAGGTAAGCCGTCGCTGCTCGGCATGGTGTCTGGCGTCATCGCTGGTCTCGTTGCCATTACGCCTGCTTGCGGGTTTGCAAGTCCGATGGGCTCGCTCGTGCTTGGTTTGATCGCCAGCCCGATCTGCCTCCTGTTCTGCACCTCGATCAAGCATGCACTCGGCTATGACGACGCTCTCGACGTGTTCGGCATCCATTGTATCGCTGGCATCGTCGGCGCGCTGATGACCGGCATTTTGGTCAATCCTGCGCTCGGCGGGACGGGCGTGTTTGACTACACCATAGGCGCGCCAGGGGCCTACGATTTGGTCACCCAAATGATTGC
The DNA here is from genome assembly GCA_038329675.1 of Hyphomicrobiales bacterium. Lineage (GTDB taxonomy): Bacteria > Pseudomonadota > Alphaproteobacteria > Rhizobiales > Hyphomicrobiaceae > JANXVY01. The sequence continues at coordinate 7,350 of JBBQNE010000143.1, read as the reverse complement.
TCAGACCAAGGCCGTTGTGGCGACATTGGTTTGGTCCGGCGTCGGTAGCTTCTTGATCTTGATGATCTGCAGCCTAGTCGTCGGCCTACGTCCGGCCGAGGAGAAGGAGCGGGAAGGTCTCGACATCACCGAGCACGGCGAACGAGCGTATAACTACTAAGTTCAAAAAGCTCAGGGGTGGCGGCCTCGTCGCCGCCCCTGACACGACGGGAAGCGCCACTACCGGCGTTGCCTGATCTGCCCTGCGCAAGCGGGTTCCTGACTGATCTCCTCCCGAGACAAACTGGCCCGGTGCGCATGAGCGTACCGGGCTTTTTTTGTGTGCAGAGGGAGGGGGCAGACGTCTCAGCGTTTCGCGCCGTGGGCAGCGACGCTTGCGTTTCCTGCCCAATTCCGAGATGACGTGACGGCTTGGCCGGTTCCACGCGACCACGCACAATGCCGGCCTACAATCTGGCCCCCTCCATCAGGACCGCACGATGACCGATGCTGCTGCTGAGCCCGTTGTGCCAGTAACCTCTATGACTGCAGCCGCGCCGACGGCCTTGGCGCTTAAGCCGCTGGTTTTTTCCGGCATGCAGCCCACAGGCAGCTTGCACCTTGGCAACTATCTCGGTGCGATGGTCCAGTGGATCGAGATGCAAAAGACCCATGACTGCATCTATTGTGTGGTCGACCTCCACGCGATTACGGTCATGCAAGATCCTAGAGAGCTCGCCCATGCCATTCGGGGTGTGACGGCTGCCTACATCGCAGCTGGCCTCGATCCGAAGCGGTCTATTCTCTTCAACCAGAGCCAAGTTTCAGGACATGCGGAACTTGGCTGGATCTTTAATTGCGTTGCACGCCTCGGTTGGCTGAACCGAATGACCCAGTTCAAGGAGAAGGCAGGCAAAGACCGCGAAAATGCGTCGGTCGGGCTCTATGCTTATCCCAACCTGATGGCTGCAGATATTCTGCTGTATCGGGCGACACACGTGCCGGTTGGCGAGGACCAAAAGCAACACCTTGAACTCGCCCGTGATATCGCGGCGAAATTCAACAACGATTGGAAACGATCGATCGAAGCCAAGGGTTATGCGGATGGCCTGTTTTTCCCGCAGCCAGACCCGGTCATTACAGGTCCAGCGACCCGCGTGATGAGCCTTCGGGACGGCACGAAAAAGATGTCGAAGTCTGACCCATCCGAGCTATCGCGGCTGAATCTGACGGACAGCGCCGACGAGATTGCGAAAAAGTTCCAGAAGGCCAAAACGGACCCTGACGCGTTGCCATCAGAAACAGCTGGGCTAAGTGGACGGCCGGAGGCAGAAAATCTCGTCAATATTTTTGCTGCACTTGATGGCCGAACGCCGGATGCCGTGTTGGGCGACTTTGGTGGGCGACCGTTTTCGGATTTCAAAAAAGCGCTGACGGAGCTTTCGGTTGCCAAACTGGCGCCGATGACGCTCGAAGCTGCGAAGTTATCACGGGATCCGGCGGTCATCGATGCGGTTCTGGCCGATGGCGCCGCGCGGGCTCGAGCCATCGCCGAGCCGGTATTGCGTGAGGTGAAGGACATCGTCGGCCTCGTGCAAAGTTAGTTCTGGGCTGGTCTTGTTTGGTGGCGAAGATTTGCGTGCGGTACCAATTCCGTGGTCCATACGACCGGCCTGCCAGACGAGGCAGCAGAGTTCCCCGCATCCGAGGCTGATCCGATGACGAAACGACGATCGTTTGAGGCCGGGCATCAGCGCAAGTTTTTGATCGTGGCCGATAATACGCCCGAAGTTGAAAGCGCGCTTTACTATGGCGCTAGCCGTGTGCAGCGGTCGTCGGGCACTCTCGTGCTCCTCTATATTATTGAACCTGAACGGCAGACGCATTGGCTTGGCGTGCTCGAAAAACAGATCGAGGAGGAAACGGCGAAAGCGACTGCGCTTTTTCGGTTGTTTCGCCGGAAGCTTGCAAACGCTGGGCTCGACGTGAACGTCGAAGAACAGATCCGCGAAGGCGTCAAAGCCGAACAGATCGTGCAGGCGATTGTCGAAGATGAGGACATTGCCGTTCTTGTGCTCGGCGCGGCGATGGATGCCAAGGGTCCTGGTCCGCTGGTGTCGACGCTTGCAGCTGGCAAGGGGGCGGGGTCGTTTCCGATACCGATTACGATCGTGCCCGGGTATCTCGCGCTTGAAGACATCAAAGCGCTCGCTTAACGGGGCCTGCTTTGAACGCGCTGGCTAAACCAGCGGGCCTGACCACCTGGAGAGCGCGTTATGCTGACGGATGGAACGCAGAATCATCACGGCGACAGGACCGATCGCGAACCGGCCTCGCCAAAGATTGATTCAAATCTTCCTCGCGTCCCGCTTGCGGTGCGGGTGTTTCGTCCGGTAGCTCGCGCTTGGCTGTGGGCAGGTGGCTGGCGGATTGAAGGTGCGTTGCCCGACATCGCAAAATACGTCGTGGTTGCAGCGCCCCACACGACCAATTGGGATCTGCCTCACGCGCTGTCAGCGGGATTGGTGTGGGGGCGGCGGGTTCACTGGATGGGGAAGCACACGCTATTCCGGTGGCCGTTCGGCGGCGTGATGCGATGGCTCGGTGGTGTCGCGATTGATCGCACGAAAGCTAACAATGCGGTCGAACAGATGGTGGCGTGGTTTAGTCGCCAGGACCGGCTGGTGCTCGTTATCCCGCCGTCGGGAACGCGCAGCGCTAGCGTGAAGTGGAAAACTGGTTTTTATCATATTGCCGTCGGAGCGCGTGTGCCGATCGTGCTGTGCTTCATCGATTATCGGCGGCGCGTCATCGGTGTGGCTAAGATTTTTGATCCGAGCGGAGACTTCGACACTGATATGGCGGCAATTCAGGCAGTCTATGATCCCATCCAGGCCTGGGCGCGCCCCTAGATGAGAGCGATGAAGCTGATTGAGGTGCGAGGCGCTCGTCATTCGAAATTTGCACCAGGAGCGCATGGCAGGGCGGCGTTAACTTTCTGTCAGTAGCGTTAGGCGTTGAGTGCTGTTACGTTCTTTCAGGATACCGGGATATTTTCTTGTCACGTACCGCAACGATTGCCAGGACGACCAAAGAGACCACGATTTCGGCAACCGTCTCGCTCGATGGGACCGGGGCGTATGACGTCAACACTGGCATCGGTTTCCTTGACCATATGCTGGAGCAGCTGGCGCGGCATTCGCTGATCGACATCACGATTGCAGCGCAGGGTGATCTACACATCGATTACCATCACACGACCGAAGATTGTGGCATCGTCTTGGGCCAAGCCGTGGCGAAGGCGCTGGGAGATCGCGCTGGCATTGCGCGGTATGCCGACATCCATCTGCCGATGGATGAGGCGATGACGCGGGTTGCTGTTGATGTGTCGGGTCGACCATTTCTGGTGTGGGATGTGACGTTCACACGCGACAAGCTTGGCGAGATCGACACGGAACTCTTTCGAGAATGGTTTCAGGCGTTCGCACAGAACGCAGGCATCACGGTCCATGTTGCCAATTTATATGGCGCCAACAACCACCACATCGCGGAAACCTGCTTCAAAGGGTTGGCCCGAGCTTTGCGTAGTGCGATTGCGCTCGACGCTGCACAGGTAGGCCGGGTGCCCTCGACCAAAGGGAGACTTGCTGGATGAAAACTTACACCGTGCATGAGCCACCTGGAGCGCCAACCGACCGGGCAGATCGGGCAGCACTAATGGCGTTCGTCAAAGACGGTTTCGACTGGAACGTTTTTATCTTTGGGCCCATCGCGTTGCTTCTGAAGCGGCTGTACGTGGCGACGGCAGTTTACGTCGCTGCGCTGGTTGGTATCGTTTTGTTGCTGGCGGCCGTTGATGCAGGTGATCAATGGGTGGCAATCGCATTGGTTGCGCTCAACACGGTGTTTGCATTTGAGGTCAACGAGTTTGAGCGCCGTAAGCTCGACCGGCTTGGTTGGATGACGCATGGAGCTGTGATCGGCCGTACGCGGGATGAGTGCGAGCGGCGGTTCTTAGACAATTGGCTGCCGCGCCAGGCCCTGATCCGGCCCAATCGTGCGATTGAACGAGCCGATCCGAGCCAGTCGACGTCGCTTGAGCAGGCCGAACCGATGCAATCGCGTCGCGGCGTGCTGGCAACTTCGCTTGACCGGATATTCGGCGGCAAGACTGTGGGCTTCACGGGCCGTTGATGCAGACGGTTGCTATCATCGACTACGGCTCGGGCAATTTGCATTCGGCGGCGAAGGCTTTTGAACGGGCTGCTCGCGATGGCGGTCTAAACCAACGTATCATTGTGACCTCACGTGCTGCCGAAGCTGCGGCCGCCGATCGGATCGTATTGCCGGGCGTTGGCGCGTTTGCCGACTGCAAAGCGGGTCTCGCTGCTGTCCCTGACATGATCGAAACGCTGAGCGGTGTTGTCCAACGGCGCGCGCGACCGTTTTTGGGCATCTGCGTTGGGATGCAGTTGCTGGCAACCCGCGGGCTCGAGTTTGTTGAAACCGATGGCCTGAATTGGATCCCGGGCGAAGTTCGACGCATCGAGCCAAACGATCGCAGCTTGAAGGTGCCGCACATGGGCTGGAATACGCTGTCGATGCCTGATGCTCGCCAGATAACGGACCGCGGGGGTCGTCAATGGGTTACTTCTACCGCGGCCGGTTCTGGCGGGGCAAATTCTGTTGGGACTGCCGATCGGGCAGCTGATGCGCCATTGCATCCGTTGCTTGATGGGATCGCGCTCGGTCCCGGCGGGCTACACGCCTATTTTGTGCATTCTTACCACCTCGCGGCCGACGATCCCGCGTGTGTCGTGGCTGTGACCGACTACGGCGCGCCGGTCACAGCCATGGTCGCTTTGGACACGATCGTGGGCGTCCAATTTCATCCCGAGAAAAGCCAGGCACTGGGCCTCACGCTGATCTCAAACTTCTTGAAGTGGGCGCCGTAGCTGCCCACTCCAAGTACTTAGGCTGCTGCGCTGTCGTTGGCGCTGTCGTCGTCTGCGTGATCGGGGAATGGAAACTCGGCCTGCGCGGGTGGTGCAGCAATCAGCGGGAACGCGATGATGTTTGTTGTCTCAGCAGACCCGACATCGGCACGGCGCTGACGGAACCAGCGGAGTTGCGTGTTTGACAACACGGCTTCCTCGGAAACGGCCTGGATGAGCAGCCCGTCTTCGGTGTCGAGCAAACGTGCCAAGCGCGATTCGATTTCCACCTCGTTGCTGCCGGTCGTCACATACCAGGTGCTTTCGAGTGGGCGAGCCCAGCGGCCGCCGATGCGCATGATCTCTTGCGCGAGCACGTGCTTGTTACGGTGCGGGCGTGCGAGGTCGTAGGAGATCAGAAGCGTGCGCATGGGATACCTCACTTGGGCTGTGGGAGGGGGCATAATCGGCCTACGCCATACATACGCAACGGGAGTCTTTTTTGAGTCGCGAACTTTGCGGAGGGTTTATGCGTCAACCGCAGAGCTTTGAACATGTGTAGAACATATATGGAATTTTCCGATCAGTCTACGATAAAATCTGTCTTTGTTCTAATTATGGTCCCCCCCTCTCAAGTCAATAGCGCGAAATGCAACTTCAGCTGGTGCCTTGCTCAAAGAGCGACAGCTGTGACGGGTGGGTCCCGCGAGGTATGCGGCGATGGTGGCTAATATCGATCTGGGTCGGCAATGCGGGGTGCAGTTCCCGCAGACGGTCGAGCGCTTTGGCGCGACTACCTGGAAAGCGGAGGCCTTCCCAAACCTCATAAATGCGCCGAGCGTCGCAGGCGTAGCGGGCCAAAATGACCTTGCGTGGCGTCTTGAGCCACCGGGCAAGCCAGAGTTCGATCGCGTCTGCTTCTGTTAGGGCGCGCGAAGGCGGCGGGATCGCAGCTTTCGGTTCGGCGTTGTCTGGACCCGACGATAGAGGCTCAATGTCAAGCTGCGGCATCATGCTCAAACTCTCGCAACCCAGTTTATGCATAGCAGTACAACTGCAATGTTCTCATACTGTTCGCATGCAACTGTTGCCAAGTTGTGGCAACGCGCCTGATCTGCAACATGTGTTGGCGATGCGTCTGCAACGCCTGCTGGCATGATGGGCGGACCAAGGCAAACTTCATGCGACGTAACGACGGGCTTTCCCGATGATCCTCTTCCCGGCCATCGATCTTAAAGATGGGCAGTGTGTGCGACTGAAGCTTGGCGACATGTCGGCTGCGACCGTGTTCAATGACGATCCAGCAGCGCAAGCGCGAGCGTTCGAGAGCCAGGGCTTCCGCTATTTGCACATCGTCGATTTGAATGGAGCGTTCGAGGGCAAGCCCGTCAATGGCGAGGCGGTTGATCGGATTTTATCTTCGATCACGATGCCTTGCCAACTTGGCGGTGGCATTCGCGATCTGGCGACGATTGAGCGTTGGCTTGGGCGTGGCATACGACGGGTGATCCTCGGCACGGTTGCGGTGCGTGATCCGCAACTTGTTCGTGACGCCTGTCGGTTGTTTCCTGATCGGGTTGTTGTTGGCATTGACGCCAAGGGTGGTCGGGTCGCTGTTGAAGGCTGGGCGGAAACCAGCGAACTGACGGCTGCCGAACTTGCGTTGAGGTTTGAGGATGCTGGCGTGGCAGCCATCATCTACACAGACATTGACCGAGATGGCCTGCTGGCAGGCCTCAATATACCGGCGACGTTGGAACTGGCTCATGCGACCCGGATCCCAGTTATTGCTTCGGGTGGCCTCGCGTCGATGGCTGACATCGTGGCGTTGGCTCGTCGGGAGTGCCGCATTCTCGAAGGCGCCATCTCGGGTCGAGCGCTTTATGACGGCCGGATTGATCCGGCGGCGGCGTTGGTCATGCTCGACGCGGTGACGGGTTAAGGGGCAATCGCCTAACGGGCGGGTGTGGTGAGGTGTTGAAGTCTAAATGGTGGGTTGATGGATGTGGGCTGGCAGACCCCACCACCCCACCCACCGGCAACCACTCGCCACTCAACGAACCTTCGCCACCTAAGCGCGTTGGCGCACGGCTGGCGGCACCGGTAGCGGGCCGCGGTAGTGTAATTCAAGCCGGATGCTCTCGCCAAACAGGTCAACTGTTCCGGTCGCTTTACCGCCGTCCGTGATATCTGGAACGAGTTCGATTGGTTGAGCGGTCGCAGGTGGCGCGCTGCCAGTTACAAGTTGCCCGTCAGCGGGTGCATCAAACATCACTTCGAAGCGGTGTTGTCCAGTTGAAGCGTCGAAGCGGCAGCGGCCTGAGATTAATCCGCCCCACCGGTCGGCGCCCAGCAATTGCCCCTGTCGCATGACGAGCAGCAAGCTGTCTGCGCTCGTCTCACGGTCGCGATCGTGGCGGTAGAAGAGTTCATAGAC
>JBBQNE010000142.1:0-7885 GCA_038329675.1 Hyphomicrobiales bacterium | reverse complement strand
CGACGATGCCCCGGCATATTTCACGATGTTCGTCGTCGGCCATATCGTGATCGGTCTCGTACTGGCAGTGGAGCAGGCCTACCAGCCAACGCTGTGGGTCCACGCTGCGATCTTCGTGCCGATGTTGTTGGGCCTCAGTTTATGGCTTCTGCCGCGCATCAAAGGCTCGCTGATCGCGCTGCAGTGGGCCAAGCGCATGCATGGGTTTGGCCCTGACGGCGACGATGAGTTGCCGGTCGCGCACGCTGCGCCAAGTCCGCGAGACACAGCCAGCAGCCGTGGTCAGCGTTAACGTGACCAGCATGAAGTCGACAGCCGATGCCACGACGTTGGAACCGATCGCGCCCTTGGAGCGTCAGGACGATAGGGTCCCGAGCACGGGCGAAGCGGTTGCAAGTCCCATCGCAAAAGCCCTCGTGCCGCGCGATGCTGCAACGTTGATCGTGGTCGATACCAAAGCAGCTGAGCCGCACGTCCTGATGGGCCGCCGCCGTGACGATTTGATTTTTCTGCCGGGCAAGTACGTGTTCCCCGGCGGCCGGGTCGACCCTGTTGATGGGATCGGTCCGATCGATCGGTTGGAGCCAACTGTCGCTGCCGCTCTTATGGTGCGCATGCGCGGTCGGCCATCGCTGAAACGCGCCCATGCGCTGGGCCGGGCCGCGATCCGAGAAACCGACGAAGAGACTGGCCTGAAGCTCGGCTCATCGCCAGATCAGGCGCTGGGGGCGCTGCGGTTCATCGCGCGCGCCGTGACGCCGCCAGGCCGGGTACGGCGCTACGATACGCGGTTCTTTTTGGCGAATGCCGACCTCATCAGCGGCGGGGCGCTCGCGGGAGATGGAGAGCTATCTCGGCTCGATTGGTTTTCACTCGATGCGATCCGCCAGCTCGAACTGCCGGGCATCACCCGGCTCGTGATCGAGGATTTGGCCGACATCTTTAGAGCCGGTGGAACTTACGTTGCGGGTGTGGGGGCAGCCGTGCCGTACTATTATCATGCCGCTGGACGATTCCAGCGCGATGTCTTGGATTTGGCGGATCAGTGACCTGATGCAAGGACGCGAATCTGAGATCGCGATCGCAGCCCTGGCGTGCTTGACAGATCGTCCGTCGCGATTATGGTCCGCGGCTTGTTTGAACTAAACTGTCCGCTCGTCTCACTTTAAGTATCGGTGCCATGGCCAAACCCGTCGTTCAAAAAATTAAGCTTTTATCGACCGCTGGAACCGGTTTCTTCTATGTGACGAAGAAAAACCCGCGGACGTCGACAGAGAAACTCGTGTTCAAAAAGTACGACCCGGTCGCGCGCAAGCACGTCGAATTCAAAGAGACGAAAATCAAATAATCGGAATTGCGGACGCAGCGGACCCGCTTACGTCAGAAGCGCCAGGGCTCGGGCTTATCTCGTCAGCGGGGTACGAAGAGCGAGGTCGGCTAGAACCCTGGCGCACACCGGGCTTGCGTCGAAGAGGGCGTCGACGGTCAGCCCGGAAGACAAACTCACGACATTTTGTCCGCGAGTTAGGGGCATAACTAACCTGAAATCGTTGATCAATTCAAGTTGGCACTTGACGAATGTGATTTCACGCAAGCGCCGTAAATAGAACGTAATAGATTCAACGACTTAGGTGCACATCGGTACGTGGCCCCAGGACTCGATCTGCGGGCGCGTAGGTGTCGGCAACGTTCCGGGGGCAATCGAACATGCACGATGCGTCCGGTTCAGGCCGCTTCGGCCTCAACGCGGTTTCGGCCCGAACGTTTCGCGACGTACAAAGCGCGATCGGCCCGCTTTAAGACGGCATCTGGCGTATCGTCAGGCCGTTCTAACGTGGCCAATCCAACACTTGCCGTGACGCGGATCCGTTGGCTGCCAGGAATGGAGAACTCATCGGCGGCAACGCACGCTCGAAGACGCTCAGCGACTTGCGAAGCGCGCGAGATGTCGGTGTCCGGCATGATGATAACGAACTCCTCGCCGCCAAGCCGACCGGCGAGATCAATGCCGCGCGTGTTGCGTCGGAAGCGCTGCGAAAATTCACGCAACACCATATCGCCGACGTCGTGGCCATAAGTGTCGTTGACCTGCTTGAAATGATCGATGTCGGCAATCAGCACGGACAGCGAGCGGCCTTGCTGCATCGACTGGCTGACCAGCGTGCGGAGGTGACCCTCAAGATACCGACGATTGTGGAGGCCGGTGAGACTATCGGTGATCGATTGTTCGACGGTCTCCTCGAGGCGGTTGCGGAGGAAGTCCGAATGGCGTTTGCGCTTGGCCTGCGTCTTGACGCGGGCGAGCAGTTCGTGGCGCTCAATCGGGCGCATCACGTAGTCGTTGATGCCCATGTCGAGGCCGCGCATCAGGCGCGCTTCATCGCCGGGCTCGACCATGATGACGATCGGCAAATGGCGCGTGCTTTCAAGGGAGCGGATCTGCGAGCACAATCGCAAACCGTCGGCGTTCATCAACGACAGCGAGACGAGCACCACATCGAAGCTCTCCTCGGCGAGCCGCGTCAGAGCACTTGTCACATCTCGTTCGGCTTGCGCCTCATAGTCCTTGCTCAGCGCCTCAACGAGACGAACCGACGACCGGGGGTGGTCGTCGACGACCATGATACGCCCGCCCTCATCGGCCATAACGCGGGCTAAGGCTTCATCGTCGGCGACACCGAGCTGCCGACTGGTGACGGCGCGCATCGCCATCTCATCGGTCAGCATCTTGAGGCGGGCAAGATTTTTAACCCGGGTCACGAGCGCGATATCGTCGACGGGCTTGGTCAAGAAATCATCGGCACCGGCTTCCAGGCCCTGGATCCGGTCCGACGGTTGGTCGAGCGCGGTGACCATGATGACGGGCAGATGATGTGTCTTGTGTGCCGCTTTGAGGCGACGACAGACCTCAAACCCATCCATGCCGGGCATCATGACGTCGAGCAGGACGACGTCGACACGTTCGCGCGCACAGATGTCGAGGGCCTGCTGGCCACTCGATGCGCTAAGCACGTCGAAGTACTCGGCGGTCAACCGCGCGCCGAGAAGCTTCACGTTGGCAATGATATCGTCGACGACGAGAACGCGGGCAGTCATGACGCAATACGAACCTTTGACATCAGGCGGCGGCGACCGGAACGCCTGCAAAGCGGCGAACGGTTTCGAGGAAGGTCAATACGGAGATCGGTTTCGATATGTAGGCTTGGCAACCGCCAGCGCGGATGCGGTCTTCATCGCCTTTCATGGCGAATGCGGTGACGGCGATGACCGGGATGCGGCACAGCTCGTCATCGTCTTTGAGCCAACGTGTCACTTCGAGACCGGAGACTTCCGGCAGTTGGATGTCCATCAAGATGACGTCGGGCCGATGCTTTCGAGCCAGTGCGAGGGCATCGAGGCCTGACCGGGTTTGCACCGTGCGGAAGCCATGGGCATCCAACAGGTCGTGGAACAGCTTCATATTAAGCTCGTTGTCTTCGACGATGAGAACTGTCTTAGACATCACAACCCAACTCTTCGTTATAAAACCGGGACTTGGCCGGCTCCGTAGCGCTTCAGGGCCGAATGCCTCGATTCGCGTACGGATTTACCGACCGACTATGCCGAGTGAGCCGTAACCAACAGTTTAAACCCGGTGCAAACCAAGTTACTGCGATGACAGCCGTCAACCCCCATAGGATCTAGCAAGGATCAAGCAAGATGCGTTCCCGCCGTCCCCGTTTCGGCCTCGACCGGGCGGAAGAAATTGCAATCGATGGTTTATCATTCCTTGCCGGCAGTGCCGATCAGATGGGTCGTTTCCTGTCGCTGACGGGCGTCGGGCCGTCCGATCTGTCGGCCGCGCTCGACGATCCAACTTTGCTGGCTGCCGTGCTGGAGCATATTATTGGCGATGAACCGCTGTTGCTCGAATTGTCGGCCAACCGGAATTTACCGCCCGACGATATCGTCCTCGCCTGGGATCTGCTGACGCTAGCCGCCGCCGAGGCCAAACGGCCATAGATCATCCTTGGGAGGTTCCTGCCCATGGTTGGCTTACCCTCAGCACACGACCAGGCAGCCCCTGAGCCACAAGGCAAGCCGCGATACCGCCTCGGGATTGACCTCGGTGGCACCAAGATCGAAGGGGCCATACTCGATCCATCCGGCGCCATCATCGCCCGGCATCGCATCCCATCGCCGCGTGGCGATTATCGCTCGACGCTGGAAGCCATGACGGCCGTCGTGCTGACCCTCGAACGCGAGTGCGGCGCAGCTTGCTCGGTCGGGGTCGGCATGCCCGGATCAATATCGCCGATCACGGGGCGATTGCAAAACGCCAACTCAACGTGGCTCAATGGTACGCCGTTCGACGCTGACCTCATGGAATTGTTGCAGCGAGAAATCCGCTTTGCCAACGATGCCAACTGCTTTGCGTTGTCCGAAGCCGTCGACGGTGCGGGGCAAGGCGCGCGAACGGTGTTTGGTGTCATCGTCGGCACCGGTTGCGGCGGCGGCATCGTCATCGACGGTCGGCTTGTCGATGGCCCGCGCGGCATTGGCGGCGAATGGGGCCATAATCCGTTGCCGTGGCCAACCCCATCCGAGTTGCAGGTCGATCCGTGCTGGTGCGGACGGGTTGGTTGCCTTGAGACATGGCTATCGGGCACAGCCGTCGCCACCGATCATTACCGCATCACGGGGCAAAAGTTCAGTTGCGAGGCGATCGCCGAAGCGGCCGACGCCGGCGACCGCGATGCAATCGCAACGCTGGATCGCCACATGGAACGAATGGCCCGCGCACTTGCCACCGTTGTGAACATGATTGACCCCGACGTCATCGTCGTCGGTGGCGGGCTATCGGCGTTGCCGCATATCTACCGCGATGTGCCGCAGCTCGCCGCGCCGATGATCTTCGCCGACCAAGCAACGCTGACCATACGTCCGCCGCGCTGGGGCGCGACAAGTGGCGTTCGCGGCGCGGCGTGGTTATGGGGAGTAAATGGCTAAAATTCTTCAGCTCTCGTCTAGTGGTAACTCCATGACCGCAGACACGGCCGACGGATTGGATGCGATGACGTTCAATAATGTATTTGCAGCTGGATCAATCGGGCGCCCCTGTTCCCACCCTTCTAATGTGCGGGGGTTGAGGCCAAATCGCGCCGCAAAATCCTGGACCGATAATCCCGTCTGCTCACGAATAGACCGGACATTCGCCGGTGCCGCAGGACGCACGACCCGACCCATAATAGCGCACCCATCTAATTCACCCGACAAGGCCTTGCCGCATTCCAGCATTGGGAGTTGTACGACCGATATGCCTCGGTCCAGCATGCGCTCAACCGCGCGTTCAGCTTCGCGCCCTCCCACGTGCCGGGCCACGAGCGCGTGGACGACGCCGACAACATTGACCGCCTTCGCTTCACCGGTCGGGCGCAACACGATGATGGCGGGAGAACCGGATCGGACGCGGTCGATGGTTTGGGTTGGCCCCCGTCGTTCGAACCGCTCCTTCAATGATGATGTCATCACAATCCATCCCGTCCATCGCGACCTGCGCCAGAACTCGAAGGTTGGCCCCTCCGACCGATGCGGCTTCAATTTCACCGTGAATGTGAAGGCCTCGAATAAGAACCGACCGACCAACGAAATCAATTTCACCCATCACTTGAACATTGCCATCTGGTGTCTTGAAAGTAACCGTCCAGATGTCACCATCGCGATCGAGCCCGAGTAACTCGACGGAGACATCAGCTTGTCTCCATAGCACATTGTGTATACGCAAATTGCGTACCGTCACAACCCGCCTCGACTTTCGGCGGCTTGCCCCTTCGGTCGCGATGTTGAGGTTTGCCGATGCGTGTTGGGCACTCTATACGATCGGCTTGCCAAGATCCACGAACGGGTTGTGCGGGCATCTGTTAGGACGGCGCGCGACACCACTTTCGACCCGCCCAACCTTCGATCCGCCTGACCTTCGACCCCGCCTGCCGCCGCCCGCCAGGAGACACGCCGATGCCGACCACCTCCAAGACCCTCGATGGTCGCCATGCTGATCTCCGCACTGCCGACGGCCGCAATGGTGATGGTTGGAGCCCATCGAGCTGGCGCACGAAGCCGATCTTGCAGGTGCCGGACTATCCAAGCGCCGCAGCGCTGGCCGACACAGAAGCCAAGCTCGCGACGTTTCCTCCGCTGGTGTTTGCAGGCGAGGCCCGTCTCCTCAAGGCCTCACTCGCCGACGTTGCGGCCGGTCGCGGGTTTTTGTTGCAGGGCGGCGATTGCGCCGAAAGCTTTGCTGAACATCGCGCCGACAATATTCGCGATTTCTTCCGCGTCTTCCTGCAAATGGCGATCGTGCTCACCTACGCTGGCGGCATGCCGGTTGTTAAAGTTGGCCGCGTCGCTGGACAGTTCGCAAAGCCGCGCTCGTCGCCGATGGAGAAGAAAAACGACGTCGAGTTGCCGAGCTATCGCGGCGACATCATCAACGGGTCGGAGTTTACCACCGAAGCCCGCATCCCCGACCCCGTTCGCCAAATCGAGGCCTATCGTCAATCGGCCGCTACGCTGAACTTGATCCGCGCGTTCGCCACAGGCGGCTACGCCGACCTTGAGCGCGTCCATCAATGGAACATGGGCTTCGTCCAGGATAGCCCACGTGGGCAAGACTACCAGGAGCTTGCCGATCGCATTGCTGAGACGATGACGTTCATGCGGGCGTGCGGGATCACGTCGACAAACACGCCGCAATTGCGCGCGACCTCGTTTTATACGTCGCATGAGGCACTGCTATTGGGCTATGAGGAGGCCTTGACCCGTCTCGATTCAACCAGTGGCGAGCCCTACGCCACGTCGGGCCACATGATCTGGATCGGCGACCGTACCCGCCAGCCCGATCACGCCCACGTCGAGTACTGCCGCGGCATCAAGAACCCGATCGGTCTCAAGTGCGGTCCAACGCTAGAGCCCGAGGGGCTGCTGCGATTAATCGATATCTTGAACCCGAAAAACGAGCCGGGACGGCTGACGCTGATTTGCCGCTTCGGCCACGACAAAGTCGAGAAACATCTGCCGCGTCTGATCCGCGCCGTTGAAAAGGCTGGCCACAACGTCGTCTGGTCGTGCGACCCGATGCACGGCAATACGATCTCGGCCGTCAACGGCTACAAAACCCGGCCGTTCGACCGCATCTTGACCGAGACCGAAGCGTTCTTCGCCGTCCATCGCGCCGAGGGCACCCACGCCGGCGGCATCCACGTTGAGATGACAGGCCAAAACGTCACCGAATGCACCGGTGGTGCGATGGCGATCACCGAGCACAGCCTATCGGATCGCTACCACACCCACTGCGATCCGCGTCTCAACGCCGACCAGGCGCTGGAACTCGCTTTCCTCGTCGCCGATCGGCTGAAACAAGAGCGTCTCGCGCAACCAGCTCAACCGATCGCAGCGGCGCAGTGACGTCAGAACTCGAAGATCGCAGCGTCCGCGAACTGTTGCGCGATGGCCCAATCGGTCGTTGAGCGCACGGTCCAGGCAAACACGGGATTGCCCGATGCGCGCAACGCGGCGACCCGACCCGCCTTCACCCAGCTCGCGGCGACCGTGGCTACTGACGCCGTGTCGGCAGTCGAACCAACCGTGTCCGCCCCAGCCAACGCGCCAACCTCATATGCGATGAAGCTAGCGCCGGTGATCTCATAATCGGCGAGTTCGCGAAGCGCGTTGCAACGTGCCTCATCGAGCGCATCTGGCCACCACGGCGACCCGTCGGCAGCGCGATAGCTCCCAGACACAAGACCGCGCGGAACGGTGGGGGCCGCCCTCGCAAGCGCTGCAACGACGGCTGGATCAAATGACATCAACAGGATCGGATCGAACTGGCGCGAATGCCCATCATCGC
>JBBQNE010000141.1:0-8292 GCA_038329675.1 Hyphomicrobiales bacterium | reverse complement strand
GCTCGCTACCGGGCGCTGTGTTGGGCGGGTTGATCATTGGTCTCGTTGAGACGCTGTGGGCTGGCTACGTGTCGAGCGACTACAAGGACGTGGTTGCGTTTGCCGGCCTGGCGCGGACGCTCGTCATCAAGCCAACGGGGCTGTTGGGTCGGCCCGAAGTTGAGAAAGTCTAAGCATGGCGCAGCCGGGCGGCGGGGACACTGACGTGACGCCAACCGGTGTGCTGTTGGCGACCACGTCGGCTGGTATGGCGACCGAACGCGCGGAGACCCGTGCGGCTGATGCGGTCGATGCGAATTCACGGGGCGCGCAAACAGGTGGCGCGCAAACAGGTGGCGCGCAGTCTGGTCGCGAGCAGTCTGGTCGCGAGCAGTCTGGTCGCGAGCAGTCTGGCAGCGTCAAGCGCAGCGCGCTCGCCCAGATTGTCATCGGGGCTGCAACCGCGGCCGGAACGTTCGCTGTTCTCGCGTTCCCGATCGTCACGCATTTTGCAAACCCGGGGCCCGACGGAAACCTCATTTTGGAGACCCGGTGGGGCCTCGTTGGGGCCCTGGTTCTAGCGGCCGCCGCGATCGGCGCGGCGATCGCTGCGTTGCGCCTCAACATCGCGTCATATGCCGCTCGTCCAAAATTGGCCGATGCCGCCCAAAGCCGCCCGGCATCGGCCGCTGCCACCGCACTTCGACGGTATGGACCGCTGATCGGGCTCGCTGCGTTGCTGCTTTACCCGCCGTTCGTCGTCGGCATGACCGGGTGGGCTGGGGCCATCAAATGGGTAGATAATTTTGGCGTTCAAATTTTGATCTACGTCATGCTGGCCTGGGGGCTCAACATCGTGGTCGGCCTTGCTGGCCTGCTCGACCTGGGCTTCATCGCGTTTGCAGCCGTTGGCGCCTATAGTTACACGCTGATTTCGATCCACGTGTTGCCAGGCATTGCGCCAGGGCTCGTCCCGTTCGCGTTCTGGATTTGCCTGCCGATCGCGGCCATCCTTGCCTCGTTTGCGGGCATATTGCTGGGCTTTCCGGTGTTGCGTTTGCGCGGCGATTATCTGGCCATCGTCACGCTGGCTTTTGGTGAAATGATCCGGCTCGTGCTGGTCAATTGGGCAAGCCTGACGAATGGCTACGCTGGCCTGAGCGCACCACGCATCACGTTTTTCGGCCTGCCGTTCACATCGCCCACCGGCGATCCAACGTTTGCCAGCGTGTTCGGACTGACCCAATCGCCGACCGTTTATCGCGCGATCTTTCTCTACTACGTCATCCTTGGTCTTGCGCTGTTGACGGCCTGGGTCACGATCAGGCTGCGGCGTATGCCGATCGGACGGGCGTGGGAAGCGCTGCGCGAAGACGAAATCGCGTGCCGCGCCTTGGGGCTCAATACTGTGACAATCAAATTATCAGCCTTTGCCATCGGGGCGGCATTTGCTGGCATGGCTGGGGCCTTTTTCGCGACGCGGCAAGGCTTTATCAATCCGAAGTCGTTTGAGTTTCTGGAGAGCGCCACGGTGCTTGCCATCGTCGTGCTCGGCGGCATGGGCTCGCTGGCCGGATGCGCGATCGCGGCTGTCGTGATGATCGGCGGGACGGAAATCCTCAGGGAACTCGACTGGCTGAAACAGATTTTTGGTAATACTTTTGATCCGACTCAATATCGTATGCTGATCCTGGGATTGGCCCTTGTCATCTTGATGATCTGGCGGCCGCGCGGGCTTGTGACATCGCGCGATCCATCAATTGCGCTCAAGGAACGCAAGGCGGTCTCTGCCAACCTCGTGAAGGAGGGCGCTGGATGATGGACCCCCACATGCTGGAGGATATGGATCCGCCCATGGCACCACTTCCCCCGCTGTCACAGGTTGCAGCCACGGTTCCGCTGCTCGAGATCGATCGCTTGGTCATGCGATTTGGCGGCTTAACGGCGGTCGATGGCTTGTCGTTTTCTGCACGACGCGACGAAATTACAGCGTTGATCGGGCCCAACGGAGCGGGCAAGACAACGGTCTTTAATTGCATCACTGGCTTCTACCGTCCAGCTGGCGGCGCGATCCGGCTGCGCGGCGGCCGCGACGGGAACGACATTTACGAGTTGCATCGCCTGGAAGACTATCAAATCACGTCGCGGGCGGGCGTTGCGCGCACCTTCCAAAACATCCGATTGTTTTCTGGAATGACGGTGCTTGAAAACTTGATGGTTGCACAACATCGCCGTCTGACGCGCGAAGCTGGCCCATTTGCACTCGCTGGCGTTTTGGGCGGCGTATTTGGCAGCGCGAGCTATCAACGCAGCGAACGCGACGGCGTCGAACGGGCGGTGGCATGGCTCGATCGGATCGGGCTGACGGCACGCGCGGACGATCCCGCTGGCGATCTTCCCTACGGCGACCAGCGGCGGCTTGAGATCGCCCGGGCGATGATGACCGAGCCGGTGCTGTTGTGCCTTGATGAACCAGCTGCCGGATTAAACCCGCGTGAGAGCGCCGAGCTTTCGACGTTGCTGCGAACCATCAAGTCCAACCTCAACACTGCAATCCTGCTGATCGAACACGATATGTCGGTTGTCATGGACATCTCCGACCACATCATCGTGCTGGAATACGGCCGACGGATCTCGGATGGGCCGCCAGCGTTTGTCCGCAACGATCCCAATGTCATCCGCGCCTATCTTGGCGTCGAACACGACGAGAGCGCGGAGGCTGCCGGTGAAGAGCAATCCAAACCAGGTGCTGATGCCGCGTCCGGTTCTGGAGCGCGCGCGTGACGATGGCACCGGCGTTGCCGCTGCTCGAAATCCGCGGGCTTGAGACCCGCTACGGCAGCATCGTCGCGTTAAAGGGTGTCGACCTCGACGTTGGAGATGGCGAAATCGTCACCATGATCGGCGCCAATGGCGCTGGCAAATCGACGTTGATGATGACGATCTTTGGCGCGCCGCGAGCCCATGCGGGAACGATCCGGTTTGATGGCGTGGACATCACCCACAAAGCGACCCACGAGATCGCGCGGATGCGCATTGCACAATCGCCGGAAGGGCGGCGCGTGTTTGGCCGGATGACAGTGTTTGAAAACCTGCAAATGGGGGCGTCGGTCGCCGGTCCACAACATTTCGACGCCGATCTTGGTCGGGTCACGACGATGTTTCCCCGCCTCAAGGAACGCATTGACCAACGGGCCGGTACGCTATCGGGTGGCGAGCAACAAATGTTGGCGATCGGCCGTGCGTTGATGAGCCGACCGCGCCTGCTGCTACTCGACGAGCCGTCTCTTGGGCTCGCGCCGATGATCGTGCAGCAGATTTTTAAAGTGATCCGCGAGGTTAACACGCACGACAAGCTCACCGTGTTTCTCGTTGAGCAAAACGCCTACCATGCGCTATCGCTGGCTAATCGCGCCTACGTGCTCGTCAACGGCCGCATCACGATGTCGGGTCCGGGAAAGCAGCTCCTCGCCGACCCGCTTGTCCGGCAAGCCTATCTCGAAGGTGGTCGGCATTAGAAAATTTGGCGAAGTTTGCCCTAAAATCGGTCATTGTGCTCAGACTGACGGCTCGTCCAACGGCTTCCTTCTGGCACGCGGCCGCGCTACACGATCAAGGCCGGGTGGAAACACTTGGCTCGACCCTGTTCGATCTGCTGGAGGACACCATTTCATGTCGAAGCGTTTCGTCACGAGTTTAGCTGCGGTCGTCGCTGCGCTGGCAAGCTTAGCGGTTTCGACCGCAGCGTTTGCCGAAGTGAAGGTCGGCGTCATCGCCCCGATCACCGGGCCCAACGCAGCGTTTGGCGCACAACTGAAGAACGGCGCCGAGCAGGCAGCCGAAGATATCAATGCCAAGGGCGGCATCAACGGAAAGAAGATCGTGTTGGTGTTTGGCGATGATGCCTCGCAGCCAGCCCAGGGTGTGTCGGTTGCCAACAAGTTTACCGGTGAGGGCGTGAAGTTCGTCGTCGGCGCGTTCAACTCTGCGGTGACGATGCCGTCATCGGAAGTGTTTGCCGAAAACGGTATCCTCCAAATCACGCCAGCCTCGACCAACCCGCAAATCACCGAGCGCAAGCTGTGGAACATCTTCCGGACTTGCGGCCGTGACGACCAGCAGGGCGCGGTTGCAGCAAAGTACCTCCTCGAAAAATTCAAGGGCAAATCGATTGCCATTGTCCACGACAAGACGACCTACGGCAAAGGCCTAGCCGACGAGACGAAAAAAGCGCTCAACGCAGGCGGCGCGAAGGAAATAATGTTTGAAGGTATCGGCGTTGGCGAAAAAGATTTCTCCGCACTTGTTTCAAAGATCAAGTCAGCGAACCCTGCGGTCGTCTACTTCGGCGGCGTGTTCACCGAAGCGGGCCTGATTGCACGCCAGATGCGCGAACAAGGCGTCGCGGCGATGTTGATGGGCGGCGATGGAATCGCGGCCGATGAATACGCCCAGGTCGCCGGTCCGGCAGCTGAAGGTACGCTGATGACGTTTGCTCCAGATCCGCAAAAGCGGCCTGAAGCCAAGGCGATCTTGGCCAAGTTTGAAGCGCGCAAGTTCAAGCCGGAAGCCTACACGCTCTATAGCTATGCCGCGCTTGAGATCATCGCCCAGGCGGCAGCCGCTTCGAAGTCGCTCGACCCGAAGGCCGTGTCAGCGGAAATGAAGAAAGGCACGGCCTACAAGACGGTCATCGGTGACATTGGCTATGATGCCAAGGGTGACATCACCCGTCCCGACTACGTCATGTACACGTGGAAAAAGGGTGCCGACGGCAAGATCACTTACGTCGAGCAGTGATAGTAGGGCAGCGGACAGGCTCTTGACCCGGTCGAACCCAGTTAAATTGATGCCAGCGGCTCAACGGTCGCTGGCATTTTCGTGCGCCGTGGCCTGCTGCGTCGTGTTCGGCGTGTTGGTTGCGGCCAGTTTTCACACGATTGCTGGGACGGTTGGCCCTGGGACGGTGGGTGCTGGAACGGCAAGCGCTGGCACGTTGACGCCGCCGCTGGACCGGCTGGTGATTGGTGTTGTCGTCTCGCCGGTGGGTCCCGCCGCTGACCTTTCAACTGCGCTGCAAGGCGCGATTGAAGCCGAAGTCCAGGCGTTGTCGCCAAAGCCCGTGCTGCTCGTCGAGACCGACCGCTGTAGTGCTGCTGGGGCGGACGACGTGGCGCGGCGGCTGGTGGCCCGAGGGGTAACGATCGTGATCGGTCACCCATGTTCAAACGCGGCGATGTCAGCTGCGAAAATTTATGCAGCTGCGCAAATACCGTTCGTCGCGGTCGGCGCGCGTCATCCAGATTTGACCGACAAGCGGGCTGGGCCGCTGGTATTCCGCCTAGGGGGGCGCGACGATCGACAGACCGCCGACACGGTTGCGGCGCTCGGCGACCG
Organism: Hyphomicrobiales bacterium; assembly: GCA_038329675.1. Classification (GTDB taxonomy): domain Bacteria; phylum Pseudomonadota; class Alphaproteobacteria; order Rhizobiales; family Hyphomicrobiaceae; genus JANXVY01. The sequence goes on along the minus strand of JBBQNE010000141.1, from coordinate 2,916 downwards.
CCTGAATGGGAAAACGATTGCCGTTATTCACGACCGCACCCGAGCACAACGCCGACTGGCAGACGCGATGGCAGCAGCCCTGCGTCCGATCGCGGAGCGTGTGCAGCTCACGGCGATCGTGGCAGGTGAAAAAGGCTACGACGGGCTCGTCTCAGGGCTGAATGGGCAGAAACCGGACGCGATTTATTTCGCTTTGTTTCCGCCAGAAGCCAAAATGGTTGCCCAGGGCTTGATGGCGGCAAATTCGAAATCATTGTTCATTTTTTCTGAAGCCTCGTTGCAAACCGAACGCGATATCGAAGTCTTCGCTGGTCCGGGGCGGCAATCGGCCAGAACCGTTTGGATGCAATCGACCTTCAATGACCATGCCGCGCTGTCGCGCCGTACTGCGATGGCGGTCAAGCTTTTACATGCGGCCGGAACGAAACTCACGGCGGATGGCATTGTTGCAGCATTGGGTGCCGAAGCGGCGGCGGTCGCAGGTCCAGGCTTCAGGCCAGGTGACGTCTCGACCCCATCATACCGGGCCGTGCAACGGTAACCGACGCACGACACCGGTCCATAAGATCGGGCCATAAGATTGGGGCATAAGATTGGGCGATCCGAGCAGGCCATGTGCGCTGTGCGGCCAGGGCAACCCCGTGTGGGTTAGCGGCCTTGGCTTTGAAGGACGCATTCGGTTTGGAACTGACGCTCGGTCCGAACCAATTCGTCAGGCACTTCGACGCCCGCTGCGGCGAGACGCGCGATCTGCTGGCGCACCAACGCAACGCCTTCTCGGGGGTCGTCGACGTTATTGAGCTCGCGATAAAAGTCGGCGAAGCTGGCCTCGCGACCCGCCGTTTCGTTCGCGCTACTCCAGCCTTGGAAATCTGACACTGGCCCGTCTCCCTATCGTTTGCGGCGTTGTTGTTTACTTCTTTTCGAACCGGCACCGCGCCTGCCGCCTTATCTAATCAAATAGATCGGCAGCGTAATTTCAAGCGCGACACTGTGTCGATTTCAATAATGTGACTTGTTTTCCACCATCACGGAACTGTGACAAGAAACTCAAAACAAGAGATTACAGATTCGTACCGTTTTGCTTTGCAGCAATTTCATCGCGATATTGCAATGCACCATATGGAATGTTCAATTCCGGGCATTTCTTATCTCGCTCGAAATCGCCATTGTGACCCTTGGTGAGCCGTCGTCCGCGGTGAGCAGATCACCGCTGGTCTACGGTGTGCGGCCCGCGTAAGGGTACTACAGGCCTCAAGCTGAATGCCCGATGACAGAGACCCCGTTTAAACCTGTTCAGACTGACACAATTGCTCCTCGTCCCCCCGTTGTAGGCCCGCCTGCTGAAGGTTCGCCTTCAACAGGTCCGCGAGGCCACGCTTCGGCTTCGGCTGGTCGCCGTCGGGCCATCATCGGGATCGCCGCCTGTGTCGTTGTGGCGACTGTCATAACTGTTGCCCACGCGGTTGCGGCCGATCAGTGCGCAGCGGAAGGCCAAATCTTTGAGTGGACATCATGGAGTTGTCGGTTTGCCGGTGGCTCACTCTCACTTCCGCCAGGGTTACGTCGGAGCCATTGAGACGCTGACTTTGTCCACGCTCTGCGGCCTCGGCGCCAACGATCTGCGACCGCGTGCCGCTGCCCGTGCCGGGGCATCCGTCCTATGAGGCGGGTCGCTTATCCAACGCCAAATCGACTAGCGCCCCAGCCTTAGCGCCATTGCACCTGATCGAGACCGCCGATGATCCCACGCTATTCGCGCCCCGAAATGACGGCGATCTGGGACTCACAGGCGCGGTTCAAGATTTGGTTTGAGATCGAGGCCCACGCGGCTGATGCGATGGCTAACCTCGGCACAATCCCCAAGTCGGCTGCCCAGGTCATTTGGGCCAAGGCGCGTGATGCGACGTTCGACGTTGCCCGCATTGACGAGATCGAAGCCGTCACGAAACACGACGTGATCGCCTTCCTCACGCACCTGTCGGAGATCGTGGGGCCGGAGGCGCGTTTCGTCCACCAGGGCATGACGTCGTCGGACGTTCTCGACACGTGTTTCAACGTCCAGCTGACGCGCGCGTCCGATCTCCTCGTGCTCGGCGTCGATCGGCTGCTGGCCGCGCTCGATAAACGGGCGCACGAGCACAAATACACCATCACGATCGGGCGGAGCCACGGCATTCACGCCGAGCCGACGACGTTTGGGCTTAAGCTTGCGTTCGCGCACGCTGAATTTCAACGCGCGCGAGACCGGTTGCTGGCCGCTCGGCGCGAAGTTGCAACGTGCGCGATCTCAGGCGCGGTTGGCACCTTCGCCAACATCGATCCAAGGGTCGAGGCCCACGTGGCGGCACAAATGGGCCTCGCGGTGGAGCCGGTCTCGACCCAGGTCGTGCCGCGCGATCGCCACGCGATGTATTTTGCAACGCTTGGTGTCGTTGCGTCCTCAATCGAACGATTGGCCACCGAAGTCCGCCACCTTCAACGCACCGAGGTGCTGGAGGCGGAGGAGTATTTTGCACCGGGCCAGAAGGGCTCGTCCGCGATGCCCCATAAGCGCAACCCAGTGCTCAGCGAAAATCTGACCGGGCTTGCCCGCATGGTCCGTGCCTACGCGCTGCCGGCGATGGAAAATGTGGCGCTATGGCACGAACGCGACATTTCCCATTCCTCGGTAGAGCGCATGATCGGCCCCGATGCCACCGTTACGCTCGACTTTGCGCTCCATCGGATGGCAAGCGTGATTGAAAAGCTCGTCGTCTATCCAGAAACGATGCAGCGCAATCTCGACAAGCTCTCGAGCCTGCATAATTCGCAGCGCGTGCTGCTCGCGCTGACGCAAGCGGGCGTATCGCGCGATGCTGCCTACGCGCTGGTCCAGCGCAACGCGATGAAAGCGTGGAGTGAGGGGGCGGATTT
>JBBQNE010000140.1:0-8338 GCA_038329675.1 Hyphomicrobiales bacterium | reverse complement strand
GTGGAGCCGGAATCGGGATCGGCTGGGCAGCTTCGGCCGCCGCATTCCCCACCCGCTTCAGCCAGTCATCAAGCTCCTTGCAGCATCCCTCATCGCCCGGCGGTGGCGCCTGGGCGACGCACCCCTCTGAGCCGGGCGGACAAGCCATCCGAATGTGGAAGTGGTAATGGTGGCCCCAATACGGCCGGACTTTCGCCAGCCAGCTGCGGTCGCCGGTGGCTGTGAAGCACATCACCTGTTTGATCGCTGGATGCACCAAAACACGCTCCACCTCGGGATAGGACGCGGCGCGCTTCATGATGTTGAGATGGCCATCGGTCCACTTTTCGCGAGCGATCGTCACGGCATCGTCTGCCAACATGGAGGTCGCCGAGAGCGTCTCGCGCTCCTCGTTTGACAAGCGGCGGTCAGGCATCGGCGTCAGCCAAATGTCGGCATCCAGCCCGACCTGATGGCTCGCATGGCCAGTCAACATTGGTCCACCACGCGGCTGGGAAATATCGCCAACCAACAGGCCCGGCCAGCTGTCCTTTTCGCGACCGTCTTTGGCCAGCCGCTGGACCATCGCGATCAGCCTCGGATGGCCCCAATTGCGGTTGCGCGACAAGCGCATCGCCTGCCAGTCTGGTCCATCGACAGGCAGCGCTTTACCACCCGACAGGCACCCTTTGGCGTAGGAGCCGATGGCGCGAGCCGCCAGCGGGGCCGGCGTTTTTACGCCACCAAATAGCACCTTGGCGGGCTTGAGCCCCGGCGTTGCGGAGGGCTCGTCATCTGCGGTCGGCTCCGCGACGGCCTGTTGGGTTTGTGTTGGAAGGCCAGGTCCAGACACGATCGGGCCGGGGACAGTCGGGCCAGACACGATCGGGCCGGGGACAGTCGGGCCGGGCAAGGTCGCGTCCGTATATAGGGGCGGCGTTGCGCCGGGCGCAGGCCGCGCACTCGGATTGACGGGCAGCACGTCTTCCCCAGAGCCTGCTGCCGCCGCTTGGCCTGCGTGTGTTTTTCCATCGTTAAGATGGCCGGTCGCGAAGTCTGGCCACGTTGGGCTAGGCGCGGCGCTCAAATCTTGAGCCGTACCCTCAGCCACTTGACCAGAGATTGGGCCAGAACCTGACTCAGCGGCTGGCTTTGCCGCCGCCTCAACCGACCTGTTGTGGCCGCTGATCCTGTCGCTCACACCGTCCGCGTCACCTGAGATCGTTGGCCCGCCCCCGGCAACCGCCACCGCCGCGACCATTCCAGCAGCAATCACACCACCCGTCGCCTGTGAAAACCAACGCGCTGCTGCCGCAAGCCGGAACGGTTTCGGCCGCTGATGGCCCGGTCCGGAGTGGCGCCCGTTTAGAGACCCGTTTTGATGCCTGTCTCGCAGCCCAAGCTCAGGATCGTCGACCCGTGAGGCCGACGTTTGGAGCGGAGTTTGAACCTTCCATGCCATGCGCGTTCCGTGTGTTCCAATGGGCGATCGCTGAGGCCGACAACGCACACCCGTCATCGCCTAGTTCTCAGTCCAATGCCCTAAACGTTCGACGTAACGTCCAATGTAGCGTCCAACACAACGTTAAATTATGCGCCAGACGATGCTGGCGCCATGGGGCGCCGCGTTGCAACACACCGGGCATGCCCTCAACGAACGACCCCGCGGTCGCATCACCAACATATATTGTGCCGCAATTCGGGCGAATTGGCGATACGCTCAACGTGGCCAGCCGTGCTGCCATCGCGGCAAGGACACGCTCCGCACTTTTGCACAATCTGTTCGCAATGTGGTGGCCCGTCGATCCAAGGCTTCGCGCTTGGCGACAGCTGGTCTACTTATGGGTCAAGGGGCGCGCGGCTTGGCTGGGTTTCGCGATCGCAATGCTGCGGCCCATCACGACCAATCCGCAACGGGTGCTGAGATGACGATTGACCCGATGTTGGTCGAAAGCGAACCGAACCAGCTGACGCCGAGCGATCCGCCGACGCTGGCTGGAGCCACGGTGGCGCAATCGGCTGGCCAAGTTCCGCCCCGTGAACCTGTGTCAAACCAACATCGTCCGCTGAAACCCTCATTTTGGCAGTCCAGCCGCCGCCCGAATGGCGTCGCAACACTCGGCGCTGTCGTTGCTCAGCCGTCAAACCGGCAACTCGCATTTTTGATTGTCCCGGTGGTCGTCTACTTTGTCTCCATCGGCTACCTGCTCGGCAGCGTAGCTGGGGCGATCTTAGGGCTCGTGATCGCAGCCGCTATTGTTGCCGTTGGCGTCCGCGTACCGGCTGAAACCATGCTCGCGCTCTACCGCGCCGAACCGTTAAGCCCGGGCCAAGGAGCCAGCTTGCGGGAAATGGTTGCGACCTTGTCAACGCGCGCCGGTCTCCCCACAACGCCAGCGATCGCGATCATCCCCTCACTGGCCGTCGGCGCGTTCGCGGTCGGATCGTCGGCAAAACCCGCCATCCTTGTCACCGAGGGGCTGTTACGTCGCCACTCGTTGCCACAGATCGCAGCCATCACGGCCCACGAAATCGAACATATACGCGCTCGTGATCTGCCAATGTTTACGCTGGCCGACACCATGACACGTGTGGCCCAATTGATGTTTTACGCTGGCCTCATAGCTGGCGTCGTCGCGACATTCCTATGGTCGGTTGGCGAACCAACGCTTCAGCCTTGGCCGGTTGCCCTGCTCATCGCCGGTCCGTTGCTGTCGAGCGCACTGCAACTCGCCCTCCCGCGCAATCACGATCTTGCAGCCGATATCGCAGCCGTCCGCCTCGTCGGGGACCACGCGCTTGTCGCCACTGTCGCCTCGAGCCTGCGCGGCTGCGGGTCGATCCTCGATGATGTCCGCCTGCCGGTTCCGCAGCGGCGAATACCACTCCCCTCACCGTTGCGCGCCCACACCGATGGCGCAGTGCGCGCGCGAAAACTCACCGCACTGGCAGCTACGCTGGCCCAATCGCCCAATGAACTCCAGCCGTTGCAGCTAAGCGAGGGATCGCTCATCTCGCTTGCCGGCGTTGGTCCAGGTGAAATGCGGCCCCGCGACCGTTGGCCGGGAGTGTGGTTTTAATGGCAGCCACCACCGAGCCCGATCGCAGCGCTGCACCCGCCATCAGAGACCGGACACCTCACGCCACCGTCGCGGCCTTACGCGCTGGCGACCGGAGCGCGCTAGCAGCGGCTGTCACCACGCTTGAACGGCTGGCTCCCGAGGCCCCCGCACTGCTCCAGGCCATGCAGCCCTACCTCGGGCACGCCCTCGTCGTCGGCGTCACCGGACCGCCCGGCGCTGGTAAATCGACCCTCGTCAACGCGCTCATCCTCCATTGGCGCACGTCGGGCCGGCGCATTGCCGTGGTTGCCGTCGATCCATCGAGTCCGGTGTCGGGCGGCGCAATCCTTGGCGATCGCATCCGCATGACGGCAGCGCTCGACGACGATGGCGTCTACGTCCGGTCGTTATCGAGCAGCGGATATCTCGGCGGATTATCTCCTGCCGCCGTCCGGATCGTCGACGTGCTTGATGCGGCAGCCTTCGACCTGGTGCTACTGGAAACCGTTGGCACCGGTCAAAACGAAATCGACGTCGCCGAAGTCGCCGATGTGCGAATTGTCGTTTCAGCGCCTGGCCTTGGCGACGACGTGCAAGCGATGAAGTCGGGGCTCCTTGAGATCGCCGATGTGCTCGTCGTCAACAAAGGCGACCGCGAGGGCGCCGACCGGACCATGCGCCAGTTGCAGGGTGCGCTGTCGATCCGCGCCGGTGCAACGGCCCGTACGCCCGTGCTCAAGACGACCGCCACGACGGGTGATGGCATCGCCGAGCTCGCGGCGACCATTGCAACTGTTGGACTGGTAGCCGGGGCGACGCCCGCACACCACCGCCGCCGCAAACGCGCCCGTTATCTAATCGCGCGGGCCGCCGCCGATCTCGTCGCCGCCCGCATTCGTGCCGGGGGTACCGGGGCCATCGACGGCCTCGCCGATGAGGTGCTGGCGGGTCGCCTCGACCCGACCGCGGCGGCCGCCCGCCTGATCGGCGCCTGACGACCGGTATCGCCAGAGCGCGACTGAAGCGCTGCGCTCAACGTCCCGTCAGTCGCCGCAAAATGAACTGGACAAACCCCCAACCCCAGCGCACCGCCAGGAAGCGGATAATCCAGCCCATGATGCCCTTGCTCTGGAAGCCCAACAGCGACCCGAATACGCCGCGAATGATGTTCGACAACGGATCGCCGTCGACCTTGACCCCGCCGCGGCGGATGACGTCTGGCAAACGGTCGTAGGGGCCGGGCTCCTGATCGTTCCGACCAAAGATATCGCCGAGCCCACCACCACCGCGCGTCGGCGGGTCATCCACGCCTGGAATTCGCGAACCCGGCAACGGCAAGGGACTTCCCTGGTCGTAGTCGGGTGTGTCAGTGCCGCCCGGCATCGGAGCCCGGCCCGATCCCGCTTTGGCCTCGCGGCTGGAACGCTGATCCGCCCCCTCCCAATCGCCCGTGCGGCCATCCCCACCCGCCCGGCGACCGTTTTGTGTCTGCGAGCCGCCCATTGAACCCGGCATCCCGGGGATCCGCGACAGGATATCGCCGAGCCCGCCACCTGCACCTTGGTCGTCGTCGGCTGGACCGCGCGTTCGGCCCGTCCCCGTTTGGCTCCCGCCCATTCCGCCGCCACCGGCCCCAGCCAACTCCGGCAGCCGCTTCAGGATATCCTGCAATCCTCCCTGGCTGCCCTTCGCCAACGCCCCCATCACGAGCGAGGCAAGGATCGGCAACAACTGCTGGATAATCCCCTGGTCCACGCCCGTTTGCGATGCCGCCCGCGCCGCTAACGCACGGCTCTTGGCCTTGTCACCAAACACCGTATTGAGAACGCCAATACCGGCCTCCTGAGCCCACGGCTGCCCGGCAGCCGTCGGGTGCTCGAACAGATAGCTGTGCTCTGGCCGTGTCACCTGGTCGACCAAGTCGGCCACGCCGCCCCGCGACAGCGTATTGGCCTCTAGCCGCTGTGATAGCGCAGGCACGACCGTAACCAACAACGCTTCGAGTTGCACCGGCTCAAGCCCATACGTCCGGGCGAGCTTTTCAAGGCCCTGGCCGCCACCCGCTGACCGCACGATGTCAATAATGTTCACGTCGTTTGCCTCATCATATCCAGCGCTCCGCATACGCCCGCGGCGTTGAGCAGGGAATGCGCCACTTTGGATCAGACCCGGGATCGGACTGCGCTGCCGTCGCGCGATCGTTGCCGGAACGCTCCGAATGCCGACGGACGCTCACGCCCAACCCAAACGAGCCCAGCGCAATTAAGCCCAGCCCAAGCAAGCCAATCAAGCCTGGCCCAACCGGACCGACCGAAGCCGCGATCACATGCAGGGGTTTTCAACCGGCGGCCGTGGCGGACCGAGTTCGAGCAGCTTGCCGACCGACCCCGGCGATTCGGCGAGCTTGCGCGCCATCTGGTCAACCATCATCGCAAATGGGCTTGGGCCACACGACGGGTTACCCGAAGCAATCCGCGTTTGTTCAAACATCGCCTTCGTCTGCGCCACCATCTGGGCTTTTGTCACCGGCGTTAAGCTGTTGGCCACGATAAAATCGTTGAGCTCATCGATCGTCGCCTCAACCTGCTCGGCCAATGCGCCATGCTGGCCTGGATAACACGACGCCAGTGTCGCCTTTATCGTCACCATGGTCATCCACGAGCACATGATGGCGCCGTAGCCGCTATTGTCGCGACCAAACGAGGTGACGTGATTACCGACTTTCTCCTGCCGAATGTTGACCCCGCCGCGCGTTAACGTCGTGACCGTAGCCGTGCCTTCAATAGTGCGCGTCACTGTCGTTCCCGGCGTATTGGCAAAAGCCATTAAATCGACCGGAGCGGCAACCGGCACCGCCATTCCACCCGCAAGTATCACTCCGATGCTCCACAATTTGAAATCCAAGTTATGCCCCCGGCCGTCCTGTTTTCTTCGGGCGACCGCGGCGCAATTGCCGCTCGGCTCGGCTGCCGTCATCGTTGATCTCAACCGTGCGCCCCGCTCGTTTTTCCGCCCCTGGACTCGCGCTTGGAGGCCCAACGCCAGAGGGCCCGCCAGGTGGTCCGCGCCCAACGGTGAACGTCTCCGGCTTGATGCGCGGCGCGGCCCGATCGGCGAGAGGAACAGACAACGATGCGTGCGGTCCCATTTCATCCAACGTCGGCTTATGCGGCCCGGCGATCCGTTCACCGAACGCACCGCCTTTGACGCGGTCGTCGACGTGCGGCGCCCGCGGCGCTGGGATCGCCGTCTGCTGCGCATTTGACGGCTGCACCGGCTCATACCCGCGCAACTTCGATCCGTCTTTGCCCTTCCCGTCACGATCTTTCGGCGGCTTGGGCGGAAGGTTGGCATTGGCCCCATACTTCCGCTCACCGCGATAGCCGCCCGTCGCGTCATCGACTGCCGATTGCCGAGCCATCGGATCGTCGGCCAACACCAGTTCCGTGCTCTGCAACCGTTTGATCTCGTCGCGCAACCGCGCAGCCGTCTCAAAGTCGAGATCGGCCGCCGCCGTCCGCATCCGCTTCTCAAGGTCGGCCATCACCGCCTTGAGGTTGTGCCCGACGAGCGGCTGCGCATCGGGGCCTTCCGCGTGCCCTGCATCAACCGTAACGTGGTCGCGCTCGTAGACCGACGACATAATGTCGTGAATGTTCCGCTTGATCGACGCTGGTGTGATTCCGTGCAACTCGTTGTAGGCCGACTGTTTTTTGCGCCGCCGTTCGGTTTCGGCCAGCGCCCGCTCCATACTGCCCGTCACTCGATCGGCGTATAGCACCACCTTGCCGTCCGCGTTTCGCGCCGCGCGGCCGATCGTCTGAATGAGCGACGTCTCCGACCGCAGGAACCCCTCCTTGTCGGCGTCGAGAATCGTCACCAGCCCGCATTCGGGAATGTCGAGCCCTTCGCGCAGCAAGTTAATGCCGATCAGCACGTCGAACGCGCCGAGCCTCAGGTCGCGGATAATTTCGATCCGCTCCAACGTCTCAATATCGGAGTGCATGTAGCGGACCCGGATGCCCTGCTCGTGCATATATTCTGTCAGGTCCTCGGCCATCCGCTTGGTCAACACGGTGACAAGACAGCGGTAGCCGCGCGCCACCGTTAGTCGCACCTCATCGATGCAATCATCGACCTGGCTTTTTGCTGGCCGGATTTCACACGGCGGATCGATTAGCCCGGTCGGCCGGATAACTTGCTCGGCGAACGTGCCGCCGGTCTGCTCCAGTTCCCACCCACCTGGCGTGGCTGACACGTGGACTGTCGTCGGCCGCATCGCGTTCCACTCTTCAAACCGCATCGGCCGATTGTCCATGCACGATGGCAACCGGAACCCGAATTCGGCAAGCGTCGCCTTGCGCCGGAAGTCGCCGCGAAACATGCCGCCAATTTGCGGCACGGTGACATGGCTTTCATCGGTGAAAACGATCGCGTTATCGGGCAGGTACTCAAATAACGTTGGCGGCGGCTCGCCCGGCGCCCGGCCCGTCAAATAGCGCGAATAGTTTTCAATGCCTGGGCAACTGCCGGTCGCCTCCATCATCTCCATATCGAACGTCGTTCGTTGTTCGAGCCGCTGCGCTTCCAGCAACTTGCCAACCGCATACAGTTCTTCGAGGCGCGCCTTGAGCTCCGTCTTAATCGCGCGGATCGCTTGCTGCAGCGTCGGCTTGGGCGTCACGTAGTGCGAGTTTGCATAGATTTTGACGAGCGCGAGATCGCCGGTCTTTTGACCGGTCAACGGATCGAATTCCGTGATGCTCTCGATCTCATCGCCGAACATTGAAAACCGCCACGCCCGATCCTCCAAGTGCGCCGGGAACAGCTCCACCGTGTCGCCCTTGGCGCGAAAGGCCCCGCGCGCGAACCCGATCTCGTTGCGTTTATAGTGGAGCGCAACGAGGTCGGCCAGCAACTGGTCGCGCGACAACCGCTCGCCGACCTTCACCGTGAACGTCATCGCCGTATACGTCTCGACAGAGCCAATGCCGTAGATGCACGAGACCGACGCCACGATCACCACATCGTCACGTTCGAGCAGCGCGCGCGTTGCAGCATGTCGCATCCGGTCGATCTGCTCGTTGATCGAGCTTTCCTTCTCGATATACGTGTCGGTCCGCGGCACGTAGGCTTCTGGCTGATAATAGTCGTAATACGACACGAAGTACTCGACCGCGTTGTTTGGGAAAAAGCTCTTGAACTCGCCGTAGAGTTGCGCCGCCAGCGTCTTGTTGGGCGCCAGCACCAATGCCGGGCGGTTGGTCCGCGCGATGATATTGGCCATCGTAAACGTC
>JBBQNE010000139.1:0-8387 GCA_038329675.1 Hyphomicrobiales bacterium | reverse complement strand
AGCCGGTCGGGAATGTAGATGCGGGCAGGCACCCCGTGGTGCGTCAAAAACCGCGCGAGCAGCGCCGACGAGCACGCGCCATCGACATCGTAATCGCCAAAAATCGCAACGGGCTCACGCGCGATGACGGCGTCGGCGAGGCGCGCGGCGGCCTTGTCCATGTCGTTGAGCCGCGACGGATCGGGCAGCAGCGCTTTAATTGTCGGCTCGAGCACGGTTGCCACTTCGTCAAGCCGCACCCCGCGCGCCGCAAGCACGCGGCCAAGCAGATCGGGCAGCCCGTGCTGCTGGGCGATTGCGGCGGCGAGCTTGTGCTGGTTGGGCTGAAGCCGTTCGCGCCACGCAAACCCGCGGGCCGATTGCGTAATTCCAAGAAATGCCGTCGGCGCGCTACTGTTGAGCCCGAGCGGGGCTGCTTCATCAGCCGCGCTCACGCCAGCACTGGTTTTGAACCGTGGCCCGTTAAAACGCGGCGAATTTGATTGCGATGAACTGGATCGGGCTACGCCCATGATCGGCCTCAGATGCTGCGGTGCGATGGGGCTGGCCATTTACGCAACCCTCGAATCCAAACGTAGCGGCTCAGATCGCCCGCATTAGGCCCCATCCGTGGCGATCCAAGTCTTGTCTGTGGACAACCAGCCGCCCGCAGCAGTCCCAGCCCTACCTCCGAACGGATCAAGCCCGATGCGTCGAGGCTGTTCATTGAGAAGAGGTTGCCGACGCCACGCCACGAGAGCTATAATGCGCCCGACCGCTGGAAAATGCCATAAAAACACGCAATCCCCCCGCAGGAAACGTCCCAAAGGAGAACCAAAATGCTGCACATTGCTTATGAGAAGTTGAAAGGTCGCTTGGCCGTCCGGTCACGCTATGAAAACTTCATCGGTGGCAAGTGGGTCGCCCCGGTCCGTGGCCAGTATTTCGACAACATTTCCCCGGTCACCGGCAAGCCGATCTGCCAAATCGCGCGCTCAACGTCAGAGGACATCGAACTCGCCCTCGACGCTGCCCATAAGGCCAAGGACGCCTGGGCCCGAACCTCGCCGGCCGATCGCGCCAAGATGCTCAACAAGATCGCCGATGTGGTCGAAGCCAACATCGACGTTTTGGCCCTCGTCGAGACTTTGGATAACGGCAAACCGATCCGCGAGACGACGCATGCCGATTTGCCGCTCGCCGTCGACCACTTCCGCTATTTCGCCGGTTGCGTCCGCGCCCAAGAGGGGTCGATCTGCGAGATTGATCACGACACCGTCGCCTATCATTTCCATGAACCGCTCGGCGTCGTCGGGCAAATCATCCCGTGGAACTTCCCGATCCTGATGGCGACTTGGAAGCTCGCGCCCGCGTTAGCCGCTGGCAATTGCGTCGTGCTGAAGCCAGCCGAACAGACGCCAATGTCGATCATGGCGATGATGGAACTGATCGCCGACATCTTGCCGCCTGGCGTCCTCAATGTCGTCAACGGCTTTGGCATCGAAGCTGGCAAACCGCTCGCCCAGTCACCACGCATCGCCAAAATTGCGTTCACCGGTGAGACGACGACCGGCCGACTGATCATGCAATACGCGTCTGAAAACATCATCCCGTGCACGCTGGAGCTTGGCGGCAAGTCGCCCAACATCTTCTTCAAAGACGTCATGGATGAAGACGACGACTACTTCGACAAGTGCTTGGAGGGCTTTACGATGTTTGCCCTCAACCAGGGCGAAGTCTGTACCTGCCCGAGCCGCGTTTTGATCGAGCGGTCGATCTATGAAAAGTTCATGGATCGCGCACTTGCCCGCGTCGCCAAGATCAAGCAGGGCCACCCGCTCGATAGCACCACGATGATCGGTGCGCAGGCGTCCAACGACCAGCTCGAAAAGATCCTGTCCTACATCGACATCGGCCGTAAAGAAGGCGCCAACGTGCTGGCTGGCGGCGAGCGTGCAACCATGGGCGGTGAGATTTCCGAGGGCTATTACATGCAGCCGACGGTCCTTGAAGGCCACAACAAGATGCGTGTCTTCCAGGAGGAAATCTTCGGCCCGGTTGTCTCGGTCACGACCTTTAGCGATGCCGAGGAAGCCCTGTCGATCGCCAACGACACGCTCTACGGTCTTGGTGCTGGCGTATGGACCCGCAACGGCACGCAGGCGTATCGCTTCGGCCGCGCCATCCAGGCTGGCCGCGTGTGGACCAACTGCTACCACCTCTACCCGGCGCACGCCGCGTTCGGTGGCTACAAGAAGTCGGGCATCGGTCGCGAAAACCACAAGATGATGCTCGACCATTATCAGCAGACGAAGAACATGCTCGTCTCCTATAGCCCGAAGGCGCTCGGGTTCTTTTGAGGGCTCGGTTTCTTCTGAGCTGACGACACACGTTGTGAACGCCACGCTGCGGATTGGCTCCAGTCAGTCCGCAGCACCTTATTTCAAAAGATGATCTTGGAGCCTGCCATGACCTCGCCGACCCTGCGTTCGCTGTTGGCGATGCCCGTTGAGCCAGCGCCCCTATCGAAATCAACGCTCATTCTCATTGACTGCCAGAACACCTACCGCGAGGGCGTGATGCAGCTTGAGGGCGTCGAGCCCGCGCTGGAAGAATGCGCCAAGCTGCTCGACCGTGCCCGGTCTGCTGGCATCAACATCATCCACATCCAGCACGATGCCGGCCCGGGTTCGCCCTACGACGTCCGCGCCCACATCGGCACGATCTCTGACCCCGTCGCCCCGCGCGCCGGTGAGGTCGTGATCACCAAAGCCTATCCGAGTTCGTTTGAAAAAACTGATCTCGACGCGCGGCTCAAAGCGGCTGGAGCGTCCGACCTGATCCTCGCCGGTTTCATGACGCACGTGTGCGTGAATTCAACCGCGCGGGCAGCTTTCAACCACGGCTACCGGCCAACGGTCGTCGGCAACGCCACCGCGACCCGGTCGTTGCCAAATCCAGTTGGCGCCGATGTCCCCGCCCAACAGCTCCACGAGGCAACGCTCGCGGGCCTTGCGGATATGTTCGCCATCGTTATTCCCAACGGGAGCCGGATCCCGGCTTGAACATATCCGCCCCGTCCGCACCAAATCGATAGGAGCGCCAGCATGGTCGAACGCGTGATCGCGACGGACGCCAGCAAGGCGCTGATCGAAAAACTGTCGAGCCGCTTCGGCGCGCTCGTATTCCACCAATCGGGCGGTTGCTGCGATGGCAGCGCGCCGATGTGTTTCCAGGACGGCGACTTCAAAATCGGCGAGCGTGACGTGCTGATGGGCACGATCGGCGGCTATCCGTTTTACATGTCGCCCGACCAATTCGCCTACTGGCAACACACGCAATTAATCATCGACGTGGTGCCGGGCCGCGGCGCGAGCTTCTCACTTGAGATCCCAGAAGGCGTTCGGTTCTTGACGCGCAGCCGCGTGTTTACAGACCAGGAGTTCGCAGATCTCGCGATCGCTGATCCAGCCAAATCCGTCGCTGCGGGTGCAGCGGCCCCAGCGACCTGAGCTGCGTTATTCAAGAACTGCCAACGGCAATGCGGCCGCTAGCCGTTAGCCCGTGCGGCGGAGGCGGTAGAGCCCGACGTCGATGTCACCCGCCTCAAACCCCACCTCGCAATAGGTCAGGTAATAGCGCCACATCCGGCGGAAGCGGTCATCGAAGCCAAGCGCCTCAATGCGCGGCCATGCGGCGTCAAAGGCATCGCGCCAATGGGCCAGCGTCCTGGCATAGCCGCGGCCGAACCGCTCGACGATTTCAAATTGCAGCCCGGCCCGTTCAGCTTCCGCCGCCATCGCTTCGATGGTTGGCAACATGCCACCTGGAAAAATGTAGCGTTGAATAAAATCCGGGTCGCGCCGGTAGGCGTCGAAGTGGACAGCGTCAATCGTGATCGCTTGCAGCACCGCGGAGCCGCCCGGCACCAATCGGTCTGACAGCGTGTTAAAATACACCGGCCAGTTGTCCTCGCCGACCGCTTCGATCATCTCGATTGAAACGATGCGGTCGTAGTGCCCGTCGAGGTGGCGGTAGTCGCAAAACCGCGCGCGTGCCCGCTCCGTCAGTCCAGCGTCGGCAAGACGAGCTTGCGTAAACGCCAATTGCTCCGCCGAAATCGTGATCGCGTCGACGATTGCGCCAGCCCGCGCGAGCGTCTCAGCGAGGCCGCCCCAGCCGCAGCCGATCTCCAGAACGCGCTGTCCAGGCGACAGGTCCAGTGCCGCCGCAATCCGTTGCAAACGAACGAGCTGCGCGTCGTGCAACGCTTCTTCCGCCGCGCCATCAAACATCGCGGAGGAATACATCATCGTCGGATCGAGCCACAGCGCATAGAACGCATTGCCGAGGTCGTAGTGGGCCGCAATATTACGACGGCTGCCATCGAGCGTGTTGGCCCGCTGGCGGTGCTGCACTCGGCCGAGCAAGCGCGAGCGCAGGAAGCCGCCACCAAGCGCGGCATAGGCCCCGCGATTGGCTAGGCAAAACCGTAGCACCGCGCCGAGGTCGGGCGTGTCGATGGCCCCATCGATATGGGCTTCAACGAGGCCGAGCGATCCCCGGCGGAGCCCCTGCCAGAGCGGCGCAAACGAACGCATCGTGACGTGCGCGTCTGGTCCCGAGCGCGCGCCACCAAACACTTCGCTTCGGCCCGATGGCAGATCAAGCCGCAGGGTTCCGTTCAGCTTGGTTCCCGCCAGAACGCGCGACACAGCCCGCACGATCGCAGCTTCACGCAACGAAAAGCGGCCGGGGCGTGGCGTGCGCGGGCTCTGGGCGCGAGCGTCGGTTGGCGCGATAAGTCGGTTAGAGTCGAGGGTGTCGTCGCTTTGCATCGTCAGCCTCGATCCTCGACGTAAGTGAGTGACGGCCCGTTTTCTATGGAACCGTTTGCTATGGAACCGCTCGGTATTGGCCCGCCCGGTATTGGCCCGCCCGGTATTGGCCCGCTTGGTGTGAAACCGTGTGCGATCGGCCCGCTCAGTTTGAGCCCCGTAGTCGCCGCGCTAGTCAGCACCCCGTCGCCCGCAGATGGTGTCATCCCCGACATCCCATACGCCCGCCCGGCAGGCTTGACCGTCAACGGCACGCCCTTCCACCAAAGCTTTGCCGCTTCAAAGTGGATGCCAGCCATCACCTTTGCCGTCATCAACGGGATCGACGCCGACAATCGCGCCAGCACGCCATCGGTGAGCGGCAGCGCGCGCGCGGTAAAATGTGTCTTAAGCAACGCCCCCTCGCCGTCCCGCAACATAACCCCAAGCGTCAGCGTATCGCGAGGTTCGGTCAGGCGAAAGCTATAACGACCAGCCATTTCGGTAAATGGCGAGACGTAGAGCCGCTTCGTGCACCCATGCGCATGAACTGGGGCGCAATCGGGCGAAATCGCGGTCACGTAGCTGTGCCGCTCGCCAAACGTATTGTTGACTTCATAAATCGCACCAGCCAATGCGCCGCCAGCGTCATAGCCGAAATAGACCGCGATCGGATTGAACGTGTAGCCGACGATACGTGGGTACGACAGCAGGCAAACCCGGTGCCCAGCATGCGCCAATCCGTGGGCTGCGAACGTTTGCCGGACATGCGCAGCGAGCGACCCGTCGCCGTCGCCAGCCAAATGTCCGATGTGACGATCGCGTCGCCGGCTCTCACTTCGCTCGCCATGGTCGCGTTCATGGAATGAAATCGCGTTCCAACGGTTAATCGATAGAAGGCGCAGCTGGGCCGCCGTCTCGGCGAGCCGATCCAGGTCCAAAAACAGCCAGAACACGTCGTAGGCCATCGCGTGGGGCTTCGGGCGCAGACGCTTGTGCACGACCCGACCTGCGAACACGCACGGTGCGGGCGGCCCTGACGCACCGATCGGGGCGACGTGCATTACATCGCCTCCGCCAGCGCGGTATGAGGTCGGAGGGTGCGCGAGGTATGGAAGGCAGACTGTGTTCGCCGCGTGTGGAAGCCAACCGGTAACACCAGCCGCGAATTGTCAGTTGGCCACGGCCGCGCGACGGCAGCCCCCTCGTCGCGCGTCATGTCTTCGGCAACCGCAAGACCCGCCTGCAGGCCATCCTCATGGAACCCCGAGCCCAGGTGCGCACCAGCAAACCACATCCCCCGCCGTCCTTGCAGATCCCAGATGGCGGCCTGGGCGCGAATGGCAGCTGTATCAAACAGCGGGTGATCATAGTTGAACGTGGCGACCTTGGACCCCAGTGCGATCTCGTCATGTGGATTGAGTGTCACAAAGTAGTCCGTGGCTGTGGCAAGCGGCTGCAGCGAATTCATCCAGTAGGTTACGACGACTGGCGCGGATGGATCGCGGGACACGTTATTCCAGCTCGACCACACGGATCGCCGACGCGGCATAAACAGGCGGTCGCGGTGCAACACGGCGGTGTTGCTGGCGTATCGAAACGACCCGAGGACACTTTGTTCTTCTACCGTCGGCGTATCGATCAGACGCAGCGCGGCATCGCCATGACAACATACGGCAACGCGATCGAAATGCTCGTGCCACCCCGACGCGGTCGCGACGTCCACGCCCGCCGGTCCAGGCGTCAGCCGCACGACCCGATCGCCAACCCGGATCGTACCGGCAAACGCTTGGCGTATTTTCGCGACGTAGGATCGGCTACCGCCCGCGACAGTCCGCCAAACGGGATGGCCGGACGCCTGCAGCAATTGATGATTGGCAAAGAACGTCGCAAACGACGCCGCCGGGTAGTCCAGCATCTCCGTCGCTGGCGCCGACCAGATCGCTGCAGCCATCGGCAGAATGTGCCGCTCGATGAAGTGCGCGCTGTACCGGCGCTCGCGCAGGAATTGGCCAAGCGAGTAACTGGCGTCTGCGCCCCGTCCAATCAGACGCACGGCTTCGCGATGAAAGCGCACGATATCTGCAGCCATGCGCCAGTGCGCCAAGCTCGCGATGTTGTCGCGCTGCCCGAAGTATCCAGATAATCCCGTGCCGGAGTATTCATAACGCCCGCCGTCAAGCGAAACCGCAAAGCTCATGTTGCTGGGCCTCGTCTCAACATTGAGATGGGCAAAAAGTGCAACGAGGTTGGGATAGGCTGGCGGATTGTAGACGATAAAGCCCGTATCGATTGGGATCGACCCCTCGGGGGCTTCAACGTCAACGGTGTTGGAATGCCCGCCAAGCCGCGGTTCAGCTTCAAAAAGGGTCACATCATGACCCGTGCTCGCCAGCCACGCGGCCGATAGGCCCGTGATCCCAGCACCCACGACGGCGATACGCAAAGGCTTCTCCGCTCCGCTTCGATCGAAAACCGGCGGAGAACCGCTCCCCCGTCGGCTACGAGAAGCTACGCGGAATAAAGTGTCAAGGTTTCATTACACTTGTTTTGTTGGTGCAACATGGCCGACGGGCGCAGAACGCGGCGGCCATTCAGCGCGACCCAGCCTTGGCCCCATGCGTCTTAAGACGTGCCCCACCCGTCTTACGACGTTCCCTGGGTTTGCGCCGCTGAACGTGGCTTGGCCGACCCAGGTTTGGCTGGTGCGATCTCGGTCGTTGCAATTGTGGTCAATGTCGGCAAGCCACCTGCATCGCTGGACTTCCGCAGGATCGGCCAACATTTGCGGTCGGGCGCGCGGACTTTTCCAGGCGGGCACGGCGCCAGCGGCGCTGGCTCAAACATTTTTGTGATGCCGACGATCGCCGAATTAAAGCTGTCGTTCACGCCATTGCCGACGCCCGTAAACGAGATCAGGCCATAGGCCGCGACACAACCCACGACGGCAAGTAGCCAGCCCGGAACGCGCCGTGGTTGTCGAATAGGCACCAACGGGGCACCGCCTCCGGTCCATTCGTCGGCCGATACAGCTGCTGACACTTCGGCCGGTGGGATCGCATACGGTTCGGGCGAGACTTGCGCTGGCACGCCGAGGCGCGACCACCGCGTCGACGACGCGTCAGCTGCCGGCTCGCGGGTCTGCCGCCCACGGGCGCCTGCCTGGGTTGACGACCTTCGGACGGGCTCTGGTTCTGGTTCCGGCTCGTATTCCGGCTCTGGCTCGTATTCGGGCTCGTATTCGGGTTCTTCTTCCGGCTCGTATTCGAGCTCTTCTTCAACATCGTGAACATAGTCGGCCGCAGGGCCGTATTCAGCTTCAGGCTCAGCGTCTAATTCCGAGCCATACTGAGCAGCCGCGGACCCAGCCCCCTGCGCAGCTTCTAGTCCGTATTCAGCCTCAACGGTGTGCGCGCGCTTAGGTGCCAACGGCCGTGCGTTGTCAGCAACCTTAGAGCGCAGCTGAGGCGCCAGCTCGTGTTCAAGCTCGTCGGCCTCATCCTCGTCGACGGTCCCCGTATGTCGCCCGTCGCGATCAGCCGCCGTCGGTCCACGGCTCGCAACTGCAGCAGGCTGCCCCCGCGCTGACAT
>JBBQNE010000138.1:0-8488 GCA_038329675.1 Hyphomicrobiales bacterium | reverse complement strand
TGGCACAGTATAATGAACTTCCTGTATATAAAGCGTGGTGATACGATCATGCAAGACAAGGACGCCGCCGTCGCAGCACATTGACGGCGTGCATCTGAACGCCATCGAGGGGCGGGTCATCATCGGCCCGCCCCTCTTTTGTGTTTGACCCCACCGCTTCAGCCCAATTGGATGGTTCGTCGATGTCGGTCACCGACCACTTCTTCACGTTCTGGTGGTACCATGGACCGTCATTGGTCTTGGCTGCCTTGATGTATTCGATCATCGCCCGATACCTACTCGACCTGTTTTTTGCCGACCGCCGCGACGTCGTCATCGTTCGTGCATTTCACGCGATCACCGACCCGGTTCTGCAGCTCGTTCGCGCCATCACGCCACGCATCGTCCCAGACGGCTTGTGCATCATTCTGGCGCTCGTCTGGCTGTTGGCGTTTCGAATGTTCTGGTTCATCAGCGCGGTTGCCTTGGGCATGCGCCTCACGACAGCGGGGGCGTAGCGCCATGTCAGATGACAAACACGAGTTCGAGCGCGATCAGCAGGAGCGGCAAGACGTTATGCAGCGCGACGTGCTGCTGATCGCGACCACGGCAACCACGCTACTCAACGGCCAAGCGTTTTCGCCATTCATGGACATGGCCGCGATCTTGATGCGGCCGTTCGTGGCCGGGACGTTCCTACAAACGCCGATCGTTTACCTCTATCTGACGTCGTTGTTTGTCTCGGCAACGACGCTCGTTCTTGCTGGCGTGCCGGCCGCGCTTTACGAACGCTGGGCTGGTCAAAAAAACAGCTCGCCCATGTCGCTGGGTATCTGGCTCGCCGCCGCGCTCGTCCTCACGCTGCCGACTTTTATGGCGATGGCTAACCGCTAGGCAGCTTTGCGTCGTCAAGCCTTTTACCGCTTGTTTTTTTGAGAAAATTTCCCGTTTTTGCCGCAGCGGTTTCTTGACACACGCGGCGCTGTCTCGCATGGTCCGCATGCTGACGCGAAGGACCACGCAAGCCTAAGATAAAAGGTCCAAGTCTGGGGAGTGAACGGGGCCGGCCTGGCGACAGGTGGGCCCCGAACCGTTTCTAAATCCTGATTTAGCAGTCGTTGTGCAAAGCCACGCAACGGCTGGTCGGCACCACCTCGCTCGAGCGGCAGATTGCTAAAAGCGCTGGCGAGATGGGCGCGATATAACCAATGTCAGGCCCGTTTTTCCCAGCGGCCGTTTTCGTTTTGCTGCCAATAGGTAGCCGCTGCGCCCGCGGCCTTGGCCGCCTTCCATTGAACCCGGGCGGCCTGCGTTGCGATTGGATCGGTCCCGTCGAACAGGATGACGATACGGTCAAGGCTGAGCGACAGTGTCTCGAAGGACGACGCTTGCGTACCCTCGACCAAAAAGCGAACCCTGGCGCCATTTGGCGTGTCCACCCCGGTCGTCAGAATGATTGGCTGCTGGTCATGATGCTTTTCCAGTTGGCCGTCGCGGGCTCGTCCGTGGGGCAGAAAGCTATCTGCGCGATACGTCCATAGCATCTCATCGATCGCTTCGAGCCGGTCTTGCGAACCGACCTGCACCACCGCGCGCCAGCCACGTTCCAGCGTCTTTTCGAGCAGCGCTGGCAGGACAGCTTCGAGCGGCTGCCGCTCGAGGTGGTAGAACAGCACGTCTGTCCGTTTGGAGGCTTCGGGGGCTGTTTGCTCGGTCACTTTTTGCTCGGTCAGTCTTTGCTCGGGTAGTTTTTGCTCGGGTAGTTTTTGCTCGGGCACGGGTTGGTCATCGCGTTAGGCATCGCAGTCGGCATGATTGGGCGTCCGCCCAACGGTCGCTCTGCCTTCGCAAGCTCAGCGCAATCGCGGTACCGTCATAAAAACTTCACGTTAAAAATGGGCAGGCCTTGAAATTCTGCGGCGAGCCTCTAATTTCCATCGTTCGCAGGCGCCCGTTCGGCGCGTCGATGCCGGTCCGCAGGGTGGCTTAGACCACCAGCACCCTGTTGGACAGCGTCCTCGCTCTGGGCCGCTGCCATGGTCCAAGGCCGGGAGTTCACGCCGCGTTTATAACGCCGCTGAACTCTCGGCCGTGAGATTACTATGGTGCGACTGGCGCCAAGCGTTCTGCACCCGACATCGCCGTATCGACGCCGGTCAACGGCGAAGTTTGCGCGGGATTTCGCCCGCATCGACGAGTGCGTTAACGCACTGCTTCGACAGTTGCTTGCCATTTGCTTCCATGCAACGGCGCATTGCGGTGCTGCCGATCGGATGGGCGGTGCAATACGTCAAGTAATCGTCCCTGCAGTTGTCTTGAATTTTGTCGTTGTAGGCGGCCGCGGCGGTGCTCCCGGCAACCAGCAACGCCGTAGCGAGGCAAGCAATGGTATTTCGCTTGGCGGCGAAGATCGTCGTCATGGGCGTCGTGTCCTGAATTTTGCTTGAGTGCCTGATTGAGATGGCGGTGGCTGCTCTCACCGTCGCCGCTGATACGCAATAGCGCCATGGCTAGAGCATGACGTCATACCGCGAAACAGGTTCCAATGTTTTGCCCTACGGGCAATGCTTATTCGCTGACATAGGGGTTGTCACTTTTGCGCAACTGGAAGCGGATTGGCACGCCCGGCATATCGAACGCTTCGCGCAGGCCGTTAACCAAGTAGCGGACGTAGGATTTCGGCACGTCCTCGGGCTTGGAACAAAACGCAACGAACGTTGGGGGCCGCGCGGTCGTTTGCGTGACATAGCGCAGCTTGATTCGCCGCCCACTCGTGGCTGGTGGAGCGTGCCGTTGGGTCGCCTCTGCGAGCCAGCGGTTGAGCGCCGAAGTTGGTAGGCGGCGGTTCCAGATTTCATACGTCTTGACGACGGCGGCCATCAGCTTGTCGAGGTTTTTTTCCGCCAACGCTGAGATCGTCACCATGGCAATCCCATGGGCCTGTGACAGGCGGCCCTCAAAGTCCTCACGCAATTGCTTCAGCTTGGCCTGCTTATCTTCAACGAGGTCCCATTTGTTGATCGCAATCACCAGCGCACGGCCTTCTTCGATTGCCATATCTGCAATCGTCATGTCCTGATGTTCAAACGGGCGCTCCGGGTCGATCAGCAGCACGACGACCTCGGCGTAGCGCAAGGCGCGAATGCTATCGCTCGCCGACAACTTCTCAGCCGTTTCCGTGATCTTGGCTTTGCGGCGCAGACCTGCCGTATCGTAAATCGTAAACGGTCGGCCCTGCCAATTGATCTCAGAGGCAACGCTGTCCCGCGTCAATCCTGGCTCTGGGCCCGTAATCATCCGGTCTTCGCCAAGCAATGCATTAACGAGCGTTGATTTGCCAGCATTCGGGCGACCAACGATCGCGAGCCGGATTGGCTTTGTTGGCAACCCGGCCCCGTCCGCCTCGTCGTCCGCATCTAGATTATCGGTGGCTTCGACCTGATGATCATCTTCGACGTAGACGCCACGTCGGCGGCGCTTCGCGGCCGGCTTGGGTGGCGGCAATCCCAGCGCGCCGAGCATAGCCCATTCGAGGTCGTCGAAGCCCTCGCCGTGTTCAGCGGAAACCGGAAGTGGATCGCCGAAACCAAGTTCGTAGGCGTCCAAGATGCCGCTGTCGCCCTTGCGGCCCTCGCATTTGTTCGCAACTAGAATGACTGGCTTGCCCGAGCGGCGCACCAACTCGGCGAAGACTTGGTCGTCGGCGACGACACCTGAGCGGGCATCGATGACGAAAAGCACAAGGTCTGCGCTCGCGATCGCGATCTCGGATTGGCGCCGCATCCGCTCGGCGATCGAACCCCGCGTCGCGACCTCGAGGCCCGCCGTATCGATGATCGTGACCTTATGGGACAGCACGTCGGCATCGCCGTCGCGGCGGTCGCGCGTAAGCCCTGGGAGGTCGGACACGAGCGCATCGCGCGTTCCAGTGAGGCGATTGTAGAGCGTCGATTTGCCGACATTAGGCCTGCCCGCGATCGCAACAACCAGCTGCCGCGCAGGTGTAACGGCATTTTCGGGGGCTGAGGGGTTGCCAGCGCCTTCGGCGTCGTTATCGATCTCGGTGTCGGCGGTCATAGCTCAGGCCAACTGGAGGGTTCGGACCGCGCTTATGCAGTAAGTTCAGCGCCTTGGGAACACACTCGACGATAGCAAAAGCCCGGCCGACCGGGCGGAGCAGACCAAGTCTGGCGGAACGTATCCGCGAGCTATCGTCGGGCGCGTCGGCCGTCGGCACGCTTTTATTTGAGCGAAATGGCCAATCCGCTTAGATCAACGTTCGCCATGAGACCGGTCTGGCGGCCCGATAGTTCCAATACGGCGCCCTTCTGATTGGTCAAAATAATCGCGCGGGCTCCAGATCCGACGGCGAGCCCCGCTCCAGCGGCGCCATAGACACCAGCCACGTCCGATGGCTTGGTGATGTTGCGGACTTTACCGCGCAGCACCGTTTTTGACCCGCCAAAGACCAGCCCGTAATCAAGACCGCCCGCAGACAAATCATACGTTCGCCCGCCGAAATTGAGCGTTCCGGTGCCGCCCGAACCGCCAATAACCCAGCCAGCCTTATAGATCGTCAGCGTCACGTAACCTGTGTCGGCCAACGTCGCTGTGGCAGAGACACCGACCGCTGTTAGCGCGAGCAAAATCGACCGAAAGGCGCGTGCGATTGTCATCATGAGATAGTTCTCCCCTGGAGGTCGTACAGCGATTAACCCGCGAAAGTGATGCGCGTTCAATAATTGGTCGTTGATTCGGGACGTATCATGGCGAGGCGGTGTCGCGCTCGAAGACCTGCTATTCCTGAACGGCGTGCGGGCGACGCTTTGAACGTGTTGACCCGCAGTCAGCGGCAGCAACCGCATCGAACCTACCGACGGTGTCGACCAGTCCAATGCCATGTTGATTAGAAAAGAAGCTCGCGGCAGCAGTTCGACACGCGCGACGGCGAGCCTCCCAGCGCTAGGACAACGGCCGGGGTCAACATTGGTTCCCAAGCGCGACGCGGCATTCACGCCACGATAAACCGCAGAGGCAAACCTGCACTGCCGCAAACACCAGACTGAGGACGCTGACATGAGTGCCGGCTGGACGGCGTGAAACGTGGCGGAGGGGGTGGGATTCGAACCCACGGTGAGGTCGCCCCCACGGCGGTTTTCAAGACCGCTGCCTTAAACCACTCGGCCACCTCTCCGTTCCGGTGACCGCTATACTTTGAGCGGGGGGATGGAACAAGGTGTCGTGCAGATGGCAAGTTCGCGACAACTTCGTTGGGAAACCTAAGCCGGGCGAACGACTCGGGTCCACGAAGTCGGGCCTACGGCCTGGGCTGGCCACTTTAAATACTGCCATGCCCATTGGCCGACACTGCTGGCTGGTTGCGCTCGCCGGGAATATCGGCCGCGCCCGATCGCGTGCCAGACCAGCGCGCGAAGTATTTCTGTCTAACTTACATGTCCAAATAACATTGTGCGTCTACGCGAAAACCATACGGCGTTTTCAACGACGAACCCCGGTGGACCGCAGGGGAGCAGCATTCCACCGGGGCGTACAGCTACGCGGTGTCGCGCGGCCGTTACTTCGTGTTGTTCGAACTGTCGCGGTTCAAGCTGCGGTGGTCCGAATTGTCGCTGGCCAGAGCAAGCATGAGCACGCTGCCGACAACGATCGTCAGGAATAGTGCGAGGCCAAGATTGTCTGTGATGATGGTCATGCGATTTCTCCATCGGTTCGAGATGGCTGGAAAACGTGTAGCCGACCGAATTGTTCCAGTTCGAAATCAGCGACTGCGGACGGCGGATGCGACTGAGAGCTTGGTCCAACGGAGCGTAGGAAAACCAGCGTGTGCCGAGCAGGGCGGCACAGCGTTGGGCCGGGTCGATCATCCGCGCGACACGTCGATCACGTGCGCGACATGGCTCGCCAGCCGATGTCGCGGCGGCAAAACCCGCCTGGCCAGTTAATTTTATCGACCGCTTCGTAGGCCTTCGCATGGGCCTCGGCGACGGTTTTGCCCCGCGCCGTGACATTCAATACCCGGCCGCCATCGGCGATGACCCGACCGTCGCCATCGCGTTTGGTACCAGCGTGGAATATCTGCACGCCGGGCACGCGTGCGGCCGCATCAAGGCCATCGATCACCGTCCCCTTTTGCGGTGTGCCAGGGTAGCCGGACGCTGCCATCACCACGGTGAGCGCGGCGTCGTCGTGCCAGCGCATATCAAAGGTGGCGAGAACGCCATCGGCCGTGGCGAGGAGGGCTGCCAAAATGTCTGACTTCAGCCGCATCATCAGCACTTGGCATTCGGGATCGCCGAATCGCACGTTGTATTCGATCAGCTTGGGGCCGTCGGGGCCGATCATCAGGCCTGCGAACAAAACGCCCTTAAAGGGTGTGCCGCGTGCAGCCATCGTGGCGGCCGTTGGATGGATGATCTCGGCCATCGTTCGCTCAATGATCGCTGGCGTCATGACAGGCGCTGGCGAGTAGGCGCCCATGCCGCCCGTGTTTGGGCCGGTATCGCCTTCGCCGACGCGCTTGTGGTCTTGGGCGGTTGCGAGTGCGAGAACATTGACGCCGTCGCACAGGGCGAAAAAGCTCGCTTCCTCGCCTTCCAGGAACGCTTCGATGACGACCTCGGCACCGGCGGCACCGAGCGCTCCGCCGGTCAGGCAATCATCGATGTGGGCATTGGCCTCAGCGCGGGTGAGGGCGACGACGACGCCTTTGCCCGCTGCTAGGCCATCGGCTTTGACGACGATTGGCAGCGGTTGGCTGGCGACATAGGCCCGGGCTGCGACGGCGTCGGTGAACCGAGCGTAGGCAGCTGTTGGGATACCGGCTTGGCGGCACAATTCTTTGGTGAAGGCTTTTGAGCCCTCCAGTTGAGCGGCTGCGGCCGACGGGCCGAAGTGGCGAATGCTGGCGGCTTGCAGCGCATCGGCTAGGCCGCCGACGAGTGGAGCTTCGGGGCCGATGACGACGAAGCCAATCATGTTGTCGCGACAGAACGCGATGACGGCGGTGTGGTCGTTATGGTCAAGCGGACTACAGCGGGCGATCTCGGCGATCCCGGCATTGCCCGGGCAGACGTGCAGAGCGCCGATCAGTGGGGAGGCCGACAGGGCCCAGGCGAGGGCGTGTTCACGGCCGCCGGAGCCGATCAAGAGCACGTTCATTCAAGGTCCGCTGTCCAAGGGTGTGTAAGCGCCAGCCCTACGGCGCCCGGCGCGGACGATCAAGGGAGTGGGCAGTTGGGGGAAGTGGGCAGCAGGCAGCAGTGGTAGGCAGTAACTGTTTCGGCGTCGGTTTAAGTTCAACCGGCACTGGCAAAGCTCCACCCCCGTAACGGCATTCGGCCACCACGGTGTAGCTGTGGTGGCCGACTGGTATCACTGAGGACAGTTGCTAAGAGATGCGATCCTCAGGTCTGGGGGGCCGGTTCAAGGCCACCTGTCGGTTCGCTGCGGGGGCGTGAACGGCCAGTCGCTGGAACTGCGGATCCGGCTGTCGCGTTGCCATCGTCATCTGACGGGCGGTAAATCTTATCGCCGCGCATCGCGGCTTTGCACTCTTCGCCCGACAGCGTTTCATACTCGAGCAGCGCGTTCGCAAGGCGGACGAACTCTTCGTTATGGTCGGTCAAGATCTTGCGCGCCTGACCGTAGGCGGTGTCGACGAGCTGCTTCACCTCGGCGTCGATTGTCTGCGCGGTCGCCTCGGAAATGCTCTGCTGGCGGCCCATGCTCATGCCGAGGAAGACTTCCTCGTTGTTTTCACCATAGGCGACGGTGCCAAGCTTATCGGAGTAGCCAAAGCGCGTGACCATGGCGCGGGCCATACGCGTTGCTTGTTCGATGTCACTGGATGCGCCCGACGTGATATTTTCCTTGCCGAAGGTGATCTCTTCGGCAACGCGGCCGCCCATGGCAACGGTCAGCTGCGAGGTGAATTCCACATACTTCATGGAATACCGATCGCCCTCGGGCAGGAACTTGACCATGCCGAGCGCACGACCGCGTGGAATGATCGTCGCTTTGTGCACGGGGATGCCGAGCGGAACGTGGATGCCCACGACCGCATGACCGGCTTCATGGTATGCGGTCAGCCGCTTTTCTTCCTCACTCATGGCCAAGGTCTTGCGCTCAGCGCCCATCATGACCTTGTCTTTGGCATCCTCAAATTCGCCCATTGTCACGATCCGCTTGTTACGGCGGGCGGCGAGCAAGGCTGCTTCGTTGACGAGGTTGGCCAGATCTGCGCCTGAGAAGCCCGGCGTGCCGCGTGCGATAATCTTGGGGTCCACGTCGGGTGCCAGCGGCACCTTATTCATGTGGACCTTCAAGATCTTCTCACGACCGAGAACGTCGGGGTTTGGCACCATGATTTGACGATCGAACCTGCCCGGGCGCAGGAGCGCCGGGTCGAGCACGTCGGGACGGTTCGTGGCAGCAATCAGGATGACGCCTTCGTTGGTCTCAAACCCGTCCATCTCAACAAGCAACTGGT
>JBBQNE010000137.1:0-8678 GCA_038329675.1 Hyphomicrobiales bacterium | reverse complement strand
ACGTCCTTAGGTCATCCAAACCGTGAAAGTTCACGCCGCGTTGCGTGCGGTGCGCATTTTAACATCAGCGCGGTCGCCGCTGATGGAATAGGCACCGTCACCGAGCAAGGCCTGCACGAACAGCGCGACCGTCCAAAACGCCGGGAACTCCCAGCCACCGTTCTTGGCGGAAAACACCCAGCCGTTGCCGACATGCTGCATCAACGCGCCGAGCATCAGCGGAACGAGCATTAGCGCGACCCAGCGTGAATGAAAGCCAACAATGAGTGCAAGCCCACCAATGATTTCCGCGCCGATCACGGCGTAAGCAACGGATGCTGGGAACCCGATGCTCTGGAAGTAAGCGACCGTGCCAGCGAGGCCAAATGTCATCACTTTAAGCAGCAGCCCGTGGGCGAGAAACATGATCCCCATCGTGACACGGAGCAGCGTTGCGGCAAGGTCGGCAGAGCGAATGTCGGTCATGGCAGTCTCCAAAAACAAGTTTTTCAAGCCGCAGGTTGGCTTGAGTACAGGCCATATTGTCGGTTAGCCTGAGTTTGATAAGATGCCCAATTCGGTTATAAGATCCCACCAGCGGTGTGAGATGTGTGCTTATGCTTGACCGCCTGACCGGGCTGACCGTCTTTGTCAAAGTTGCCTCACTCGGTAGTCTCTCGGCGGCGGCCCGGGCCCTCGACATGTCACAGACCATGGCGACGAAACATATGGCTTCTCTTGAAGCCCGTCTGGGCGCGAAGCTACTCCACAGGACTACGCGCCGCGTTACGCTGACGGAAGTCGGCCGCAACTACCTAGAAGCCGCAACGCGCATCCTGGCCGACGTTGAGGACGCCGACGCAGCCGCGTCTGCAGAAACTTTAGAGGTCCGCGGAACGATCCGCCTCAACGCGCCTGTAGCGTTTGGTGTTCGAGAGGTGGCTCCGTTGATTGCGGCGTTTACAGGCGCCCACCCGAACATCATTGTCGATCTTGGGTTGAACGATCGCCGGGTCGATATCGTCGAGGAGGGCTGGGATGTCGTCGTCCGTATCGGCACGATGCCCGATAGCGCGCTGATCGCTCGCCGCCTTTGCGACTGCCCAACAGTTGTGGTCGCTGCCCCCGACTATCTTGCTCGCCACAGCACGCCCGGTGGCATCTCTGAACTCTCGTCGCACAACTGCCTTTGCTACACGCTTTCAGAGCGAACCGGCGGCATCGGGCACTGGCACTTCGGGCCTCGCGGCGCGATTTCAGTTCCAGTCTCGGGCAACCTGCGTTCAAGCAGCAGCGAAGCCCTCGTTGCAGCCGCCGTTGCGGGACAAGGCATCGCCTACGTGCCAACCTTCCTAGCCCACCGAGAGATCGCGTGTGGCGCGCTCACCAGCTTGGTTCTGGACCATCCCACCGTCTCAATGAATGGCATCCATGCCGTCTATCAAGCTGGCCGACATCCGCCAGCCAAGACCCGCGCCTTCATCGAGCACCTGTCCCGCAATCTGCATAGTGCCGCGTGGCAAGCAAAACCGTAACGGCAATGAAAAACGGGCGGCGCCAACTCTGGCTCCACCCGTCACTCCGTCCCCCATTTAACGCGCTGTGACCCGCCCGACCTAAACGCCAACGACCTCGATCGCCTCAGCTCGCCGCTGCTTCCTCCGCAGCCTTTGCCTTAGCGGCCGTGCGCTCCTGGGCCTTCTTCTTCGGCTTTGCCTTGTCAGGATTGTTCGACACCGTCCGCGACATGAGGCCAGCTTTGTCGAGGAACCGCGCAACGCGGTCGGTCGGCTGTGCCCCGCACTTCAGCCAATGGGCCGCACGCTCTGCGTTGAGCGAAACGCGCGCTGGATCGTCTTTCTTCAACATCGGGTTAAACGTCCCGATCTGTTCGATATAGCGCCCGTCGCGAGGCGACGTTCCGTTGGCAATCACGATGTAATAATACGGCCGCTTTTTGGCACCACCGCGCGATAGTCGCATCTTGACAGGCATTGTCGTTTTTTCCTTCGTTGAGTTTAACTAAGTTGAGTTTAACTGGGTTGCGTTGGTCTAAGTCGAAGTGAGTTCGCTAAGTCGGTCACGGTTGATTTTGTCGACGATCAATCCGATCAGTTCGCCAAACGAGATCCCGCTCGTCGTCAAAGGGAAGGCGCAGCCATCACCTCTTCTTGCCGGGCAAGCCCGGTAGCTTGCCGCCAAGCCCCGGCAGCCCCGATAAACCAGGCAATCCACGGCTTGAGATGCCGCTGAGGCCTGGTAATCCCACCGGTCCTGGCAATCCCGGCGCCCCTTGGCCAGTTTGTGCCGTCCCACCCCGCCCCGATCCACCAGCCGCATTGAGCCTGGGAAACTGCGCGCGCACCTCAGGCGGCAGCGCTTCGATCGCCTTCGAGTCGAGCTTCATCAGTTCGGCTTCCATCGTCGCCAGTTCCGCCGCACTTGGCGCAGCCCCCATGCCGCCAAGGCCACCCATGCCGCCGCCGATGCCCATGCTCGCCATCATCTTTTTCATCATGCCCGGATTGCGGCCCATCTCCTTGACCATGTCGGCCATTTGACGATGCTGCTTAAGTAACCGGTTGATCTCCTCAACCTTCGTGCCCGAGCCGCCTGCGATCCGCTTTTTGCGCTTGCCGTCGAGCAGCTTGGGATGCCGTCGCTCCTTCGGCGTCATCGACTGAATAATCGCGTGCTGACGCCGCAGCATGCGGTCGTCCATCCCCGCTGCCGCCAGTTGATCCTTCATGCCGCGTACGCCCGGCATCATGCCCATCACGCCGCCCATGCCGCCCATCTTCTGCATCTGCACGAGCTGAGCTGCCATGCTTTCGAGATCAAAGATCCCCTTCTGCATCTTCTGCGCGATCGATTGCGCCTTATCGAAATCGACCGTCTCGGCAGCCTTCTCCACCAGCCCGACGATATCGCCCATGCCAAGAATGCGGCCAGCGACCCGCTTCGGGTCGAACTCTTCCAGCGCATCCCACTTTTCGCCAACGCCGAGCAGCTTGATCGGCTTGCCCGTCACCGCTCGCATCGATAGCGCTGCGCCGCCACGACCATCGCCGTCAGCCCGCGTCAGGACCGTACCCGTGATACCAATCCGCCCGTCAAACGCCGTCGCCGTATTGACCGCATCCTGGCCCGTCAAACTATCGACGACGAGCAGCACTTCATGCGGGTTGACGATCCGCTTGATTTCGGCCGCTTCCGCCATCAGTTCATCGTCGACCGTGACCCGGCCAGCCGTATCGAAAATGACAACATCGTAGCCGCCGAGCCTAGCTGCATCCTGCGCCCGCTTGGCGATTTGAACCGGCGTCTGTCCAACCACGATCGGCAGCGTCGCAACGCCGGTTTGCTCGCCCAAAACCCGTAACTGTTCTTGCGCGGCCGGTCGCCGCGTATCAAGCGACGCCATCAGCACTTTACGGCGGTCGCGGTTGGTCAGCCGATAGGCGATCTTGGCCGTCGTCGTTGTCTTGCCCGAGCCCTGCAGGCCAACCATCAAGATGCCAAGCGGCGGGGCAGCCGACAGGACAATCGGCTCAGCATCCGACCCCAAAACGGCACCCAGTTCGTCATGAACGATCTTGACGACCATCTGCCCCGGCTTGACCGAACGGATGACCTCTTGCCCGACGGCCTTGGCCTTCACCGCATCGACGAACCCGCGCACCACATCGAGCGCCACATCGGCTTCGAGTAACGCGCGCCGCACCTCCCGCATGGCTTCGGCGACGTCGCTTTCGGTCAGCGCACCGCGACCCCGAATTTTATCGAGGACGCCATTTAGTCGGTCGGACAGCGACTGAAACATGGGCGGCTAAGCGACCTTCCGTTGCGAATTGATGGCGGACCCAAATAGTCTGACGGGCATTCTTATTGGCATCCTAATAGGCATCATTAAGCGACCATCAGCGTCGAGTAATCGACCATCGCACTCGACTGATACGCGGGCCGTTGCGATAATCGCCCATACCACCCCTCAACGTTAGGCAAAGCAGGTCGTGTCATCGGCAGCGTGAAATACCGATACATCAACGTGCCAGCCGAAATATCAGCCATCGTCAGCTGATCGCCGAGCATGAACGGACGCCCCGCAAGCTGCCGATCAAGCAAACCGAGCTTGTCGCCAACTTTTTGCGCCGATGCCGCGATCAACGCCAAATTGCGGTCTTTTGCTGCGGTTCGAACCAGCTGCATGAAACACGTTCCGATGATTTCCGGTTGCAACGTCGTGGCCGAAAACATCATCCACTGATCCGCAATCGCGGCCTGCTTGGGGTCAGCTGGACACAACGTCCCGCGTCCGTAAACCGATGCCACGTAGCGAACGATCGTCTCGCTCTCCCACAAGACCATATCGCCATCTTTGAGCACCGGGATGAGCCGATTGGGGTTCATCGCGGTGAACTCGGGCGTATCAAGGCCTCCGAATGCGCCGCCAGCATCGACCCGCTCATACGCCACGCCAGCTTCAGCGAGCGCCCACATTGCCTTTTGAACGTTGGCCGATGTCGTCCGACCCCACAACGTCGCCATGGTTGGTGCCTTTGACTTGGAGTTGGCCGCAATGACCAACGCCACAATAGCAATTGCGCCCGGCAGCGAAACTCGCTGGCGGACGTGGAATGGCGGGATGGTCTCCAACCAATATCGTCAGTGACGTGAAGCACCAAGCCCCACTTGTCAATCTCGACCTCGCGGTTTGATGCGCCGCAGCGGGACCTTCGCAAGCGCACAACTACCGATAGAAAAAATATGAACTGCTCTTTAACCAAACCCGTAATGATGCGATAAACATGGGATTGTCAGCGCTGTCAGCACAACCTGCGCGTGGGCATACTCCGAGAACTGAGCGAAAATACTTGAAGTTGTTCAATGCGGTGGGGGGTCACAAATGCCGAGCATTCGGATCGAATACGTTCCAATCGGCCGATTTTTTCTTGGCTGGTTTGGTCTTGATCACCTCCAGACCACCAACGATCGGTCACGTTTCGCTGGCGACGTTCCACAAGACAACTGGTTCGTCATGGAAGGCGTCTTATCCGTCCAGCCAGACTCCGCGTTACCCAGATTATCCGTTCTAGGCGCATCTGGGACTTTGACCCTGTCGCGGGCGAATAACAGCCTGACAGGCGCAGACCTGATCGCCGAGATCGGCACGCCTGAGCGTCGCGGAAGCCGACCGCTGCCAATCGCTGGAATTGAATCGCTCGCCTGGACCGAAATGTCCCGTTACGCTTCGGGGATCAACACCGGCGGCTTTGAATACTACGCGTTCGGGTGGGATTACTCGATCTATCCAACGCAGAACTCGTCGTCCGCCCTCGCCTCCGTACTTTGGCAAGCGGGGATCGACGCCAACGACTACGCGCCATGGGGCCTGCGTTCCACCTTCGGGCTTGCAACCTATTTGGGAACGGGCGCCGACGACCGGCTGACCCTCCCAACCATCAACTTCAACACGCTGTCGGGCGGCGACGGCAACGACATCTTGACGGGCACCGACGATCCGGGCGGCTTCCGCGTCGAGAAATTTTTCGGTGGCCGCGGCAACGATAGTTTCATCTGGTCATCTGGCCGCAACATCTACCACGGCGGCGATCCGCGCTACAGCTATGAAGCCGATGGGCAAAACAGGATCAGCTACGCTGGCGCTGGCGCTATCCTGGTTGAGCTGAACGAATTTCGGATCCCCGGCCGAACGCATGATCTCGTTGTCCTGGCCGAAGGGCGCGGTAACCGCTCAGGCGCAATCGACTGGCTCGCGTCTGTTTTTGACTTCGTGTTCAGCCAGCAATCCGACCAGATTTTCGTTGGCGAAGGTGTCGTCATCACCTACCAGAAAATCCGCTTCGACCTCGGCGGCGATAACGGCGGATACGGCGACC
The DNA here is from genome assembly GCA_038329675.1 of Hyphomicrobiales bacterium. Classification (GTDB taxonomy): domain Bacteria; phylum Pseudomonadota; class Alphaproteobacteria; order Rhizobiales; family Hyphomicrobiaceae; genus JANXVY01. The sequence goes on along the minus strand of JBBQNE010000137.1, from coordinate 2,799 downwards.
AATTCAACTTCCGAAACCTCAAATCGCCGATCACGTTCACGCCCGTCGACCCATTCGAGTTCCGCCTCGAAATTGGCAACACCGGTAACTCTGATGCGTGGTGGATCGCGAACGCTGAAGACATTGTCGGCACCGATTTCGACGACATCGTCTATTTGCCGAGCGAGATACTTAGGTTTGACGGCGGCGGCGGCTCCGACCTGATTGATGCCCGCAATACGACCGCTGGCGGGCGAACCGGCGATCGCGGCTACGATATCGAAATTTTGGGCGGCGATGGCAACGACATCATCATCGCTGGCGCAGGCCGGACGTTTGCAGAAGGTGGCGCTGGCGAAGATGATTTCGTCGTCTCGGCGCGGTCAACCGAAGATGTCGCCACCGAACTTATTCTGGCAGGTGGTGATGCTGGCGATGAACTGTTTGTCTCGTATGGTTTCTTCAGCGGCACGCTTGACGCGTTCGCCTCAAGCTCATTGTTTAAGCTGAGCGGTGGCATCGACTATGAAGGTGAAACCGAAGATGATTTCCTCGGCTTCTTCACGCACCAAACCCAAAGCCAACAGGTCAACAACACCGACTTAACCGCTGGCGTCATAACCTTCGCAGGCTCGATTGCCTACGTGCGCGAAGGTACCGATCTTGTCATCCAACTCTTCCCAGGGCTTCGCGCTCCAACCTTCTTCCCGGAGCGAGGGCCAAACGGCGAAGATGTGCCAGGCTTTGGCGCCGAGCTTGAAAACCCCGTCTACATCCGGATCCTAAACTACAAATCCGGCGACTACGGCCTGAGCTTCCCCGTCGTCAGCTTTGTCGACGATGAAATCGAAGGCGTGCTTGGCGTCGTCTCGGCATCGCCAAATTGGGACGAAGCCGTCAATTTAATCACCAACGGTGGTCAATTGTTCACCGGCTTTGGCGAGCAGCCCGTTGCCCCGCCGCGTCCCGACGAAGAAGACACTCCCACCAAAGAACAACTCATTGGTAGCGTCACGTCCGACACCATCATCGGCCCGATCGACCAAGCCACAGTCGTTCTCGCCGACGCTGGCGACGACATCGTCATAACCAGCGACGGCGACGACGAAGTCTTTGGCGGCGATGGCAATGACACCATCACGACCAACGGCGGCGACGATATCCTTGATGGCGGCGCGGGCAACGACACACTGTCTGGCGGCGCGGGTAATGATACCTACATCGTCGCCGACGCGGGGGATGTTGTCATCGAGAGCGCTGGCCGCGGCATCGATCAAGTTAATTCGTCGGTCAATTTCACGTTGGCCGCCAACGTCGAAAATCTCAAGCTTGTTGGTAGCGCGGCCATCGGCGTCGGCAACGAACTTGCAAATACGATCGAGGGCAACACCTCCAACAACACACTATTTGGCGGGCTCGGCAACGACGCGCTCTACGGCGGTGGCGGAGACGACACGCTCGATGGCGGCGAAGGCAACGACACGTATCTTTACTTCACCGACGAGGGCTCGATCCGTATTCGCGATACGGGCGCGGCCACCGACACCGACAAGTTGTCTCTGACCGGCGAACTCGACGAGGCCGGGATGCGCGCCTATCGCCTCGTCGCTGCACCAGATGATCTGATCCTGGATTTCCCCAATGGTGGCCGCGTTACGCTTGAAGGGTTCATGCGCGGCGAAGGCATCGAGGTCATCGAACTCCAAAACGGTTCGACCCTCACCCGGGCCGATCTGTTGGCCATGGCCCCGCCGATTTTGAATGCTGAACCGCCGCGCGCCAATGACGACGTTCAGGTCTTCCTGTTTGGATCAACCGTTGTCATTCCAGCCGAAGCATTCCTCTACAACGACCGTGGTGAAGGCTTAAGCATCGTTGCCGTTGGCGCGTCCGACGTCGGTACCGTCGTCCTCGACGCCGACGGCTCCGTCGTGCTGACCACAACACCAGCCTACGTTGGCATCGTTTCCTTCACCTACACGATCCAGGCAGCCAACGGCGAACGGTCAACGGCGACCGCAAGCTTGACCGTCGACGCACGCGGTCTCGATCCAGCCGTCAGCATCATCACAGGCACAAGCGGCGCCGATCAATTGACCGGCACATCGGGAGACGATCTATTCCTGCCCGGCGCGGGCTCAGATGTGATCAACGGAGGCGATGGACGCGATACGGTCGACTATGCGACCGCAACGTCGGCCGTCCGAGTTAATCTCGCAACTGGCATCGTCATCGAGACCGGTCCGGCCGCGACAACCGACACTTTGACCAGCATCGAAAACGCGATCGGCTCGAGCTATGCCGACATTCTTGTCGGCTCGTCCACGGCCAATGAGTTAATTGGAAACGGCGGCAATGACCGCCTTGATGGCGGTGCCGGTGCCGACACGATGATCGGCGGCCTGGGTAACGACACTTATTTCGTCGACAACGCGAATGACGTCGTTGTGGAAGCAGAGGGCGAAGGAAATGACCGGCTCGAAACTACAGTGAACTACACGCTCGCCGCTGGTCTCTCAATTGAAACACTAGCTTCACGATCAATCGAGGGGCTAACCCTAACCGGCAACGAACTTGACAACACGATCGTTGGCCACACTGGCTCCGAAACGTTGATCGGCGGCGGCGGCAACGACCGCCTCGACGGACGCGCTGGCGCAGACACCATGATCGGCGGTTTGGGCGACGACACCTATTACGTCGACAACGCCAACGACGTCGTTATCGAAGCTGAAGGCGAGGGCAACGACCGGCTGTTGACGACCGTCAACTACGCTCTTGCCCAAGGCCAATCGATCGAAACGCTGGCCTCAAGATCAA
>JBBQNE010000136.1:0-8680 GCA_038329675.1 Hyphomicrobiales bacterium | reverse complement strand
GCGGCGGCGAGGGCGCGGGCGCGGGCATCTTGCTCGCCCACCGACAGGGTGCGACCGCCAGCGGACGGACGCGGTTCGGACGGGCGCGGCGTAACGGTCGGCTCACGCGGCGCGATGACGGCCTGGGTGAGTGGCGGCACGGTCGCTGGTACCGGCCGCTCCGGCGCGGCGTCCTGGCCGACCAGCTTTCGCGTCTTTTTCTTCTCGACGATGACCGGCTTCGTCCGGCCATGGCTGAAGTTTTGCCGCACCTGACCGGATTCGACCGTGCGCTGAAGCGTCAGCGTTTTACGCGGGGCCGCGCTCACTTGCTTACCAGTCGAGTCCTTCGTTTCCGTCATACTTTATCCGTTCTGAACGCGCTTCGACACCGAAACGCCGTGTGCTAGCGGGCCCTAAAGCACGCCTGTTCCAAACTGCAAATGACTTTCGCCGTTTTTTAGACGGTTCGCCTGGAGAACTGGTGAAAACGACTACGCCCGAGGAGCGCGGAAACGCCTGAGGCGCGACGCGTTCTCGAGCAGCCGCAACGTAGCTCCGCCTGATCTGAGACCAACATGTACCACATTAGGCCGCCCTATGGCCAAGCTCATTTCATCAATCGTTAGCTCCTTCACGATCACGCTATCGAGATCATGACCGCCACCCGTTGACCGACCGATGGCTGCGAATTTCCGGTCGAGCTTGCCCGAACCGTCGGCTGCTGCATCTGATCCGTGCAAAAGCACAGTTATTTCAGATGCTTCCATCTTGGCTGATAGCTTTTCAAAGCCGCTTATGACCAGCCCAGCCTTATTGGCAAGGCCCAGCGCATCGATCAGCCGCCGACGTAACAGGTCCTCTACGCGTTGACCGAGCCCGGCGTCGGCCGAGCATGGTTTCTTCAGACTTTTGGCGAATGCGCCGCGGCGGACCGCCTCTTCGACGGACGACCGTTTGGCCTCAATCCACACCCCTCGGCCGGGAAGTTTGCTGGCAATATCAGGCACGATCGTGCCGTCGGGGGCGCGGACAAAGCGGATCAGTTCGGCAATCGGATGTTCTAGTCGAGATAGGGCGCAACGTCGGATCGGCCCGTTGGGTTCGCCGCCGTCGTCAACAGCGCCGTCGTCGGGGGCCATGTCGTCAGGGGCTGCGTCGTCGGGGGCTGCGTCGTCGGGGGCTGCGTCGTCGGGCTTGCCGTGCGGGTCACCGTCCGATGCCCCGCCCGACACGCTGGCCGACTTATAGGTTGGCGGATTAACGGGCGCAGCATCAGCCACAGGTCCGTCGGGCTGGTCGGGGCGGCCAATCGGAGGCTCGTCCGCCGTTGCCCTGATCGGGTCGACGTTGCCACCGATGCCCGCGCCGCTGTTTAAGCCCGCGACGCCGTTTAATCCCGTGTTCACGACGTCGGTTCCGCTCCTGCATCAGCCGTTGGCGCCTTGCTGTCGTCGACGGCGTCGGGTTCAATGGTCGGCTCAGCTTCCGCCTCGGCTTCCGTCGGGGCTTCGCTGCCGGCCTCATCTTCGCCCGGCTCATAGGCCTCTTCGGTCGGCGGATTGGCGGCGCCGCGGTAGAGCGCCAAGTCTTCGGCCGTAATCCAGCCCAGCACGGTGCGGGCCTGCATGATCATGTCTTCGGCTTCCTTGCGGCTAAACTCGAGCCCCTCAAGCACGCCCTTATGTTTGACGACCTCAGCTGGCCCGGCTGGTCCGCGCATACGGTTTGAGGCGGCAGGCTTCTTGCGCTCGGTCCAGCCAAACAAGTCATCGGTCGAGCAATCGGCAAGGTCTTCTAGCGTCTTGATGCTGTTCTCACCGAGCGTGACCATCAGTGCGTTCGTCATACCTTCAATCTGCTGCATCTCGTCGGCCACGCCGAGCTCCTTACGTCGCGTGTCTCGCTCCGCCTCGATGCGATCGAGGAAGTCGCGGGCACGGCCCTGAATTTCCGCTGCGGTTTCTTCGGTGAACCCTTCGATCGACGCGATTTCATCGAGATCGACGTAGGCGATTTCCTCAACCGTCGCGAAGTCAACCGCCACGAGCAACTGGGCGATCACCTCGTCGATATCGAGAGACTCCATGAACAACTGAGCGCGCTCAGTTCGCTCCTTCTGACGGCGTTCGCTCTCTTCTTCGACGGTAAGAATGTCGATATTCCAACCGGTCAATTGTGAGGCTAGTCGCACGTTCTGGCCGCGCCGCCCGATCGCAAGTGACAGTTGGCTTTCGGGCACAACCACTTCGATGCGGCCAGCGTCTTCATCGAGCACGACTTTCTCGACCTCGGCTGGGGCCAGCGCGTTGACAACGAACGCTGCCTGTTCCTCATCGTATTGAATGATGTCGACTTTTTCGCCCTGCAATTCGTTGACTACGGCCTGGACGCGCGAGCCTCGCATACCAACACAGGCGCCAACCGGATCGATCGAACGATCCTTGGAGATGACCGCGATTTTGGCGCGGCTGCCGGGGTCGCGCGCAACGGCTTTGATCTCGACGATGCCGTCATAGATTTCGGGCACTTCTTGGGCAAACAACTTGGCCATGAATTCAGGCCGGGCACGCGACAGAAAGATTTGCGGTCCGCGCTGTTCACGTCGTACGTCGTGGACGTAGGCGCGCAGGCGATCGCCGAGGCGGACGTTTTCGCGCGGGATCATTTCATCGCGGCGGACGATCGCTTCGGCGCGGCCGAGATCGACGATGACATTGCCATATTCAACGCGCTTGACCGTGCCGCTCAGGATTTCACCAATGCGGTCTTTGTATTCGGAGTACTGACGGTCACGTTCGGCTTCGCGAACGCGCTGGACGATCGCCTGTTTGGCATTCTGGGCGGCGACCCGGCCAACATCGAGGGCTGGCAATTGCTCGACGAAGGCATCGCCGAGTTTGGCTTCAGTGTTTCGTGCCTGGGCATCGGGAAGCGAAATCTGCGCGTCGGGATTTTCCACCAATTCGACGACGGTGACGACGCGCGATAGCTTCGCCTCGCCGGTGCGCGGGTCGATATTGCATCGGATGTCGTGGTCGGTGCCATAGCGGCTCTTGGCCGCTTTTTGCATCGCTTCTTCCATCGCTTCGATGACGATCTTGCGATCGATCGACTTCTCGCGCGCGACCGCATCCGCGATTTGCAGGATTTCGAGGCGGTTCGCGCTGATACCAGTGAGCGCCATGGGGTCAGTCCTCCGGTGTGCCGACGGTTTTTGGATCGGGTTTTGGGTCGAGGTCGTCGTCGTCAAGTTCAAGTTCGGCTGGATCGAGGTTATCTGGGTCGAGTTCGGCGCCATCGCCGGTTCCGCCGCGTTTGGCAGCCTTGGCTCGGGTGAGGGCCTCGCGGATCAACTCGTCGGTCAAAATGAGTTTGGCGTCTTTGATCAGATTGGCTGGCACGCCGAGGACCTGACGTCCAACTTCGGGAACGTCGCATTCGATGCGCACTTCGCCACTTGACGAGGTTGGAGGCTCATGATCGGACGCGGCCGACTCGAACCCATCAAGCGTACCTTTGAAGCGACGCCGTCCGCCAACTGGCTCGGACAGCTCGATCTTGGCTTCAAAGCCAGCCCAATCGTCGAAATCTGATGGCCGGACCAGTGGCCGATCGATCCCGGGCGATGACACCTCGAGCCGGTAGGCGTTGGTGATCGGATCGTGGACGTCGAGCAACGGGGAGATGTTGCGTGAGACCGTTTCGCAATCGTCGATCGTGAACGACCCGTCCGGCCGCTCGGCCATGATTTGAAGTGTTTTGCCCTCTTTGCCCGTCAACGTCACGCGCACCAAGCGGTAGCCGAGATCGGCGATTGCGGGTTCGATCAACGTGGCGATTGCTGCTGCTGGGCCGATTTCGACGATGAACCGCACATTCGCCGATCGCGAGCCGACGTTCGCCAACGGAGCGCCAACGGAGGCCGACGGCAGCGTATTGCGGACGCTGCTCGCTTCGGTTGCCTTGTCAGCCCCGGCTTTGCGTTTTGGTTTCGCGGATCGTGCCACGTGTCGGGTTCGGCTCGAGTTAAAGGAGTTGGGCGTGCGATAAAGGCAAGCGGCCGAGCGGAGCTCATGAGCCCCACCGACGAACATTGCGCAATGTCTGGTATATCAGCAAGCTACCCCGGTAGCGTTACGATTGCAACGGCCAATTGTCGGGCCACTCGCGCGTTAGCTGCGCGTCTCGCGTGGTGGCAAGATCCGATCGAGGGCTTGGGACAAGCCGTTAAAATCATCGATTACGACGTCAGCGCCCAGACTATCGGCTGCGGCATTGGCATAGCCATGCGACATGACCACCACAGGTAGTCCGGCTGCTCGGGCGGCGCCCACGTCGGCTGCGCTATCGCCGACAAAAACCGCGCGCGGAGGTTGCATGCCGTTTGGGGATGCGACCCTCGGCCTACGGGTTGCAGCGGCCTCTGTGAGGGCGAGATTTACCATCTCAGGTGACGGCTTTAACGCGACGCCCGGCCGACCGCCGACGACCGCATCAAAATCTCTGCGAAGATTCAGGCCGTCCAGCACAGCATCGGCCAGCGATTGCGGCTTGTTGGTGCAAACCATCAGCGACCAGCCCTGCGTTAAAAGCTCGGAGATGTTGGCGCGGGCGCCGGGATACAAGCGGGTCGCGACGCACGGTGCGGCGGCGTAAGCGCGCTCAAATGCTGTGACGAGGGCTGCCGTTTCCGCCTCTGTTGGAGTGAGGCCGCGAGCGGTCAGCGCGCGTTGGGCTAACCGCTGCGCGCCGTGGCCGACCATCGCGGTTACATCGGCGAGGCCAAGCGCGGACAGTCGGCGCTGGCCCAACGCCGCATTGAGCGCGGCTGCAATGTCGGGAACGCTATCGACGAGCGTTCCGTCGAGGTCGAAGATGACGGCGCGCTCGCGAGGCATGATGGTGGCCAATGGTTGGTTGGAGCGATCTCAGCTGCGCGTGAGTGCTGCGACGCCGGGCAGGTCCTTGCCCTCAAGCCATTCGAGGAATGCGCCGCCAGCGCTTGAAACGTAGGTGAAATCACCCGTCACGCCAGCCATGTTGAGGGCAGCAACCGTATCACCGCCGCCGGCAACCGAGACGAGCTTGCCCTCAGCCGTCAGCCGTGCCGCCTCGCGGGCTAGCGCGAACGTGCCCGCGCCAAACGGCTCGATTTCGAACGCGCCGAGCGGGCCATTCCACATCACCGTTTTGCAGGCCGCCAAAGCTGCCGTCATCGCCGCGATGGAGGCCGGGCCGACATCAAGCAGCATGCCGCCGATCGGAATCTGATCGACCGGGACGATGGTGCTCGCCGCTCCAGCCTTAAACTCGCTGGCAACGACGCCATCGGTTGGCAGAACAATGTGCCGACCGGCTGCCTTCGCCTCGGCCATGATCTGGCGCGCGGTGGCGTGAAACTCCGGCTCGGCGAGTGAAGCGCCCATGAATAGGCCAAGCGACTGCAAGAACGTGTTGGCCATCCCGCCGCCGATGATCAGCACGTCGACTTTGTATAAAAGGTTCGTCAGTACCTCGATTTTGGAGGACACCTTGGCCCCGCCGACGACGGCAGCGATCGGCCGTTCCCCGCTGTCGGTTGCAAGGCTGATGGCGTCGATCTCTTCTTTCATCAACGCGCCGCAATAGGCGGGCAGCAGGTGGGCGAGGCCCTCGGTCGAAGCGTGCGCGCGATGGGCGGCGGAGAACGCATCGTTGACGTAGATGTCGCCGAGCCGCGCAAGCTGTCGGGCAAAGCCTGGATCATTGGCTTCTTCGCCATTGTGGAAGCGGACATTCTCCAAAACGACGATCCCGCCAGGGTTAAGCGCGGCAACGGCTGATTGGGCTGCTTCACCAATGCAATCGTGGGCGAAGGCGATCGGATAGCCAGCGACACGGGCCAGGGCTTCGGCGACCGGCTGCAGCGAGTAGGCGCGCTCCGGGCCGCCCTTGGGTCGCCCGAAATGGGAGATGACGATGACCTTCGCGCCGCGGTTGGCGAGATCGCGAAGGCCTGGCACGAGGCGTTCGAGGCGGGTTGCGTCCGTCACGAGACCGTCAGCGGTCGGCACGTTCAAATCGGCGCGCACGATCACGCGTTTGCCAGTGAGATCGAGACCGGCGGTCGTCGTCAAATTATCGAGGTTCATCGCGTGGCCCATGTTGCTGTCACCGCGGCGGACCGGGTAGCGCGGTTAGGGGCACATGTGAAGGCGACGGGGTGGTGCTTTGCGTTGTGATTTGGGTTGAGCTTTGATATCGCCTGTAATCTGCTATTTTCGATGAGGTTGGTATTCGACACCAACGTGATGGTTGCGGCCGTCCGAAGTCGCAATGGCGCGTCGAGGCGTTGGCTCGTCAGCGTGCTGGCGGGTGACCATCAAATTTTGCTGAGTGTGCCACTGGTTTTGGAATACGAAGCAGTGTTGGTGCGACCAGAACAATTGGCAGCGCATCATCTGACTGCGGATCAAATTGCACGGCTGCTGGATGGCATCTGCTCGGTCGCCGTCCTGGTTGACCCGTCATTCGTGTGGCGTCCCCAACTTCGAGACCCAGACGACGAAATTGTATTAGAAACAGCGGTGCTCGGCATGGCCGATCTACTATTGACGTTCAAGTTACGTGACTTTGCAGGGGCCGAGCGGTTTGGTCTACGGGTCGACCGACCGGGGCCTTCGTGGTTGGTCAATCATGGAGCTCGTTCATGACCACTTCGAATTATGCTCTGCGTTTGCAGGCGACGTTAAAGGTCGAGGCGGAAGCTTTGGCCGCTCAAGAAGGAACCACGCTCAATCAATTTATCAACGTCGCGGTGGCTGAAAAAATTGCCGCATTAAAGACGCTTGATTATCTGCGCGGTCGAGCGGCTCGGGGCAGCGCGAAACAGGCATTGGCGCTATTGGAAAGTGCTGGCCGCATCGGCCATGATACCGTGGGTGATGAATTTTAGTCGTTTCAAGCTATCGCGCTATCCGTTGCCCGCTGCCACGAACTTGGAGAAACGATCCTGTGTGGCATAAGCCCACCTGTCGCCCACAGGTGCACGATTGCTGCATCATGACGCGGTGGCCGTCGGCTAAGTCCCTGCTTTAAGAGCCAAAACAGAATGGGTCGCGGCCAGGGACGGTATCGATGAGCCGCGCCCGTTTGCAGCGCTGTCACAAATAATCGTGATACGGTGGATGAAACGAAAGGGTCGCGCCTTGCGTAAGCCACATTGAGCCGGGAACGGGCACGCGCTTGACCTGATCGATTAACCCCGTGTTTACCGTTCTGCCGGGTCGCCATGACCGGGCGCTTTTTAATCTGGGACACTTCCATGATGACCCGTCGCACCTTCGCTGGCCTCACTGCGGCACTCGCCGCGCATTTCGCGACCGGCACATCGAGCCGGGCGGCCGATGCCAAGACAACCAAGTTCGAGATCGTCAAGTCCGATGAAGAATGGCGCAAGCTGCTCTCATCACAGCAGTTCTACGTGCTTCGCCAGCACGGCACGGAGCGCGCTGGCTCTAGCCCCCTCGATAAACAGACGGCGCGCGGAACGTACAGCTGCGCGGGGTGCGACTTGCCGGTGTTTGCGTCGGAGACGAAATACGACAGCGGCACGGGCTGGCCGAGCTTCTACCAGCCGCTGGAGAACGCTGTCGGAACGTCGGTCGACAGCAGTTATTTCTCAGTTCGCACCGAAGTCCACTGCCGGCGCTGTGGCGGACATCTCGGCCATGTGTTCCCCGATGGCCCAAAGCCTACCGGCCAGCGCTATTGTATGAACGGCGTCGCCATGAAGTTCGTCGCCAGCGCCGCCAGCTGAACCAAAGGAAATTACGCCATGCAGAGTTCAACTGGGCGCCGTTTGCTTTCGCGCCGTTCGACCACGATTTTAATGCTGGGCGGGATGCTGGCCGCTGCCGTGCTCGCAATCGCCCAGATATCTGGCCCGCTTCCGAACCCGGTGTCGGTGGCGCGCGCCGACGATACGCCAGCGGCCAAACCCGGCATCGGCGTTGCGACGTTCGGGAGCGGCTGTTTCTGGTGCACGGAAAAGGACTTCGACCAGGTACCAGGCGTCCTCACCACGATATCGGGCTACATGGGCGGCAAAACCGCCAACCCGACCTACGAACAGGTCAGCGGCGGCCGCAGCGGCAATGTCGAAGTCCTGCAGGTCACATTTGATACGAGCAAAGTCAGCTATGACACGCTGCTGCACCACTACTGGCGCACGACCGATGTGGTCGATAGCGGCGGCCAATTTTGCGATCGTGGCAACCAGTACCGCCCGGCAATCTTCGCCCATGGCGAGGACCAGCTGAAGCTAGCACTTGCCGGCAAGGCTGCCATTGATGCGTCCGGCAAACTTGGCAAACCGATCGCCGTTGAGATCGCGCCAGCGCAGGCCTTCACGGCGGCTGAAACCTATCACCAGGATTTCTACAAGAAAGACCCGCTTCGCTACACGAGCTACCGCCAAGGCTGCGGCCGAGAAGCCCGCCTCGATAAGCTGTGGGGCGCCGACCGCCTCGACCACCTCAAGCCGAAAACGAACTAAGCGGGTCGAGGGACGAGTCCGTGGTTGGGGTGCGCGAGGGGCGAACAGCTCTTCGCTCTTTGCCGTCGCACGGTTGGTCGCTGCGCGAGCGAGGCCAGCCTCGCACTCCGCCGGAGGGTGTCCCTCCGGCCCGCCCGCTTTTCTTGACCCACAAAAAAGCGC
>JBBQNE010000135.1:0-8763 GCA_038329675.1 Hyphomicrobiales bacterium | reverse complement strand
TCGCCGACATCATGGTCAATGGCGCAACCACGACCTATATTGAAGTCAACGGTAAAGTTCAGATGACAGGTGTCCGATTTGCGGACAACCAGCAGCTATTGAACATCTGCCAGCGTATCGTCAGCCAGGTCGGGCGACGTGTCGATGAATCCAGCCCGATATGCGACGCGCGTCTCCCGGATGGCTCTCGTGTAAACGTTATTGTTCCTCCGCTGGCGATCGATGGGCCGGCATTGACAATTCGTAAGTTCAAGAAAGACCGCCTAAAGCTTGAACAACTCGTTAAATACGGGTCAATTAGTGCACAAACGAAAACGGTGCTCGAGATCATCGGCCGGGTTCGTTGCAATATCCTGATTTCTGGCGGTACCGGCTCCGGTAAGACGACGTTATTGAATTGTATGACCGCGTCGATTGACAACGATGAGCGGATCATCACCTGCGAAGACTCCGCGGAACTCCAACTGCAACAGCCGCATGTTGTGCGGCTTGAAACGCGGCCGCCGAACCTTGAAGGCGAAGGCGAGGTCAAAATGCGGGACCTCATCAAAAACTGCCTTCGTATGCGACCGGAACGCATCATCGTCGGCGAGGTCCGCGGACCTGAAGCATTCGACCTTCTGCAGGCCATGAACACCGGCCACGACGGCTCGATGGGGACCTTGCACGCCAACTCACCCCGCGAGGCCATCAGCCGACTTGAAAGTATGATCATGCAGGGCGGTTATGCGCTGCCGCCTAAAACCATCCGCGAAATGATCGCTGGCTCGGTTGACATTATTATTCAGGCGTCGCGTCTCAGAGATGGCTCACGTAAAATTACGCACGTGACCGAAGTCATTGGCATGGAAGGCGACGTCATCACGCTGCAGAATATTGTTGTGTACGATATCACGGGTGAAGATGCGAACGGCAAGCTGATTGGCCGCCATCGGTCCACTGGTATTGCACGGCCACGTTTCTGGGACCGCGCTGAGTATTACAAGGAAGACGGAAGGCTTGCCGAAGCCTTGTCGGCTTCGGAAGCGCGTGACTCGAATGGCAATACGCTAGGAGAGCAGAATGCTTGATATCCTGCTCGTCGTAGCATTATCCGCGTTGATTTGCGGCGTTCTTTACATGCTGGTCGCCCCCAGCATGGCGCGCGAAAACGTGAACGATCGTATCCAGACAGCGACCACGTCGCGCAACAAGAAAGTTGCGACGCGCAATGCCGCGGACATTACGAACTCCCGGAAAAAAGCCGTTGCGGAGACGCTGAAGGAGCTCGACCACCGCAAGAATAAGGTCGAGAAAAAAAGTCTAAGGGCCCGGCTACAACAGGCTGGATACGATGCGGAACCCTTTCACTATTGGGTTTTCAGTGCTGTCTGCGCGGTTGCGTGTGCATTTGCAGTTTACGTCTCGCTTCCAGCAGCGATCGCCTCGATGGCGGTTCCGCTGGCGATCGTCGCCGGCTTTGCTGGAGGATTAGGTCTTCCGAATTGGCTGCTTAATTATGCGATCAAGAAACGTCAAAAGAAGTTTCTGCATAGTCTAGCAAACGCGCTTGACGTTGTTGTTCGTGGCATCAAGACTGGTCTTCCGGTCAACGAGTGTCTCGGTATCGTTGCACGCGAAAGCCCAGAGCCACTGGCCAGCGAATTCAAAGAAGTCGTCGACCAACAACGTATTGGCGTTACGATGGGTGAGGCGCTGGACCGCTTGGTCATTCGGATGCCGTTGCCGGAAGTCAAATTTCTAGCGATCGTTATCTCCATCCAGCAGGCGGCTGGCGGTAACCTGTCGGAAGCTCTCGGAAACCTTTCGCAAGTTCTTCGGGATCGGAACTCACTGAAATTGAAAGTTAAAGCATTGTCGGCCGAAGCGCTGGCGTCGGCCGCGGTGCTGGGCTGTTTGCCACCGGGCGTGATCATCATGATTTATTTGTCGACGCCCAACTATCTTAAGCCGCTTTGGGAAACGACGACGGGCAACTTCATGATCGGAATCGGTATCGTGCTTATGGGCATTGGTATCTTCGTCATGAATAAAATGATCAACTTCAAGTACTGACGGCTGGGTGGCAAATGCAGGATCTCGTACAAAACGTTATGGCGCCAGAATTTCTGGCGACTTTATTTGCTGCGATCTGCGCGTTCGCAACAATCTTGACGTTCGGGTTGCCTTTTTTAGAAAAGGACCGTGTGCACCAACGTATGCGGGTGATGGCCGTCGAGCGCGACAAGCTAAGGTCTGAGCGCCTCAAGGAGATGTCGGTCGCTGATCGTAACGGTGGTAGCGGTAAGCTTCGGCAGGCTCCAAAAGGATATGTTTTACGGCTTGTCGAGCAGTTCGGGCTCCGGGAAAAGTTCGATAGCGAAGCTGTTCGCGCGAAGCTAAAAACCGCTGGCTTCCGCTCGGAAGCGCACTTGGCGACATACATGGCGTATCGGGTCATTTGTCCCCCGGCGCTGTTCGTGATTTCGCTCGTCTACATGATTTTCCTTGCTCGGCTTAACTTGCCGATAGGACTGATGCTGTTAATCGCTGCGGCGGTCGCATTCTTTGGCTTCTACCTTCCGAATATTTTTATTGAGAATAAGGTCGGCAAGCGTCGTCAAGCCATCGAACAGTCGTTTCCAGACGCACTCGACATGTTGTTGATTTGCGTGCAGTCGGGCATGTCGGTCGAAGCTGCATTCGGCAAAGTGGCTCGAGAAGTTACCGTGCAGTCAATTGAATTGGCTGAAGAACTGTCGTTGACTACTGCTGAGTTGTCGTATCTGCCAGACCGGCGGTTAGCCTATGAAAACCTGGCAAAACGAACGGGCCTAGAGGGCGTTAAATCAGTGTGTACTGCGCTTATTCAGGCGGAGCGATACGGCACGCCCGTTGGTCAAGCCTTGCGCGTTATGGCTAAAGAAAATCGCGAATTGCGTCTGTCCAAGGCCGAACAAAAGGCGGCTGCCCTGCCGCCAAAATTAACGGTTCCGATGATTGCGTTCTTCATTCCGGTATTGTTCATCGCTATTCTAGGACCTGCCGCCATTCAGGTCTTTAAGATGCAATAATCGATTGAGCATTAGGCTTTGCGACTAAAAAAATTGGCTATTGCAAGTTTAGTTTCTTTTGAAGTTAGGCGTTCGGCAAAGACAGTGGCTTCGTTTTCTACAGCTGCTGCGACAAGGCCGTGGTCACCGCGTAGCAAACGGCGAGATGCCATCAGCGCCTGCCGCGGCTTCGCGGCCAGGTTTCGGGCAGCTGTCATTGCCGTTTCTGTCAATTCGACGGAGGGAACGATAGCGTTGACCAGGCCTGCTTCCCTTGCCCGCTCTGCTGTGAACGGCGCGCCGAGCACCAATAATTCGAACGCGCGCTGATAACCTAACAGGCGTGGACCAAGCAGGCTTGCACCCGCCTCTGGTACGAGGCCGAGATCGAGAAACGGCGTGTGGAACCGTGACGCGGGACTCGCGTACACGAGATCGCAATGCATCAGCAGTGTTGTGCCGATCCCAATCGCGAGGCCGTCGACGGCTGCAATCATCGGCTTTTCGACGCGAGGTAATAGTCGCAAGAGATCCATCACCGGTCCCTCAAGGACGGAGACTTCGTGCGCTGGCTGTCCTGACGGTGCCCGCGTCAAGAAGTCTGAAAGGTCATTTCCGGCCGTAAACACGCCCGGCTGACCGAGGAAGACATGGACGACAACCGCGTCATCGCGTTCGCCGGTTAAGATTGCGTGTGCAATGGCGGCATACATCGCGCTCGTGAGCGCGTTCTTTTTTGTAGCCCTCGCAAACCGGATCGTCTGGATGCCGTCGAGCTGCGCAATCTCGACTTCGCTGATCATGATGTCCTCATGACTGAGTTGGCGGCGTTGGAATGGGCGGTTTTTGCAGCCAGATCACCGCAAACGTTACAATAGCAAATCCGGCGATCTGGACGGGGCTTAGCGTCTCGCCGAAGAATGCGAAGGCCATCACGGATGTGACGGATGGTACGAGGTAGAACAGGGCAGACGTCCGCGAGACCGCGTTTTCTCGAATTAGCAGCATGAGCAGGGTGATCGCGCCGAGCGACAACACGAACACGAGCCAAAACAAGGCGAACACGAAGGACGGTGTCCAGTTTACCCGTTGGGTTTCAAACAAAAAAGATAACGGGGCAACGACGGCAAAAGCGCCGATGTATTGCCAGATAACCCCTGGAATTAGTTCGATCCTGCTGGCATAGCGCTTCTGGTAGATGGTGCCAGCCGTGATCGCCAAAACGGCGAAAGCGACCGACAGAAAAGCCGGCAGGGCATCTGCCACGTTCACGAATCCCGCCGTCGCGGCCGGGCCAAACTTCGGCAAAATCACGAGGGCTGTCCCGACTAAGCCCAATGCGAGCCCGGACCAGTGGCGACCGCTGATCGTCTCACCAAGCGTTAAGCCAGCGAAAACAGCCGTCAAAATTGGCTGAAGCGCACACATGAGCGCGGTGACGTTGGCGTCCATTCCGGCCGAAACGCCCCACGTAACGCCGCCCAGATACCCGGCGTGCAACAGGACGCCCGCGCCGAACGCGCTCAATCGTTGCTGTAAGCTCAGTGAGTGTTTGGCGAGAACGTAGGAAATCGGGGTTAGGATGGCGAGGACCAACGCAAACCGGATGGATAGGAATGTAAATGGCTCAGCGCCAGTGACCGCAAGCTTGGTCCCAATGAAGCCGGATGACCAGAGCAACACGAACAATACGGGCGCGAAGCGAAGAAGCATGGCTACCTTTCGGCAGGTTGGTTGAGGGCCGCTTTAGGCAGCGGCGCGCCTGTTTCGTGCCCTAGACGGCAGCGGGCGGCAACTAGAACCAAGTGTTGACGCGCCGCAGCCCGGTCGGCGTGGCGTGCCGTTTGGGCCTTTGCAATAAAATATAAACCAATCCAGTCGCTTAGTATGCGCTGCTTACGAACCGTAAGTCCGAGGGCGCGTCGGCATGGCCAAAATCAGTAGCGGCGTATCTATCATGGAACGAGCTGCATCACAGGCGGAGCACGCGCTCGCGCTCGATGGTTTGCGCGGCGGGCTGTCTTTGATGACGCGACGTTGCCTCAAAGGTGCCGTGCTTACTGCGGCGTTGTTTTGGCTTGCCGCGACGCTCTATCTGATTTTGACGCCGACAAGCTACGTCAGCCGTTTCACGCTCATTATTCCAGGTGCTGGCGCAAGTACGACAATGCAGCTCGAAAGCATCGGGCAGTCGACGACAAGTGTGAACTCGCCCTACAATAGCGTCTCGCTTAACCCGAAGGTCGTCTACAAAGAGCTCGCTAATAGCGATTTGGTCCGGTCAGCGGCGGCTGAGCGGCTTGGCCTTGAATTTGGGGATCTGTCGCGGCCTCGCGTAAAACTGATCGATGAAACCTCGTTGATGATGTTTGAAGTCACGAGTTCAACGGCGCAGTCGGCGCAAGAAAAATCACAAGCATTACTTGCTGCTTTCAACGAACAGCTCGACGAATTGCGCAAAGACGAACTGTCAAAGCGCGCCGCAGCGGTAACCGACAATCTCAATGGCTATAAAGCAGCTGTTGATGCTGCACGTCGACGAATTACCGAAATCCAAGTCGAGAGCGGGCTTGTCTCGATCATTCAATTTAACGAGATCGTGACGAGCTTGGCCGGGTCTCGACGCAAGTTGTCCGATCTCCATGGAGAACTTGACCGTTTGCGGCAAGAACAGGCGCGGTTGGCGTCGCGATTGGGGTTTGGGCCAAGCGAAGCGAGCGTTGCACTTCGCGTTGCGAGCGATCCGAGCCTTGTGAAAGTCGTGTCGGAATATTCTGAGGCGAGCGGATTGTTTGCGTCAGAATCCCGTCGGCTCGGGCCGGAAAACCCGACATTGAAGGCGCTTGCAAACCGCCGGGATGCAGCCCTTGGCAAGATCCGGGTGGCGATTAATGCGACCACCGCAAGCGACGCCGACACGTGGACGCACGTTCTCGTTGCCAACGTTTCGCAACAGGCCGAATTGCTCCAACAGCTGGTGCGGACTGAGGCGATGATCTCGGGCAAGACCGAAGAGGTCAAAACGATTTCGGCGGAGAAGGAGCGGCTTGATATCGAAGTGGCTCGATTAAGCACGTCAGCGGCCCGACTTGAGGATTTGCGCAAAGAGCAAATTTTGGCTGAGGCCGTTTATTCGTCGGCGCTGGCCCGCGTTGATACATCCAAATCAGATATCTATGGCGCCTATCCAATTGTCCAGGTCGTAGCGCCACCGACCCGGCCTGATGGACATGAACAGCCGCGTCGACTGTACGCATTCGCTGGTGGCCTCGTTGGCACCGCATTTTCCGCCGTGGCTTGGGGGCTCATATGGCTTCACTATTTCCAGAGCCGGAAACGCCGGAAGAGAAAATCGTTGTCTGGCTAATCCTATCGACGTGGCCATTGTGGGCGTTTGGCGCGCTGTACCATGTCTTTTCAATCGCGCCGTGGGTTCTTGGTGGCATGGCGTTCGCGCGCCGGTTTGGGCTTGTTGACGATGATCCGCGCCTGATCAAACCGTTGCCGTGGACGGTCTGGCTGTGGCTGTCAGGCATGGGGATGATGGCGGTTGCGCTCATCATAGCGCACATGAACTTCGGATTTGGGCTGATTGAGACCGTCAAATCCCTGTTCGGTTGGGCCAAAGGTTGGGCACTGATGGCGGTCCTGCCGTTCGCTGGCGCAACACTCAAGATCCGGCCGCAACTGATCTTTCGCGCGACAAATGTTCTTGCGGCACAAACGCTTCTTGTGACGCCATTTTTGATGGCGGGTGCCGCAGTCGGATTGCCGCCGGTCTTGTTTACATCGCCGTTCTACAACATCGGCGGAGCGTCAGAAGCGTTCTTTGAAGTGGGCACGCATTGGATTGATCCGGGCAGCGAAGATGTCCGCTATCGATTTTTCGCGCCGTGGGGGCCAGCGGCGGCCTTTGTTGCTCACGTTATGTTGGTCCTTGGATTGTGCGATCGCGATTGGCGTTGGCGCGTCGTTGCCGTCGTGTGTGCGTGTGTGATGTGTTGGCTTGCGAAATCGCGACTATCGCTGGTCGCGATTCCCGTGCTGCTGATCACATTACCGATCGTTTCAAATCTATACCGGCCGCTGATAATCGCGCTTTGCGGAGTTTTGACCGCCACGGCTGCGTTTGCGTTTCCCATGGCTACCGATCTTGTGCAGGAGGCGACCGATCGGTTTCGGAATGCCCGCAAGGATTCAAGCCGCGTGAGGCGCATATTGCAAAATATCGCTGTTCATCGGTGGTGGACCGAAGCGCCAGTGTTTGGTCACGGGCAAATTGAACGCGGGCCCCACCTCGTCGAATTCATGCCGATTGGCTCGCACCATACGTGGAACGGTCTTTTGTTTGTCAAGGGCGCGACCGGTTGGGTCAGTCTCGCGCTGCCGATGACTGTATCTTTCGTCGTCGTGGCGATTAAGGCGCAACGCGACCGCGTCGCGCTGGCGGCGGCGGGCTTTTTGTTGGTCGTATTCTTGAATTCGATGGGGGAGAATATCGAAATCTTGGCGTATCTGGCTTGGCCGGGGTTCTTGCTGCTGGGTATCGCGCTGAAACGGCGACGGGTTGGGCTGTTTGCCGAATTGTTGGGCTCAAAGCGGTAAGTTGTCGAGGCAAAGGGACAGAGCGCCTGCGCGGTAAACGCGTAATATCTTGGGTAAGACATTTTTTGGTTGAACGCTTTACGATCGGCATACGGCTTGATCTTAGGCCGCGATCTCTATTTGGACGACGGCGATGATACCTATCTTGTTTTTGATAAGCGCTGATGCCTGGGGCCTCGTGCCGCGTTTCGTTGGCGAGATTGCTCTGATGACGGTGGCTGCCGTTCTGCTGGGTTATGGCGTTTATCGTGCCTTGCCACCGTCGGCCGCGCCGAAGCTCTTTGGAACGCTTGTGCCGTTTACAGCACTTGGGGCACTGGCTTATTTTGGCAGCTATTCTGCAGCCACTGCGCTTGTGTTCTTCATCATTTTGGCGGTCATTGCACTCGCGTTGGGCATATCTTGAACCGCCAAACGAAAGCGGCTGAATATCCAACGTCAGCTGAAATACCTCTGACAGTATCGCACCATTTCGACCCGCGAAGTCGAGGTTTTGAACTCCAGCCACTGACCGCGCTCAGGTTCGTGGCGGCAATGTACGTCGTAGCGTTTCATTATTTTGGTGTCTTTGTTGGCGACCCCGCTGTGGCTTTGCTGCCGATTTCCGTGCTTGCTTACGGTCATACGGGTGTGACGTTTTTCTTTGTGTTGTCCGGTTTTATTCTGGCGCACGTTTATGCGGCAGCGGACTTTTCTGACCGGGAAACGGGTGCGCGGTTTGCGATCGCTCGTTTCGCCCGAATTGCACCGGTTTATTTATTTGCGCTTGTTGTCAGTGCGCCATTTTCGTTTGTGGATGTTGTGCGGGTTGCTGACGATACGCACCAGATCATGGCCGCATCGGCGGCGATCCTAGCCCCGTTCGGTTTGCAAGCGTGGGTGCCGGGTGCTGCGTGCGCGTGGAATTGCCCGGGATGGTCGATCTCAGCTGAGCTGTTTTTTTATGCCACGTTCCCGATCATTGTGATGGTCGCCCTCTCGCGTCCCTATGTCACGATTGTGGTCATTGCGTTGGTGTGGGTTGCGGCAATCGTGGCACAAACGGTTTTATGGGCGAACTTTGGCAATGGCTCGTCAATCATGCTGGTTTCTGGCGAGGCTGCAGCGGTGCTGACGGCGCAGTTTA
>JBBQNE010000134.1:0-8786 GCA_038329675.1 Hyphomicrobiales bacterium | reverse complement strand
GCCAATGGCTCGAGGAAGCTTATGGACAGACGCCGCAGTCAGCCGTTGATTTTGGTGTCGTCGGCTTGTTCGTCTCGCTTCTGATGTTCTATCCCGGCGCTACAATTGCTTGGCAACGGTTTCAAGACCTTGGATGGTCAGGTTTTTGGTATCTCCCGATTGCGTTGTCGGTGATTGCCTACAGCCTCGTTCAGGCCCTTGGATTGACCGGCTCGCTTGAACAAGAAAACGCGATTGGCACCTCGCTTCTGGTTGCGAATTTTGTATTGTCGCTGACTGGGGTTGGTATTCTCGGATTTGTGCCCGGCCAAACCGGCACGAATGCTTATGGTGCTGATCCAAAAACCAGCGATGGCGCTTAAACGGGGGTGAGCGCGGATTGATTGCGCCCGTTCATTTCGCTAAGTCGACGAACGGTGTAAGTTCACGCCATGAGCACAACACAAAATCTCGTCCAACCACCAGTCTCGAGCGCGACGGTTCTTTCCGGTCGCGGAGTCGTTGCGGTGTCCGGGTCGGACACAGTTGCGTTCCTCGATAAACTCGTAACGAACGATCTGGAGGGCCTGGGCGAGGGCGAGGCGCGCTTTGCGGCGCTGTTGTCGCCGCAGGGCAAAGTTCTGTTTGAATTCATAGCGGTGCGCACTAACGATGAGGTGCTGCTCGACGTGGCCCGCGTGTCGTTGCCAGACCTCGTCAAGCGGTTGACGCTTTACAAACTGCGATCGCCCGTTACGATTGGGGATCAATCGGGGGAGCATGATGTGATGGTCGTGCCGCCCGACACTGCGTCCCCGCTAGCTGTTGCCGCCTATGCCGATCCCCGGTCTACGGCATTGCCAAACCGCGTGATTGTCAAACGCGGGACGATTGCGATCACCAGTGACAGAACGGCTGCCCATGACGCGATGCGGATCGCCGCGCGGGTGCCCGAACTCGGTCGCGATTACGCCAGCGGAGAGGTCGTGGCCCACGAGGCGCTTCTCGATCGGCTGGGCGGGGTATCGTTCACCAAAGGCTGCTACGTCGGCCAGGAGATC
The DNA here is from genome assembly GCA_038329675.1 of Hyphomicrobiales bacterium. GTDB lineage: Bacteria > Pseudomonadota > Alphaproteobacteria > Rhizobiales > Hyphomicrobiaceae > JANXVY01. The sequence goes on along the minus strand of JBBQNE010000134.1, from coordinate 7,746 downwards.
GTGGCGCGGATGGAGCACCGCGGCACGGCGCGAAAACGATTTGTGCGTGTGACGATATCTGGGGGTGAGGAGGCCGTGCAGATGATGCCGCCGCTCGGCAGCGAGATCCGTGCGGGCGATGCGCTCGTCGGCGCGATCGGATCGTGCAGCCCCGTCGACGTGAGAGACGGTCAGCGTCAATGGCGTGGACTTGCGCTGCTACGCCTCGATCGGCTGGCTGAGTTCGCGGCCAAGGGCGTGCCACTGACCGTTGGCGGGCTGGTGGTGCTACCCGACGCTGGCGATGTTGCCGATTTGATGCCCAAGGCACCTGACCCGGTGGCCCTCGACTGAGGTTTGGCGGAGCCTTCGCGCTGCACTCTGTATGACTCGTCATTCCTATCGGCTCTCCTGTCGGGCCGCTCTGGCGCGAAAAAACAAGGATCGACCGATGCTGAAGACAGCCATGGCAGCTCTCGCCGAGGTTCAGCAGACGCTCAACAAGATGCACCGCGATGAGGCTGAAGAATACGACCGCGGGCCCGAAACCTTCGAGTTTCCAGACTATCTTAGTCGTCTTTTCGTGTCCGACCTCGGCGGACGGTTGGCAGTTGAGTATTATGGCGTCAATTACGAGACCAAGTGGGAGCTAGTGCAAACCGCGCTGGCGTCCAAGGACGTCGCCCCGCACCTCGCGCTGCTCAGGTTGTCAGGGCCAGATGAGCGGGCAACGGCGTCCGCGATTGGAATTTCAGTTGGCTCATTGAGCTTAAGCCAAAATTTCCAGCGCTTAGGGAATTTTATATCCGGCCGACAGAGGCCGCCGACCACAACGCGTCAGTGGTGTCCGATGACCAATTGCCAGCCGTGTTGGCGATCATGCCGGCCCTGCGTCGTCTCGCGTTGCCGCAAGCGCCTGAGCCCGCCGCACTCAACTTGCCATTTGCAGATTTGAATTGGTTGCGGATCGGCGCGGAGCACCAAACGCGCGGCTTTATCGAGCACCTTGCGCAATCACAATCGATGGCCAAGCTCGTGACGCTCGATTTTTCTGACTCGCTGGGGCCCTGGCTCAACGTCGAACCGCAGCCGGCCGAATGGACGTCGACACCGTTCAGCCATTACGAGCGGTTGCTGCAGTCAAATGCCGTGCCGATGCTCAGGGTTTTCCACTTGCGCAACGCGGTGATGAGCGAGGCCGAGTGGACGCAGCTTGCGAACATCCGCCCGGGTCTCAACTTCAGCGCAATCATCAACCCGCCCCACGTCTACGTCAGCCACTGGGGCAAAACGCAGTTCCCCTACCGCCACGTGCTGGCAAAGCCGGGGTAGGGGGTGGTGGTTTTACAGCCACTCCGCCACCGTCAATACCCGTACTCTTCAAACATAGGGTCGACGTTGTGGGCCCAGCGGCCGTGGTAGCGGGCGAGGAGATCGTCGGCCGTTGATCGCCCGCTGGCACATACTTTGGCGATGCGATCGAGATAGATGCGCTCGTCGGTGTCGCCAGAAGTTCCCCCAGAGGTGCCCCCAGAGGTGCCTCGGGAAATGCCCCCCGAAATGCCCGTGTGGGTGCCATCGTCGCGTTTGATGGCGCGGGCTTTGAGACCCGCCGTTGAGATCGCTAAGGCCTCGCGCGCCAGTTCGAGCATCGTCGGTTGCTTGAAACCGAGGTCCGAAAGGGGCGTCGCGAGGCCGGAGACCGGCACGCGGTTGCGCATGGTGTCGCGCTGTTCGGCAGTCCAGCCCTTGATCAGGTCGAGCGCGGCGGCGAGGGCGCCCGCATCGTAGAGCAGGCCAACCCAGAAAGCTGACAGCGCCGTGATGCATTCGCCGCAGCCGCTATCGGCGCCGCGCATTTCCAAAAAGCGTTTCATCCGCACTTCGGGAAACAGCGTCGTGAGGTGATCGGACCAATCGTCGAATGTTGGTCGTTCGCCCGGCATTTGTGGCAAGCGGCCAGCCATGAAGTCGCGGAACGAGGCACCGGCCGCATCGATGTAGTTGCCATCGCGGTAGACGAAATACATTGGCACATCAAGCGCGTAGCGGACATAGCGCTCGTAACCCATGCCGGGCTCAAACACGAATGGCAGCATGCCAGTGCGCGCCTTGTCCGTGTCGCGCCAGACTTCGCTGCGCATCGACTTGAAGCCGTTGGGCTTGCCCTGCGTGAACGGCGAGGCGGCAAAGAGCGCGGTGGCGACCGGTTGCAGCGCGAGCGAGACGCGCAGCTTGTCGACCATGTCGGCCTCGGAGGCAAAATCGAGGTTCACCTGGATCGTGGCAGTGCGGTACATCATGTCGAGGCCGCGGCTGCCGACCTTGGGCATGTAGCGCGTCATCACCTCGTAGCGGCGTTTGGGCATGCGCGGGATGTCTTCGAGCCGCCACGTGGGCGCGAACCCTGCGCCAAGGAAGCCGATGCGGAGCTTCTCTCCGATCGCGAGAACCTGGACGAGGTGCTCTTGGGTTTCGGCATCGGTTTCGTGGAGGTTCGACAGCGGGGCGCCTGACAGCTCGAATTGCCCGCCGGGCTCAAGGCTGATGGTTCCAGGAGGGCCGAGGTTGAGGGTTCCAGTTGGGCCAACTTCGCCAGGTGGGCGGCGAAGCGCAATCAGCGTGTCGCCTTCGAGGATCGGTTGCCAGCCAAATTGCTCGATCAACGATTGCATCAGCGCCCGGATGCCAGCTGGGCCGTCGTAGGGGATCGGTTCTAGCGTGCCTGTGCGGAACGGGAATTTCTCGTGTTCGGTGCCGATTTTCCAGGCGGACTTCGGCTTTTCGCCAGCCGCAATCCAGCCGACGAGGTCAGAAATCGAGCCGACAGCTTGTGTTTGCGTGCCAGCTTCGCGGGTCGACATGCGGTAGTGCCCCGATCCTATGGTGCTATTCGGCTCAGCCGCGAGTTCAACAAAGCGGAACCAACGGCCGGATTATACCTGCAGCGCGCAACCGGCAAGACGCGAAGCGGGGAGGGCAGTCGCACTTTCGGCGTTGGGTTGGGGCATCGTGATGCGTTTGTTGACGTCCCTTATTACCCTCTATCGCCGCTGGAGCTGGCGGCCGACGGTTGCCTCTCCCTGCCTGCGGAGAAAGGCCGAGTTCGATGCGATTTTTCGAGCCAGCTACCAGCCTTGGCCGGTGACGGCGTTGATGAGCGTGAGGGCTGCGACGGCCGCCGTGTCGGCACGCATGATGCGCGGCCCAAGCGAGATCGTAACCGCACCAGGGTGGGCAATCAGGCGATCGCGCTCGGCTGGATCAAAGCCGCCCTCGGGGCCAATGATGACGGCTAGCGGCCCTTTCGGTAACCCCTGAAGTGCTGCGACCGGGGAGCCAGGCGGCGCGTCCTCGTCGCAAACGATAAGGCGGCGGCCCGGCTCTAGCGCGGCCAACGCTTTGGCAAGATCGAGCGGCGCACGCACGTCGGGAATGGCAAGGATGCCACACTGCTCTGCCGCCTCGATCACATTGGCGCGCATGCGGTCGAGGTTGACCCGCTCGGCGACGGTGCGCCGGGTCATCACGGGCTGCAACGACGCTACGCCAAGCTCGGTGGCTTTTTGGACCATGTAATCGAGGCGCGCATGTTTGAGCGGCGCAAACAGATAAGCGACGTCGGGCCCGGCGAGCTGCGGACGCGTCATCCAGGTGGCGGTGAGCGTGCCGGTTCGCTTTGTCGCCGCCGTTAAGGTTGCCAGCCATTCGCCGTCGCGGCCGTTAAAAAGCAAAACGCCGTCGTTAAGCTTCATGCGCATGACATTGAGCAGGTAATTTGCCTGCGGTCCCGCGATCTCGACCGTGGCGCCAGGTGTCAGGGGCGCGTCGACGTACAACCGTTGAGACGCAACCAGGTGGGACGCGGGCACTTGGGACGCGGGCACTTGGGACGCGAACGCTTGGGATGCGGGCACTTGCGATGTGACGTCGGGGATCGCCATTGTGGTCCGTACACGTTGCAACGTTGGAAGCGACAGTTCTATCGCATGGCTAGCGCGGTGATAACGGTTTCACCAGCCGCCCGTTGTCTTTAGTATTGCGCGTAATCGTCCAACGCACCCATGGCCCCATGACGTCTTCATCCGCCGACCCGGTTTCTTCATCCGGGCAAGATCGCAAGCCACAGGCCTCGCCGACGCCGCCTGATGCGCCAGAACGCTCGTGGATCGACGCGGTGCCGGTGGCGGGCGTGCGACCGTATTTGCGTCTGATGCGTCTCGACCGGCCGATAGGCGTGTGGCTACTCGTGTTCCCGTGTTGGTGGGGCGTTTGCCTTGCGAGCCTCGAAAACAATCGGCCGTTCCCAGATGTTTGGCTCATGGCGTTGTTTTTGGTTGGCGCGATCGTGATGCGCGGATCAGGCTGCGCCTACAATGACTATGTCGACCGCGATATCGACGCGCAGGTCGCGCGGACGGCAACGCGGCCGATCCCGTCGGGCCAAGTCACGCCGTTCCAGGCGCTGGTGTTTTCCATTGTGTTGGCGCTGGTCGGCTTGATCGTGCTGGTCCAGTTTAACTTGTACACGATCGTGCTTGGCATCGGCTCGCTGTTTTTCGTGGCGATTTATCCGTTCATGAAGCGGATCACCGATTGGCCGCAGCTGGTATTGGGGCTGGCCTTCAACTGGGGGGCGCTCGTCGGTTGGACGGCGGTGCGGGGCTCGCTCGACGTGGCGCCCGTGCTGCTCTACGTCGGTTCGGTGCTGTGGACGGTGGGCTACGATACGATTTATGCCCATCAGGACCGGGAGGACGATCGCGCGCTCGGCCTCAAATCGACCGCGCTACGGTTCGGCGACCGTACCCAGACGTGGGTTGGCGGGTTTTATGCGGGCGCGGTGGTGTGTTGGTTGGCGGCGGGATTTCTGGCGGGCGCCAACCTCGTGTTCGTGCTGGGCGTCGTCCTCGTATGGCTGCAACTGTCCTGGCAAGTGACGACGCTCGATATGTCGGACCCGAAAAATTGCTTGCGGCGGTTCCGCTCGAACCGCGACGTTGGCGTGGCGCTATTGCTCGGCTTCGTGGCCGACATGATGCTGTCCTGGTTTGCCGGTTTGAGCTAGGTCGCGGTTTGGGCTAGTCGCTGCGCTAGCTCAAAGCAACGATGCTTTTGCCTGGAGACGGCACGCCCATGTCAGCGACGAAAACGGTACCATCCAGCGCAAAACCCGAACCGGGCAAACAGTTGCTTCACCTCGTGTTTGGCGGTGAGCTCGACGACTTGGCCGATGTGACCTTCAAGGACCTGTCGCAGGTTCATGTGGTTGGCATCTATCCCAACTATGCCGAGGCCCATTCGGCGTGGAAGGCGGCGGCGCAAAAGTCCGTCGACAATGCGCAAATGCGCTATTTCGTCGTCCATTTGCACCGGTTGCTCGATCCGGATGCGACGGCCTAACGGTGGACCCCGTCGCCCGTAAAATGGAAGCTGCTCCGGCAAACGCGACCGTTGAGCCGACCCGACCCGTCGAGATGACGGGACGTGCTCTCGCGCGCCGGTTTGTCACCGAATGGGTCGCGCCGCGCTGGGTCCAGATCGCCTGGGTGCTACTGCTGACGGCAGCGCTTGCCGCGGTGACGGGGCTCTATCCGCTGATCATCAAGATGAGCTTCGACGTTTTGAAGGACGGCGGATCAAACTTACTGCCCTGGGTGCTGGCGGCAATCATTGCAACAACGGCTGCGCGAGCGTTGTTTCTTTACGTGCAGACGGTGGCAGCTAATCGCGTTGTTAATCGCATTACAACCGATATGCAGACCCGGGCTTTTGCCCACCTTGTCGGGTCGGATTTCGCGCGGCTGTCACGCGAGGCGCCGGGCCAACTGATGTCGCGGCTGACGAACGATATCGCGTCGATCCAGTCGGCGGTGCAGGCGACGCTCCAATCGGCGGTGCGCGACACGCTCTCGGTGGTGACGCTGGTTGGCGCGATGGTTTACCTCGATTGGGGCCTGACGCTTGTCGTGCTGCTGATTTATCCAATCGCCGGGCTGCCGATCATGATGATCACCCAGCGACTGCGCAAGGTCGCCAAACGGACCCAGGCCGAACTTGGCGATCAGACGGCGCTGCTGGCAGAACAGCTCGGCGCGGCGCGGCTGATCAAGTCCTACCGGCTGGAGGACTACGCCAGTGGCCGCATGAACACGAGCTTTGAGCAGCTATTCAAGTTGCGCATGAAGGCGATCACAGCGCGATCGCGGCTCGACCCGCTGCTGGAAGCGTTCGGTGGGCTGGCGGTTGCTGGCGTCATCGGGCTGGCGTTCTGGCGGATCTCGAGCGGGATCTCGACGGTTGGTGATTTCATGGGATTTGTCAGCGCGCTGTTGCTTGCCGCCCAGCCGATCCGGTCGATCGGGACGCTGCCAGCCAAGCTGCAAGAGGGGCTTGTGGCCGTCGAACGGTATTATCAACTGATCGACGAAATCCCGCAGATTGTCGATGCGCATGGCGCAAAGCCACTCACAATTTCGGGCGGTGAGATCGCGTTTGAGGCCGTGTCATTTGCCTATGAAAGCGCCCCTGACGTTGATGCGGTGCGCGCCATTACGCTCCATGTCAGGGCGGGCGGGACCGTTGCGCTGGTCGGGCGCTCAGGGTCAGGCAAGAGCACGCTGTTGAACCTCGTGCCACGCCTGTTCGATGTTACGGGCGGGCGCATCCTGATTGACGGGCAAGACATTCGCGAGGTGACGGTTGCCTCGCTGCGCGATCGCGTGTCGATCGTAGCGCAGGACGTGACGCTGCTCGATGACACGATCCGCGCCAATATCGCGCTGGGCCGCCTCGATGCCACGGACGCCGAGATCGTGGCATCGGCAACGGCCGCAGCAGCGCATGACTTCATCCTGGCTCAACCGAGCGGCTATGAGACATTTGTCGGTGACCGTGGGCAGCGGCTGTCGGGCGGTCAGCGGCAACGCATTGCGCTGGCCCGGGCCATCCTGCGGGATGCGCCGATTTTACTGCTCGATGAGGCAACGAGCGCGCTCGACAGCGAAAGCGAGCGGCTGGTGCAAGACGCGCTCGGACGGTTCACCAGGGGCCGGACGACGCTGGTCGTTGCGCACCGGCTATCGACGGTTCAAACCGCAGATGTGATCGCGGTGATGGAGGACGGGCAGATCGTCGAGACCGGCAGCCACGCGAGCTTGATGGCAGCTGATGGGGCCTATGCGCGGCTCGTTGGGTCGCAGGTGCTAGGCGCTGCGCCACCAGTGCCAGGGTCGCCGTAACAGGGATGCCAGGTTTAGAAAAGTGGGTCCAGGGACAGGTCCCTGGTCGGGGCGTGTGAGGGGCGAAGCCTCTCACGGATCAAGGGCAAGGCCGTTGATCATACAGCCATTGGCGGTGCCCTTGATGTTTGAGCAAATTCCGTTCCAGGCGTTGGGGTTCGGGGAGCAACGGAACAGAAAGTCGGGTTCAGCGCCCAATGCGGCTACGCCTAGCAAAACTCTTAAGCTTTGCAAGATCGGACGGGAACATTGGAACTGCGAGAGATTTCGACTTGCACAACCTAGCCGCACAAATGTTACGTTGCTCATCGACATTTGCAGCAGGTCCGCTGTCGGGGCTGGACCAGCTGCGCCCGTCAACGCATTGTTACGGTCTGCGGCCGTCGGTAATGACCCGTGGCTGAGGTGGCGAGCTGTAAGCCCGTTGTCCGCTCCTCTCACAGCAACGGAAGTGAATACGAAAGCGTGCTGCGGTCCCAGCGAAGGGCAAGCGGCTTTTCGGGTGTTGGCAGATGAGGTGAGTGCC
>JBBQNE010000133.1:0-8794 GCA_038329675.1 Hyphomicrobiales bacterium | reverse complement strand
AGCCGCCACGACGAGATAGCTCGAAAACAGCTTCCCGTTTCCGCACGCTGGACATGTCTGGTTCCAGCCGCGCTTCATGGCCGCAAACACCGGACGCTCATCTCCCTCGTCGGTGTACACCACCTCCAAAATCGGCTCGCGCAGGTGCTGGTCATTGGTCATCGGTCATCGGCGTCTAGCGGTTCCAGTCTTTTGGCTGCAAGTTTCGTCGTCATCCATCAACCTTTGATGTCGTCATAGCGGACCGACTGGTCAAGTGCCCTGACGCCGCGCCCATTTGGCCCGGCCTGCTCAGCTTTGCTGCTCTCGTCGCTTCCTGGCAGCCCGGCGTTTTTGATGACGGCGGATCAACGTCGGCCGCCACCATAGCGGCTCGCGCCGGTGCCTGGCCGACCACCGCCCCCCGATCGGCCGCTACCTGGCCGGACGTGGCGCTGCGTGCGCACAGCTTTGTGCAAATCGATCGCCAACGGTTTGCCGTCGCTCACCATCTCAAAACGAATTGCGCCAGCCATCGGCGCGACTTCGACGAGTTTAACTTCGACCGTGTCGCCGAGCCGCCATCCGAGATTGGACCTCGTTCCGAGCAGGGCGTGGGCGCCTTCGATGTGCTGGAAATATTCGCCACCATTTTTTTCGCCTAACGTCGATATCGGCACGAAACCATCGGCGCCGGTATCGCGCAGCTTTACAAACAACCCCGATCGCGTGACGCCAGCGATCCGGCCCTCGAACGTTGCGCCAACGCGGTCAGCGAGGTGGGCTGCGATCAAGCGGTCAATTGTTTCGCGTTCGGCTGCCATCGCCCGCCGCTCGGCGCGGCTGATCGTTTCGCACACGCCCGGTAACCGAGCGACTTCCGCATCGTCGAGGCCGCCGGTTCCAAGCTTCAGACCCTTGATCAAGGCGCGGTGTACGAGCAGATCGGCATAGCGTCGGATCGGCGATGTGAAGTGGGCATACCGAGCGAGATTGAGCCCGAAGTGGCCAATGTTGGCGATGTTATATTCAGCTTGGCTTTGCGAGCGCAGCACGACCTCGTTGACCAGCTCGGGCACCGGCATTGTTTTGGCGTCCGCCAATACACGATTGAGCATCGCTGGCTTTAATTGCCCCGCGTGCGGCAGCGTCATGTCGATCGTCTCAAGGAAGTCCTTGAGCCCTTTCAGCTTCTCTTTCGAAGGCTGATCGTGGACCCGGTAGACGACCGGCGCGCGCTTGGCTTCGAGCGCTTCGGCGGCAGCGACATTGGCCTGGATCATACACTCTTCGATCAGCCGGTGCGCATCGAGCCGCTTGGGCACGTGGATCGCTGCCACTCGGCCATCGGGTCCAAGCTTGACGCGCCGTTCGGGCAGATCGAGCTCGAGCGGCTGACGGCGCTCGCGGGCAGCTGCCAGCTTGGCGTAGGCAGCCCACAACGGCAACAGCACGCCGCCCATCAACGGCACACATTTTTCGCTTGGCGCGCCGTCGATCGCCGCTTGCGCTTCTTCATACGACAGTTTGGCGCGTGACCGGATCAGCGCGCGCTCAAATCGCTGCGACCGTTTTTCGCCCGCGCCATCAAACACCATCCGCGCTACGAGGACGGATCGCCGCTCATTTTCGCGCAATGAGCACATGTCGTTGGATATCCGCTCGGGCAACATCGGCACTACGCGGTCGGGAAAATAGACCGAATTGCCGCGCGTTGCCGCCTCCCGGTCGAGCGCTGATCCAGGTGTCACAAAGTGCGCGACGTCGGCAATCGCCACATACAACACGAACCCGTCCGGGTTTCGGTCGTCATCATCGGGCACGGCATAAACCGCATCGTCGTGGTCGCGCGCGTCCGATGGGTCAATCGTAATGAACGGCACGCCCGTCATATCGGTTCGCGTGTCAGCGGCTGGCGGTGTCACCGCCTCGCTTTCGGCGATCACACGCTCTGGAAAGTGATCGGGGATGCCATGCGCGTGGACTGCGATCAGGCTGATCTGACGCTGGTCGTTCGGGTTGCCCAGCACCTCGACGATGAGCGCGCGCGGGTTCGTCTGGCGCTGTCGCCGGTTCAGTTCAAACCGCACGAGATCGCCGTTGACCGCCTTGCCTTCATCGCCACGAAACACCGGCCATGCGCGCAATTCCTTCCGGTCGACCGGCTCAATTGTGCCACCGCCTTCTGATCGCGCGCGGTAAATGCCGAGCGGCCGACGTTCCTCGCGCGCTAATCGCCGGACGAGGCTGCCGCGGTAGTCGCACCCGTCCTCCGGTTCCGTCAGCGGCAGCACCTTGGCCACGATCCGATCGCCAACGCCGACGGCTGCTTCGCCCGAGCCCTCGCGCGCGGCTTCGACCAATACCTTTGGCCGCCCGCCCTCATCATCGTCCCAATCGAGCGGTTCGCCAATGAGATCGCCATCGGGCGTGCGCCCTGTAATCACCAGGGTTGGCAATGCGGGCATCGACGCGCGCACGCGCATCGCGGACCGGTTGCCGACGATCCCGCCGTCCTCACCGAGGCTAGCCAGCATCGCCTTCAACGCTAAGCGGTTCTCACCCCTGATGCCAAAGTGCGCCGCGATCTCCCGTTTGCCGATCCGGCCCGGCGCGCTTGCGATGAAGGCCAACACGTCGTCGCGGCTTGGTAGGTCGCCATTGGCCCGCCGTGCAATCCGCATCGCCCCGCCCATCTGCGGATCGCTGTCACGGCCCGGCGCTGATCCGTTGGCCCCGGTTGCGGGGCGCGCTCCGCTTCGCCTTTGTTTACCGGTTACTGCGCCGCCAGCGCGAGATCTTTTTGCCCCGGCGCCGAGCGCAGTCCCTCGCCCATCAACCGCATTAGGGCCCTCGCCACGCGCGTGCGCGCGCGCTGCTTTTCGTGCGGCGCGCGATGGCTTGGTTTTCTTGGGTGGCTTCGTCATGAAACGAACCGGTTGACGACAATCCTGCCCTCTCCCCGCGCGCTGGGAGAGGGAGAAGACGTCGCCCGAGCGTCGGCGAGCGGCGCCGTCGCGGGTGAGGGGCAGCCGCAAGCTTCAGCCGTGAATGAACCGCCGTCCGCCGAAATCATGGCTTCGCCCTGGCCGCCGATTTCGCCGCCTTCACAATAGTCTTAGCAACCGATGCGGACTTAGCCCCTGCAGGCTTCGTCGCACTCTTGGCTGGCGCCCGTCTTGCGAGCGGCTTGGCCACACCGCCAGCCACCTTACCCGCTGCCTTCTTCGCTGGCGCCTTTTTGGCAAACTTACCCTTCTTCTTGCCGCCGCCATTCGCGATCCGCTCTTCGATCAGCGAAATCGCCTCTTCCAGCGTAATCGTCGCCTGATCCTTGCCTTTGGGGATCGTCGCGTTGTTGCCGTCGCACGCGACATACGCCCCGTACTTGCCTTCAAACACGTTGACCTTGGCACCGAGCCCTGCGTGTTCGCCAAGTTCACGCAATGGCTTTGGTGCGCCACGTTGGAAGCGCGATTTGCCCCCACCCGCCCGCTTCTCCGCCAGCACCGTCACCGCGCGGTTCACGCCGATTTCCAGCACGTCTTGAATGCTGTCAACGTTGGCATACGTGCCATCGTGCAGCACGAATGGACCAAACCGTCCGAGCCCCGCCTGAATGACCTTGCCGTCCTCGGGGTGCAGCCCAACTTCGCGCGGCAACCGCAATAGGTTGAGCGCCGTCTCCAGATCAATTGTCGCCGCGTCGATCCCCTTAGGGATGCTCGACCGCTTCGGTTTATCGTCTTTGTCCTTGGCTTCGCCGAGCTGCAAATACGGCCCGAACCGACCCGTTTTCAGCACGACGGCAAGGCCCGTTTCCGGGTCAAATCCCAAGTCCCGGCCATCGAGTGTGGCGTTTGGATCGTTCGGGTCCTGCCCGAACTGGCGCGTAAAGTTGCACTCGGGGTAATTCTCGCACCCGATGAACGGCGAGCCCTGCCGCGACGGCTTGAGCGACAGCCGACCCGTCTTGCACTTTGGGCACGACCGCGCCTCGCTGCCATCATCGCGGGGGGGAAACAGCACCGGGGCCAATATCTCGTTGAGGTGCTCCAGCACGTCGGAGACGCGCAGCTCTTTGGTCTGGCCAACGATCCCCGTGAACTCATCCCAAAACTCGCGCAGCACGACTTTGTAGTCGAGCTTGGCATCCGAGATCAGGTCGAGCTTTTCTTCCAGCCCCGCCGTGTAATCGTATTCCAGGTACTTCGTGAAAAACCGTTTCAGGAACGCTGTCACGAGGCGGCCGTTCGCTTCCGGGATCAGCTTCTTCTTGTCGATGCGCACGTAGTTGCGATCAACAATCGTCGCCAGCGTTGAGGCATAGGTTGATGGCCGCCCAATGCCGAGTTCTTCAAGCCGCTTGACCAGCGTCGCTTCGCTGTATCGTGGCGGCGGTTCGGTGAAGTGCTGTTTGGCATCAACCGTGCTGTTTGCCAGCTGGTCGTTTTGCGCCAATGGCGGCAACCGCCGCGCGCTATCATCGTCATCGTCAGCGCCCGGTATCGGATCGTCGCGCGTCTCCTGGTAGAGCTTCAAGAAGCCTTCAAACACCACGATCGAGCCCGTCGCGCGGAACGTGTAGGCTTTGCCATCGCGACCCGGCACTGCGATATCGGCCGCCGTCTGCTCGAGTTCGGCCGACGCCATTTGGCTCGCCACCGCGCGTTTCCATATCAGCTCGTAGAGCCGCGCCTGATCGGGCTGGAGCGCCTTCGCCATTCGGTCGGGTGTGCGCCTGACGTCGGTTGGCCGGATGGCTTCGTGGGCCTCCTGGGCGTTCTTTGCCTTCGACTTATACTCGCGGATGAATGGGGCCACGTAGCGCTTCGAAAACGCCGTCTCAATATGTCGCCTGATCTCGCCGACGGCTTCGGGCACGATCGAGACGCCATCGGTTCGCATGTAGGTGATGAGCCCGGCCGTCTCGCCGCCAATATCGATACCCTCATAGAGGCGCTGGGCGACATTCATCGTCTGCTTGGCCGAGAAGCCGAGCTTGCGCGAGGCCTCCTGCTGCAACGTCGATGTCGTAAACGGTGCGTACGGGTTGCGTCGCACGGCCTTCTTGTCGACCGATGCAACTTTGAACGGTTGCCGCTCAACGGCAGCCTTTATCGCCAGCGCTGAGGCTTCGTTCTTGATGTCGAGCCGCTTGACGGTCTCTCCGCCGATACTCTGCAGCCGCGCCCGCACCGGCTCGTTCTTCGGCGTCATCAAATCGGCTTCGATCGACCAGTATTCCTCCGACCGAAACGCTTCGATCTCGGATTCCCTGTCGCACACCAGCCGCAGCGCAACCGATTGCACCCGACCCGCTGAGCGCGCGCCCGGCAACTTGCGCCACAACACCGGCGAGATGTTGAAGCCGACTAAATAGTCCAGCGCGCGCCGGGCAAGATAAGCATCGACCAGCGGTGCATCGATTTGGCGCGGATGGGCCATCGCGTCGAGGATGGCTTGCTTCGTCACCGCGTTGAACGCCACCCGCTCAACGGGCGTGTTCTTCTTCAGCGCCTTCTTCTCGGTCAAAATCTGAAGCAGATGCCACGAGATCGCCTCGCCTTCGCGGTCGGGGTCGGTCGCCAGTATCAGTTTGTCGGCGGTGCGAACCGCTTCGGTGATCTCGCGCAGGACTTTTTTTGACCGTTCCTCGTCGACCTGCCAATGCATCAAAAAATCGTTGTCGGGCTCAACCGCTCCATCCTTGGACGGCAGATCGCGCACGTGCCCATACGAGGCGATAACCTTGTAGGTTGGCCCAAGGTATTTGTTGATCGTCTTGGCTTTGGCGGCAGATTCGACGATAACGACGTTCATATGCAACCTTTTGCAGGAGTGCGAACTTAGTGACTACGCCGGGCCGCGCGAGTTTGATCTGTCAGCCCTAAGGTTTCGTCCCTAATGTCGTCTGGGCGTTGGATTTGGTGGCGCTCATCGAAAGCCCGTTCAGGGCATTCCCTCAGCCCCGGAGAGCGATTCGCCCGGACCATGGGTGAGGGCCCGACCGGTTGTCAAATCTGTTACCTAGGGATGTATTAAATTGATAAATACAATTTAAGATAGTAACCCTAGGTCACAAACTGCACCGGTCGATGGGGACTGCTGATGACGGACGGCACGACACGAACCACTCTGACTGCAGACCGAAACGCCGTCGCGACGGCGGCGGACTTGAGCCTCGACCAGCTCGATTACATTTCGGATCTCATCGCAGAGCTGCGAGAGATCGCGCACGGCGCGAAAATCGAAACCCTGGCCGCGCTGTTGGCGCTGGCCCAGGCGGAAGCGGCCCTCGAGGCCGCCCGTCGCCGACCGACGCGCGCTGAATAGCGCAACCATCCCGGGTGTTGGGCCGTCTATCGCTGCGTTGGTCGGCCCGGCCAGTGTTCGCTCCGCACTTTTGATCCTCAATGTTCGATGTTGGATTGTGGTGGCTGACCGGCGTGTCGCCGATCGCGCACCGCCGATCGCGCTCCCGGCCCTCACACCACCCGCTGTCACAAGACCCTCTTGTTACGCCGCGTCGGCTTATGGCTCCCCGCCCCGTTCAGCGAGCTTTGCCTCCACCCAGTACCGCTCCATCTCGTCTAAATCTGACTGGTCCGCGCGCCGACCGCTGTCCGCCAACCGCGCTTCGATATGGGCGAACCGCCGCTCGAATTTGGCATTGGCCTTCCTCACGCAGGCCTCCGGGTCAACGTCCAGATGCCGCGCGACGTTGGCCATCACAAACAGCAGGTCGCCCAGTTCCTCGGCGGCGTGGCCGTGATCCCCGCTGGCGACGGCCTCCTCCAGTTCACTAACTTCTTCGCGAACCTTATCGAGAACCGGCACTATGCCCGGCCAGTCAAACCCGACGCGCGCCGCTTTGGCCTGCAACTTGACCGCCCGCGTCAGCCCCGGCAGCCCGACCGGCACACCATCGAGCAGACCCGGCGTTGGAGCGACCAACGCTGGCTGACTCTCAACATCGGCTCGCTCTCGCGCGGCGCTCTTGGTTGCGCGCTCGCTATCCTTCATTCGCTCCCAGAACCCCGCCGCTGCCCCCGCCGCGCGTTCCTCCGCCGTGCCAAACACATGGGGATGGCGTCGGATCATCTTTGCCGTGATCGCCTCGACGACATCGCCAAGGTCGAACGCGCCTGCCTCGTCCGCAATCTGCGAATGGTAGACGACCTGGAACAGCAGATCGCCAAGTTCACCGCGCAGGTCGGCCATGTCGGCCCGCTCGATGGCATCGGCGACCTCATAGGCCTCTTCAATTGTGTAACGGGCAATCGTCGCAAACGTCTGCGCCAGGTCCCACGGGCAGCCGGTTGTTGGCGTCCTCAGGGCGGCCATTACGGCAGCCAAGTCGTCTAATCCCTGCCGCCCAGCGCGCTGTCCATCTGCGCCGGGCCGATCCTGTTCGCCCTCGGTGGCGGTGCCCCCATCCGTCTTTCGCCCATCCGCCACGCGTCATCTCCTGTCACGCCGTCGCCATTCGGCTATCGCTGCCGTTATCTTACTTGCCCGCGTTATCTCACAGCCCGCACTGGCGGGGATAACTCTGCCAATTCAAGCCTCGCTTCAGCATCAACCCGCACTGCCGACTGCCCACTGCCTACTCCCCACTCGTCTAGCGCCCCCTCCCCCGCAGGCCGCCAACCTTTCCAGACACCGCCGCCAACTTCGATTATGACCACGGCCATAGTCGAAGCGGAGACGGGGAGCGGCGGATGTTTCTGGTGCGGGCCTTCATCAATCTCCTCATTTTGGCGATCGAACTCGGTCTCATTCTGGCCGTCGCTGCGCTTGGCTACTATCAGCCGCTGATCTTTGCCGGTGTCACCTTTGCGCTTGCCCTAATCGTTGGCGCGCGCCTTGAAGTGCTTCGGCTCCAAAACGAGATCGGCTTCTATTTCGATCGCGACGGGCAGTCGGCGCGCCGCCCCTCGGCATGGCTGTGGCTCGTTGCCCTGTCCGAGGCTCTGTTCAAAGCCGTCCTTGCCAGCGTCGTTGCGCTGATCACGTTTTCCGGCACCGACCCGAACCGTCTGTTCTGGGTTGCGATCGTGCTCGCCGTTTGCATCTTTACTGGCTCCAGCGTCTTGCGCTGGATGACAAACCGTTTTGGCGCCCGGCCCGGCCGTTGGGGCTATTTTCGCATCGGCGTTCCGCTCGGCCTGATCTTTTCTGCCGCCATGGCCGTCCTGCCTGCGCCGACTTACGCCAAGCTCGGCTGGGATTTGATGTTCACGTTGTCTGAACGGCCCACTCTCAACCAGGGCAGCGAGATGCTGTTTCTATTGAAGCAAAAGTTCGACGAATTGTGTCTTGTCCTCCTCAAAACTATCCTTTCGCCCGAAGCCGCGCACGTCGTCGCCGTACTGATCAGCGTCAACATGCTGACGGGTTTTGTTGCCGGTCTCTTTGCGGTGCTCGCTGCCGAAACCGTCCGCGCCCTCGAAGGCGGAAACGTTTAGCAGTCGTGACACCAGGACTGCGTTGCAACCCTGCTTACCATCAGATTGCATTCCATAATATTGATTATGCGAATGCAATCTCCTTAGCCTTCTCCCCGTCCTCACGGAGAGAGGCCCGTCCTCACGGGGAGAAGGCGAAGACGGACATCGACGCAAAGCGGAGATGCCGTCGAGGGTGAGGGGCAGACACAAGCCCAACGCCGTGCAAAACCGATAGCCATCATCATCAACACCTCCAACCTCGCGCCGCAATTGCCGCCGAGGGTGTGCACAATTTAAACGGGGTCCGGCGGGGCGGTCTGGCCCGTAGCGCCATCAGTGGGTTGTGGGATGTGGGCCAGTTG
>JBBQNE010000132.1:0-8930 GCA_038329675.1 Hyphomicrobiales bacterium | reverse complement strand
GCTCAGCCTTGACTTGCTGTTCGAGCTTTTGCCGCTCGCGCGCTTCCCGCATGGCCGGTTCGGCAATGAAGTACTGCCAGCCCAAGATCACGAGCATGGATAGAACCATCGCAAGGATCAGGTTGGTGTTATTGTCGTCGGGACGTGGTCTCATATGAACGACTCTAGCGGCAAGAGCGGAGCAACGCGCAGGCGCGGAGCAGGGAGTAGCGTTTGTTGGACGTATAGCCTCACACAAGCGCAAGGCACATGAGTGAAGTCAGAATATCGTGCTGGGTGATCGCATTTCGCGCGCAAATGCGCGAGAACTCAACTGTCACACCTCAGGGCGGATACCGGCAAAACACCATCGCGAGTTCGGGCAGCACTCGCGCTTCCGTCGTGCACATCAGCCCGTTTATCTATCCTCCGCCTCGGAGTTCGCTCGTTTGATAACTCGAGTGCCACGGTCGCCGGCCCTATGGCCCACTGAGCGACCGCCAGCCACCTGCCGCAACGCCCGGTCAAGGTCAGCTGACAGCCGAGCAAAGTCCTGGTCGAATGCGGGACGGCGCGCCACGATCACATAATCCATATCGGGGGCCGTGTGCGTCGCCACAAGTCCGGCCAAGGCAGCTTTGAAGCGGCGTCGCATCCGATTTCGCACGACCGCGTTGCCGAGCTTTTTTGTAATCGTAAACCCAAACCGTGGCCCAACGTGGCTGCTATGGCCGCCCTCTATCGAAGGGCGCGCTTTGCCCTCGATGAGGAACGCCGACATCGAGGCCCGTCCGCCACCGCGAACGCGCTGAAATTCGGCCCGCGTTTTTAAGGTCACGATCGGGCAAGTGAGCGTGGCAGCTGGATCGCCGCTCCCGCCGATATGAGGGTTGGTATGGGTGCCTTGCCCGCCGCCACCACTTTGACCGTTGCCAGACATGGGTCGACCCGAGGCTGCCGTACCATCAGTTTCAATTGCGCCAGAGACCGGTGATGCGAGACCAAGTGGATGCACTGCGCCAAAGGGCCTAGCGGTCGAACCGGTTGTCAGGCTGACAATCGTTTGCGGCCTTTGGCGCGACGACGGGCCAGCACGCGAACGCCACCGGGGGTTTGCATCCGCTTGCGAAAGCCGTGGCGGCGTTTGCGCACGAGGCGGCTGGGCTGATAAGTACGCTTCATCGTCGTCTCCGGGCGGCCCCGCTGGGCCCGTCAGTGGTCTAGACTGTGCACGTCAGGCAAGCGCCGGGCAAAAAGTAGCCTCAGCGTCAATGCCAATGCGCCCGTATATAGAGGCGCCATGCGAAGAAATGCGGCAAGAGATCGGACCGTGTAGGGTGTGC
The DNA here is from genome assembly GCA_038329675.1 of Hyphomicrobiales bacterium. Taxonomy (GTDB): domain Bacteria; phylum Pseudomonadota; class Alphaproteobacteria; order Rhizobiales; family Hyphomicrobiaceae; genus JANXVY01. Next base: position 7,608 of record JBBQNE010000132.1, on the reverse strand, counting down.
CTCAGCAGAAGTCAATTTTTTCGCAACCGATCTGTCTCAGACATTTGCGTGGGCGCCCTTTAGTTTTAGCCCACTCAGCTTTTTTGCAAAACCTGGCCGCCCGCTGGCCCCGCCGTATGATAACCCTGTTTAACCAATTTTAGCCCGGAGGGGCCTTTAATCCGGGCACGTCACTGAAAAAGGCGTCAACGCGCCGGTTTCAGATCCGGCAGGCCGAATTTTGATTGGGCAACGGAAGGCGGAGGATGAAGCCCACACCCATAAATCTGCCGGCTAGCTCTCAGCCAAGCGCTCAGCCCGGGTGCGAACCCGATGCCCATCCTGAGCCGCAACGTAATTTGTCGGGTCCAGCAAAGCCCAGCCAACACGGCCGTCACATCGAACAATCGAGCCTTCAAGCGGCAGCCCGCCTCGACGATAAAACAAGGTGGTCAAAGCGCGGCCTCCTAGCAGCCATCGCTGCTGGGCTGTTGGTCGCCGTGCTTGCGGGCTTTTTATACGATGAAATCGGCGCGCCGATCTCGGTCAAGACCCTCGGTCTCAACTATGCGGCGGCCATAGCGTGGGTCGATGCCAACTTAGCGCTGGCGATTGCCGCCTACGTCGCCGCCTACGTCACAATCGCTGCGATGTTCCTGCCCGGTAGCGGATTGTTTGTCGCCGCTGGCGGTTTGCTGTTTGGCGCTTGGCTTGGAACGGCTGTTGCTTGGGCCGGCTCGCTGATCGCTGCCTCGGTCGCATTTGCGCTGGCTCGCAGTCTAACGAACCAAATCCTGCCGCGCGATTGGCCAGCCCTTGGCCGGATTCGCGACGGCTTCAATCGAAAGGCGCTCAGCACCATGGTTGCGCTTCGGCTCGCCCCGGGCTTGCCGTTTGCTCTCGGTAATGCGGCCCCTGCCGTCCTGGCCGTACCCTACCGCACGTTTCTCCTCGGCAGCGCGTTAGCATTCATCCCCTCACGGATCGCCTTTGCCGCCGCTGGCGCCGGCATGGCGAGCGTGCTCGATGCCAAGAACGATGCGTACCGAACCTGCCTGACGTTAAACGCCGGGGACGATGCCGTTTGCCCATATGTTCTGTCTGCGTCCTCCCTCTTGACGGCTGAGACTGTTGCAGCACTTGTCGCACTGGCGATTCTGGCGTTCGTACCCCTACTGATTGATCGCCTGAAGGTTGCGCCACGACTGCCTGGGAGCACGAACCATGTTGAAGCCGAGCCCGCCCGAGACCGGCGGCAAGACGGCCCCTGACACCGACCATATCAAGCCAAGCTTGTGCATCCTCGGCGGCGGCCCTGGCGGCGTGGCGCTCGCAATTGCCGCAGCTTCACTTGGCAAACAGGTCGTGCTCGTCGAAAAACATCGGCTCGGCGGCACGTCGTTATCGTACGGCACGGTGCCATCAACTGCCGTGGCAGCCTCCGCCTCGGCGGCCGCGACGTTCCGGTCGGCTGGCCCTTTCGGCGTCGCGGCGTTTGAGCCAGCCGTCGACTGGGCCAAAGTTTCCGCCCGTGCAGCCGAGGCCATAGCTGCCGCGAGCCCTAATGTCGCCGCCGAACGTCTGGGCGGGCTCGGCATCCGTGTCATCACAGCAGCCGGTCGCTTCACCGACAAAAAGACTGTGCTTGCTGGCGAACACCGCATCGAAGCGCGCAGGTTCGTAGTCGCCACCGGTTCTACGCCCGTGATGCCCGAGATACGGGGCCTTCGCGACGTCTCAGTGCTGACAACCGAAACGATATTCGCTAACCGCGAACCGATGGGCCACCTCGTCGTCGTCGGTGGCGGGGCCGCGGGCTGCCAACTGGCCCAAAGTTATCGCCGCCTTGGCGCGCGGGTAACCCTGATCGAACAGGGCCAGGTCCTCGCCCGTTTTGATCCCGAACTTGCAGCCGTTGTTCGCAATCGCCTCATCGCCGAAGGTATCGTCATTCACGAGAACGCCCGGATCGAGGCGCTCAACGGCAACCCGCGCCGCATCGCGGTTGAATGTCTGCTGGCCGGCGCCCCAACGCTGCTCGAAGCGACCCACGTGCTGATCGCCTGCGGCCGCCGTCCCGTCGCCACCGATATCGGCCTCGACCTTGCCGGTGTCGCCACCACGCCCGATGGTATCAAGGTCGACGCGTTCCTGCGAACATCAAACCGCCGCGTCTACGCAATCGGTGACGTCACGGGCTACCCCCACTCCCACCAGCGCGCCGAGTACCACGCCCGCCAACTCGCGACCGCGTTGTTTATTGGCCCTCGCGCGCCGACCGACAGCCAGGTTGTGCCCGTCGCCGTCTACACGGACCCAGAATTAGCCGAGGTCGGGCTGTCTGAAACAGAGGCCCGTAAACGCGACCCGCGTATCGAGATCCACCGGTTTGCGTTACGCGACAACGTCCGAGCGCTGGCGATGAAACGCGACGAGGGCCATATCAAAGTGATGGCCAACCGTTCAGGCCGTATTCTGGGAGCCGGTTTGGCATGCCGCCACGCTTGCGAGTTGATCGATGTGTGGTCGCTCGCCATCTCCAAAGGCATGACCGTCGCCGACATGGCCGGTTGGCAGGCGCCACATCCAACGCTGGGCGAGGTCAACCGTAAAGTCGTAACGCACCGCCCAATCACGATCTCGCGCTATGCCGCAGCACGCGCTTGGGGCAAGCTCCGGGCGCGCCTTGGCTAGTCGGCCATTGCACGAATAACGTTTAACGAAATCCGCTACACAAACACTGCCTGACAGCTTGCCGAAACGACAGCTTGTCGAAACGAAGGAACCCGTCGTGCCGCGGGATGGAAACGAAGCACCCGATGACCACCCGAGCGAGGCTTCACGGCCACGTGGTGAACGTGCGTCCAGTGAAGCGGCGTCCAGCCGTGCAATATCGAGCGACCCGCTCGCGGGCTTCCTGTCGCGGCTTCCATCTGCCTTGAACGGTTTGCAGGCCCGTCTGCTGCTCATGACGGCAGCCTTCGTAATGCTCGCTGAACTTTTGATCTTTGTGCCAACGCTGGCAGCGTTCCGTGTCAATTGGCTCGATGAGCGGTTGCAGGCAGCCCAACTTTCCGCAATCGCCGCCGATAGCTATCCTGGTGGAGCCGTCCCGTTGGGAGTCCGCGCCGAATTGCTGCGCACCGCGCAGGTCAAATCCGTCGCCTCGCGCAGCGGTGGCCTCCGACGCCTCGTGCTGCCAGTCGACGACGACATGAAAATCGACGCCCATTTCGACATGCGCCAATCGCCATCGAGCGCAGTCGGACAGGTTCTAAATTCGCTAGCAATGTATCGCGATACCCTGGCGACGCTGTTTACCACCAGCCGCACCATTCGCGTCCTTGGCCAACTCGGCGACGACCCCGACGACCTCATCGAAATCGTCTTGCCCGAGGCGCCGTTGCGAGCAGCCCTCCTCAAGCAAACCTGGACGATCTTTTGGGTCTCGGTCCTGATTTCGCTGGTGTCGGCAGCGCTCGTCTACTTGTCGATCTATTGGCTAATCGCCCGGCCGATCGAACGGCTGTCGCGCAACATGCAGGCTTTCGGCCGCAACCCCGAAGACAAGAGCCGCATCATAACGCCGTCGGGCCGACACGACGAAATCGGCACCGCAGAAACCGAACTGAAGTCCATGCAACAAGAGCTATCGAGTTTGCTGGCGCAGCGCGCGCGGCTGGCAGAGCTTGGCCTCGCCGTCAGTAAGATCAATCACGACCTTCGCAACATGCTGTCATCTGCCCAATTGATCTCTGACCGGCTGACGGCCATCCCCGACGCGACCGTCCAGCGCTTCGCCCCCAAACTGATTGCCTCGCTCGACCGCGCCATCGGCTTTTGCAATGAGACGCTGCAATTTGGCAAACCAGCCGAGACGACGCCACGCCGCGAGCTTTTGTTGCTGGCCCCAGTGGTCGAAGAGGTCGGAGACGGGCTCGGCCTGCCCCGCGATGGTCAAATCGAATACATCGCCGATTTTGACGCGACCCTGCGCGTCGACGCCGACCCCGACCACCTGTTTCGGATCGTGTCCAACCTCGTGCGCAATGCCGTCCAAGCCCTCGAACACCAAGCTGAAACACATCCAGCCTCAGGGCCCGGCCGCATTACGATCACAGCAAGGCGCGAGAGCCGACGCACAACAATCGAAGTCCGCGACAACGGCCCAGGCATTCCCGACAAGGCGCGGGCGACGTTGTTTCGAGCCTTCCAGGTCTCAACACGAAAAGGCGGCACCGGCTTAGGGTTGGCGATCTCCGCCGAACTCGCCGCCGCGCATGGCGGCAGCCTCCGCTTGCTCGACACCCGCAACGGTGCCGCATTCACCCTCGAAATCCCCGATCGCAACGTAAGTTGACGACGATCAACTTCGAATTCCTTTATCGCCCAAGCCCACAACTCGAGACACGCCATGCCGCTCGATACGATGCCCGAGAACAACCGCGAACCCTCACTCAACGTGCTGGGCCAGCCGCTCGTACCCTGCTCGCTCGCCCCGCTAACTGGTTTTTTCCGGGACGGGTGCTGCGAGACCGGTCCGGAGGATTCTGGCCGCCATGTCGTGTGTGCCGAGGTAACGGCCGAGTTCCTCGCGTTCTCCAAATCGCGCGGCAATGACCTGTCAACGCCGCGGGCAGAGTATAAGTTTGCAGGTCTGAAGCCCGGCGACCGCTGGTGCCTCTGTGCGGAACGTTGGCGCGAGGCGCTTCTGGCCGAAATGGCGCCGAAGGTGATCCTGCGCTCAACCCACATCGCAGCGCTCCGTTACGTGACGCTCGATGATCTGAAGCACCACGCCCTTGATGCCGCGACGGGATAGTTGTTGACAGGGGACGCATCGTGCGGTGCGTCGGAGGCGTGGCTCAGCGGTCGATAACCATGAAAAACATAGATACCATGGAAACACCTGCGCTATCGGCGACCGCCACTCCGATCGCTTTCGACAATAGCTACGCCCGGTTGCCCGAACGGTTCTACGCGCGCCTGCCGCCAACGCCGGTTGCCGCGCCGTCACTGATCAAAGTCAATGTCGGGCTCGCCGCCGAACTCGGCATCGACAGCAACTGGCTCACCACGCCCGAAGGCATCGAGGTGCTGGCTGGCAATCGTGTTCTGCCCGGTGCTGACCCGATCGCAACGGCCTATGCGGGCCACCAATTTGGCGGGTTCTCACCGCAGCTCGGTGACGGCAGGGCGATCCTGCTTGGCGAAGTGGTCGGCCGCGACGGCATCCGTCGCGACATCCAATTAAAGGGCGCAGGGCCAACGCCGTTCTCGCGGCGCGGCGATGGGCGCGCAGCCCTCGGTCCGGTCCTGCGCGAGTATATCTTGAGCGAAGCGATGGCCGCCCTCGGCATCCCAACGACGCGCGCGCTTGCCGCCGTGGCAACGGGTCAGCCCGTTATCCGCGAGCAGGTGCTGCCCGGCGCCGTGCTGACGCGGATCGCGCGCAGCCACATTCGGGTTGGCACGTTCCAGTATTTCAACGTGCGCGGCGACGTCGACGGCCTCCGCGCGCTCGCCGATCACGTTATTGCGCGCCATTATCCCGATGCCGGACAGGCCGACCACCCCTACCGCGCGCTGCTCGATGCGATCGTGGCTGCCCAGGCCGGGTTGATCGCGCGATGGATGCATGTTGGCTTCATTCACGGCGTGATGAACACCGACAATTGCCAGGTCGCTGGCGAGACGATCGACTATGGACCATGCGCGTTCATGGACACCTACGATCCCGCCACCGTCTATAGCTCGATCGACCATGGCGGTCGTTACGCCTACGCCAACCAGCCAGGAATCGCACAGTGGAACCTCGGGCGGCTTGCCGAAGCAATGTTGCCGCTGCTGGTCGAGCCGGCGTCTATCCGGGGTTTGCCCTCGGGTCCCAACTCTCACTCAAACGCTGATCTGTCGACGCCAACCGGGGACCAAAAGACCGCCGCCATCGCTCAAGCGCAGGCCGCCGTCGATGGATTCGGCTCGCAGTTCGATGCGGCTTACTGGAACGGCTGGGCTGCCAAACTCGGGCTCACCGAGGCGCGCGAGACCGATCGCCCGCTTGTGCTCTCGATTCTGAGTGCCATGGCCGAAGATCGCGCGGATTTTACCTTGACGTTGCGCCATTTGGCCGACGCGATTGAGCCATCCACTGCCGGCGAAGCAAAACTGGTCGCGCTTTTTGCAACACCCGATCGGATCCGCGATTGGCTACCCGTGTGGCGAGCCCGGCTGACCAAAGACAACCGCGACCCAGCCAGCATCCAAGCAGCGATGCGACGGACCAACCCGGCCTTCATCCCGCGCAATCACCGCGTCGAACAGGCAATCGTCGCAGCCGTCGCCGGAGGTGATTTCGAGCCCTTTGAGCGGCTCGTCGCGGTGCTGGCCAACCCCTACGACGACCAGCCCGACCATGCCGACTTGGCATTTCCGCCGACTGCCCATGAAGTGGTACAAGCGACGTACTGTGGGACGTGACGTGACGACGCGTTGCGCTGTGACGGGTCGATAACGGGAGACGAAGCGATGCCGGCCGATGGAACGACGCCGAAGACATCGGCAACCGATGCGTCACCACACACCCGTCGCGAACACGACCTGATCGGCGATCGCGATATTCCAGCCGACGCCTACTACGGCATCCACACGCTGCGGGCGCTTGAAAATTTCCCGATTACCGGCACGCCGATCTCGATCTATCCGGGCCTCGTGCGCGCGCTGGCGTCGATCAAGATGGCGGCCGCCCGGACCAACTACGACCTCGGCATGTTGAACGAAACGCGACGCGACGCGATTATCGCTGCGTGCGCCGAACTCCGCGATGGCAAACTGCACGACCAGTTCGTCGTCGATGTCATCCAGGGTGGCGCTGGAACGTCAACGAACATGAACGCCAACGAGGTCATCGCAAACCGCGCGCTTGAAATTCTCGGCCGGATCAAAGGCGACCATCGGGCGCTCCACCCCAACGAACACGTCAACCTCAGCCAGTCCACCAATGACGTCTACCCAACGGCACTAAAGATCGCCGCGCACGAGGGCGTGCTCGAACTTGTCGCCGCGATGGCCTACCTCCGCCGCGCGTTTGAAGCCAAGTCCGCCGAGTTCGCCGACGTTATAAAAATGGGGCGGACTCAGCTCCAAGATGCCGTGCCCATGACGCTCGGCCAAGAATTCTCAACCTACGCCGTCATGTTAGGCGAAGACGAGATGCGGCTGACCGAGGCCGTCGCGCTGTTGTGCGAGATCAACATGGGCGCAACCGCGATCGGCACCGGCATCAACGCGCACCCAGATTATGCAGCCACAGTGTGCCGCCACCTGCGCGACATCACCGGGCTGCCCGTTGTCACCGCGGTTAACTTGATCGAGGCGACGCAAGACTGCGGCAGCTTCGTTCAGCTGTCCGGCGTACTGAAGCGGGTGGCGGTCAAGTTATCCAAGATTTGCAATGACTTGCGCTTGCTTTCGTCGGGCCCTCGCGTCGGCCTAGGTGAGATCAATTTGCCCGCCGTCCAGGCCGGATCAAGCATCATGCCGGGCAAAGTCAATCCGGTCATCCCCGAGGTCGTCAACCAGATCGCGTTTGAAGGTATCGGCCAAGACGTTACGAAAAGCTTCGATGCC
>JBBQNE010000131.1:0-8948 GCA_038329675.1 Hyphomicrobiales bacterium | reverse complement strand
GGGACCGGATCGTGCGCAACGCAATGCCGCTCCAGACCACCGGTCGTATCGTGTAGGCGATGACAACGTCTGGATCGAGTTCGACAAAGATGGCGCGCAGTGAGCGCAAGCACGTGACGTCGGTTCGAGGATCGAGTGTTGTTCTGTCAATGTCGACGGGCCGATACGTTGCGCCAAGCGCGGCAAGTGCAGCGACTTCTGCAGGTGTCGCCGGAGCGCTGATCGTCGTCACATGATGACCGATGGCAACCATCGAACGGATGAGTTCACCATGAAAATTGATGAGCGAATGGGGAAGTGCGCCAACGAGGACGATGTGCATATGGCAGCCCCCGTCGGTTATGGCGTTCCCTGGTCGGTTAGCAGAAGCGTGATCATTCATTCCGCCGCCTGCCAACTGCTATTCCATGACGTGTAGACTGTTTCCACGGCAAAACAGGGCGCGGCGCTCGGCCCCGGTCGGCGGCGCAATCGGAGACGTTGATGAAAGTTCTCGTGACAGGGGCTGCTGGTTTCATTGGGTTCCACCTCACCAAAGCCCTGATCGCGCGCGGCGATACGGTCGTGGGGCTCGACAACGTCAATGGATATTATGACCCGCTGTTGAAAGAAGCGCGCATTCTCGAGCTTGAGAGGTGTGCGGCGAGCTCGACTGGAGGTGTCAAACCCGGCGCGGGTGGCAAGCCTCCGTCTGCCGCGTTCACGTTTATCCGCGCCAACCTCGCCGATCGCGCAGCCGTTGAGGCAGCGTTTGCCGACCATGCGTTCGACCGCGTCGTCAACCTCGCCGCGCAGGCTGGCGTCCGCTACTCGCTTGAAAACCCCCATGCCTACGTCGAAAGCAACCTCGTCGGCTTTACCAACCTGCTGGAAGCCTGTCGCCACGCGAAGGTGGCGCACCTGACCTATGCCAGCACGTCCAGCGTCTATGGCGCCAACACCACCATGCCGTTCAGCGAGCGCCATGGCGTCGATCACCCGATCCAGTTTTATGCCGCAACCAAGCGCGCCAATGAACTGATGGCCCACAGTTATTCGCACTTGTTTGCGTTGCCGACGACCGGATTGCGCTTTTTTACGGTCTACGGCCCGTGGGGCCGCCCGGACATGGCGCTGTTTTTGTTCACGAAGAACATCCTCGCCGGTGAGCCGATCCAGGTCTTCAACAACGGCGAACATACCCGCGACTTCACCTACATTGACGACATCGTCGAAGGCGTCATTCGGGCGAGCGACCAGATCGCAGCGCCGGATCCGGCGTGGACTGGAGCGGCGCCTAACCCGGCGAGCAGCAACGCGCCATTTCGCATCTTTAACATTGGCAACAACGCCCCGATCTCGCTGATGCGCTACATCGCGGCGATCGAACGGGCGGTCGACCGCAAGGCCCAATTGGAAATGCTACCGTTGCAACAAGGCGACGTCCCCTCGACGTTTGCCGACATCAGCGCCTTGACGGCAGCCACGGGCTTTGCACCGCAGACATCGGTGGAAGATGGCGTTGCAGCCTTCGTCCGGTGGTACCGCGACTATCACGGGGTTTGAACGATTACAGCGCTTGAATTTTTCGCGCGACGAGTTGCCCGCCGGGCCGCTCGATCAGCCCCGCGATATCAAGCTCCATCAGCGCAATCTGCACCACCCGCGATGGCAAATCGGTCGCGCGGACGAGCACGTCAATCGCGATCGGCGACGGCCCGAGGGCTGCGAGCACGGCATCGCGGGCGGCATCATCGCCCATGATCGTAGTGGGCATCGACGCAACGGCGCCCCCTAACGCCGATCCTGGTACCTCTGCTGGCGGCGATCCCGAAGACGCGGCCGACCACGATGCAACCAACGGTGCCGACCCGGTATCGCCGACGCCGTAGCTCGTGGTCGGCTCAGCGACGCGCATTGGCGCTGCCCCGGTGATCGGCCCGAGTTCATCGATGATGTCCTGAGCAGACGTAACCAGCATCGCGCCCTGGCGGATCAGCCGGTTGGGCCCTTCGGCCCGGCTATCGAAGGGATGGCCGGGCACGGCGAACACTTCGCGCCCCTGTTCGCCAGCAAGTCGCGCTGTCACCATACCGCCCGATCGCAGCGTCGCCTCGACGACGACGATCGCGCGCGACATTCCAGAAATAATCCGGTTACGGCGCGGAAAATCGCGGGCGCGCGGCTGATAGCCTGGTGGCATATCCGTCACGATCGCCCCGCCGCTATCAGGGATCGCCTGAAACAGGTCGCGGTTTTCAGGCGGATAGACATGGTCGATCCCACCAGCGAGCACGGCAACTGTACCAGTCTTAAGCGCCATGCGGTGGGCGGCGCTGTCGATCCCGCGGGCGAGCCCCGACGCGATGACAAAGCCCGCCGTGCCAAGATCACGGGCGAGGAGTTGCGCCATCGTGATGCCGTTGCCGGAACACTCTCGCGAGCCGACGATGGCCACCATCTCTGATGCCAGCGTCGTAAGTTGACCGCGCACGTAGAGGAGTGGCGGTGGGCTATCGATCGCAGCAAGCGCCGGCGGATATCCAGGTTCGATCGTAAACACTGGCTCGGCGCCAGCTTTGCGCGCAGCTTCGAGTTCGGCCTCAGCGACATCCGATGGGCAGACTTTGAGCGCGCGGGTCCGGCCAGCTTTAGCGGCGATCTCGGGTAGGGCGGCGATGGCGGCTTCCGCTCCGCCAAACCGGTTGATCAACTCGCGATATGTGACCGGGCCGACGTTGTCAGTTCGGATCAACCGTAGACATGCGATCCGCCCGCGCTCGTCCAAGGCAGCAACCGGCAGTGGGGCCGGCGTGAACGCGGCGCGGATTGACGAAGCGGACGGGACTGGGCCCGGGTTGGACCGGTCGCTGGTATCAGCCGACACCGTTATGCTGCCGCGCGCGCTTGGGCCGTCGAAAGCGAGATCGTCGGCTCGTCACCGGCACGCAGCCGGGCAATGTTGGCCCGATGCTTCCAGTAGAGCAGCGCGGTCATCGTGGTGAAGACAGTGGCCATAATCGGGTGTCCATAAATCACCAGTGCGATCGGAACGACCGCGCTTGCAACGAGAGCGGCGAGCGAAGAATACCGCGACCCGTATGCGACCGCGAGCCATACGCCAGCAAACAGCGCGGCCGCCCACGGCACCAGGCCGAGCAGCGCGCCGATATAGGTCGCGACGCCCTTGCCACCTTTAAACCGCAGCCAAACTGGATAGAGATGGCCAATGAACGCTGTGAGGCCAGCCGCGATTGCGGGGGCTGCCCCATACCAGTGGTTGGCAAGTAGCACGGCAAAGGTCGCCTTTAACCCGTCGAGGAGCAGGGTCGCGGCGGCAAGGCCCGTGTTGCCCGTCCGCAGCACATTCGTCGCGCCGATGTTGCCAGAGCCAATTTGCCGGATGTCGCCATGCCCGGCCGCGCGCGTCAGGACAAACCCGAACGGAATAGATCCGATCAGATAGCCAAGGATCGCTGCGTAGACAATCCAATGGCCGAGTTGACCGACCATTAGCAGCAGGAACGAGTTGATGATGGGGCTATCGAGGCCCATGCGGAATCGTCCTTCGCTCAACGTCTAAGTTTGGTTCCAAATCAAGGACGGCAGGTCTGCAACCGGCCAGCCCTACTGTTGCCCGCCGTACACCTAACAAAGCCTATACTTGAAACGGGTATTCCGTCGATCCAGCAACAATCGTGCGCTTGACGCGGCCCTGTAGTGTGGCGCCGTCGAACGGCGAATTCTTGGACCGCGAATGCAGCTCTTCCTTGTTGACGAGCCACGGCTCATTGGGGTCGAACACCACGAGGTCGGCTGGCGCGCCAACCGCGAGCCGCCCGGACGGCAGCCCCAGCAACTCGGCTGGATTAATGGTCATCGCCTTGAGCAACGTCATCAGCGGCACCTCGTCTTGGTGATGCCGCCGCAGTGCCGATGCAAGCAGCGTCTCAAGCCCGACGGCGCCAGCAGCCGCATCCGCAAACGGGCGACGCTTGACGTCAGCATCCTGCGGGTCGTGGCTTGAGACGATGATGTCGATTGAGCCATCGGTGATGCCCTCAATCATCGCCTGGCGGTCAGCTTCACTGCGCAACGGCGGGCGAACCTTAAAAAACGTCCGGTAGGAGCCGATGTCGATTTCGTTGAACGTCAGGTGGTTGATCGAAACGCCACACGTCACAGGTAGCCCGCGCGCTTTGGCCGCCCGTATCACGTCAAGGCTGTCGCGGCAGGTGATGGCAGCGGCGTGGTAGCGCCCCCCCGTCATCGCCACGAGGCGGATGTCGCGTTCAAGCACGATCGTCTCGGCAGCCGTGTTGACACCGGGCAAGCCGAGTCGCGCCGATACTTCGCCCGAGTTCATCGTCGACGGGCTCGTCAGGTAGGGGTCTTCGGTGTGGTGGACGATCAGCGCATTGAAGTCGCGCGCATAGAGCAGCGCGTTTCGCATGACCCGCGTGTTGACGACGCTGGCTTTTCCATTAGTGAACGCAATCGCGCCCGCTCGCTGGAGCAGGCCGAACTCGGTCATCTCCTCGCCTTCGAGGTTGCGCGTCATCGCAGCCATCGTTTCGACGTGAACCAGGGCGTTGTCGCGCGCGCGCCGCTGGATGAAGTCAACGAGTGCAACCTGGTCGATCACCGGCCGGGTGTCTGGCATCACAACGATCGTCGTGACACCACCGGCCGCAGCCGCGCGGCCCGCCGTCTTCAACGTTTCGCGGTGCTCTTCGCCAGGCTCGCCTGCAAACACCTGGGCGTCGATGAGGCCCGGCGCCAGCACGTGCCCCTTGCAATCAATAACGGTTGTGTCGGGTGGCGCGTTTCGCCGCAAATGGGGGCCGATATCAGCGATCACCTCGTCGCGGACCAAGACGCCGCCAAAAGCATCAAGACCGCTCGCTGGATCGATCAGCCGCGCATTGAGGAACACCGTCCCGCTCGCTAGAGCCTCGTGGCGCGCGCGCGCGGCACCCGCAGTCGACTGCCGGCTATTTGCCCGTGAACCGACGCGATGCGTACTCATTGCGCCCAACTCAGCGGCCAACTCACCGTGCTGGACACGTTATGGCCTGTGCTCGATGCGCAATCATAGGTCATTGGCGCGCCGCCTGACGCAATTTCAATTGCTGAGCGATCGCCTCGAGGACGGCCATGCGGACCGCGACCCCCATCTCAACCTGCTCGCGAATGACGCTGCGCGGATGATCGGCGACCGTCGATGAAATCTCGATCCCCCGGTTCATCGGGCCTGGATGCATGATGAGCGCGTCGGGCTTAGCCTCGCGAAGTTTCTCATCGTCGAGGCCGAAGAAGTGGAAAAACTCACGCGATGACGGCACGGCTGACCCATTCATGCGCTCGTTTTGCAATCGCAGCATCATGACGACGTCGACGTTTTTGATGCCCTCGCGCATATCGGTGAAGACCTCCACGCCGAACTTTTCAGGCTGCGGCGGCAGCAACGTCGATGGCGCAATAATCCGCACGCGCGCGCCAAGCGTCGTCAGCACGTTGATGTTTGACCGCGCCACGCGCGAATGAAGGATGTCGCCGCAAATCGCGACGAGAAGCCCCGATACCCGGCCCTTGGAACGGCGGATCGTCAGCGCGTCGAGCAGGGCCTGGGTCGGATGCTGATGGGCGCCATCACCAGCGTTGATGACGGCGCAATCGACCTTTTGCGACAGCAGTTCCGTGGCACCGGCGGCGTGGTGCCGAACAACGATGATATCGGGCCGCATGGCGTTCAACGTCATCGCCGTGTCAATCAGCGTCTCGCCTTTTTGCACCGATGAGGCCTGAACGTTCATGTTCATGACGTCGGCGCCGAGCCGTTTGGCGGCCAGTTCGAACGACGACATCGTCCGGGTCGAGGCTTCAAAGAACAGGTTGATCAGCGTTCGCCCGGCAAGCAGCGTCGACTTTTGCGGGTCCGTACTGCGGTTCTGGACGGCCCAAGCGTCGGCCATATCAAGGAGCGTCGTGATTGCTGGCGGGGTCAGCTCTTCGCACGACAGCAGGTTGCCGCCCGGCAGCAACGGACGCTTGACCGCACTCGCGGACGAGGGGACGGACGCGGGAGATTTTGCAGGGCTGGCCATCGGCGGCAGAGACTAGGTCAGGGCGCGCAAGGCGGCAAGGCCGTTCGGCGCGACCGATAGGACTTTTGGCGTTGTCCAACGCAACGGGGTCTGAAACCAAGAACACACCGCGGGAAGCCTGGGACAGGTCTCAGGTTAGAAATTAAGTTTCAAACATCACGCGTTTTGAAGTCGGGTCGGGGAAACGAGCGAGGGGGAAACGGGCTAGCGGGATGCGGGCCAGGGGGATGCGGCCTGGGAGATGCGGCCACGGCACACCCGCTAACGAACTTTCAAAAACGGCGGGTCCGAGACAGTCAAAATGAAATCGCCGCCCGCAGGCGCTAAGCCAGGGGCGGCGATATTTTGTATCCGGCAAACGCTATCTAGCGCTTTAGCGTGTGACGCGAGCGCTCGCGATCGGACCGATCGTTTTGACGATCCGAACGAGTGCTTCGACGAATGCCTGACGTTCCGTCGGATCGAGCGCTGCCAACAACTTATCATCGGTGCTGATGGCGGCTGGTTCAGCGGCGCGAAGCGACTGCGTGCCCTTCACCGTGAGACGCAGCGCGTACATGCGGGCATCCCGACGCGTGCGGCGACGCTGCAACAAACCACGCTCCACAAGGCGCCGAACGATGTCAGCGACTGTCGAACGGTCGATGCCAGTCATTTCCACGAGCGTCGTTTGGCTCGGCTCAATGCTCGACTCGACGGCTTTAAGAACGGCGTACTGCCGCGGTGTCATCGTGCCAGCAGGTAACGTGAGCGAGAACATTTCGTCCGCGCATTGTCCGGCACGATGCAAAAGGTGCACCGCGGATGCTAACGGTGACGGCGGTGCCGCCCCCGTCTCAGACTCTGTTTTCGACAACAACATGACAGCCTCGCCAAGCGTAGGGGGTTAGCGGTCTACACGTCGTACCTCATGTCATAGTCCAAATCGGTGCGGTTCTAAGGCTCACGATCGGTGGCAGCTGACAGTTCGGCGAACGCGGGGTTCCGAGCGTTCGTGGCCGATGCCTCAGGCTCGGAACCTGACCCATCTACCCGGATAAACGCCCCCATACAGACTTCGGATCGGTACTGAATAGCTTTTTCTGAATTAAATCGATGCTGCATTGCGAAGGCGATCAAGCGCACCTTGAAGGATCAGCGTTGCTGCAAGCCGATCAATAACCTCGCCACGACGTTTGCGGGTAGCATCGGCCGCGATTAGCAAACGCTCAGCTTCAACCGTCGTCAAGCGTTCATCCCATAGCAAAATCGGCAAGCCGGAGATGGCGTTGAGATTGCGCGAAAATGCTCGCGTCGCCTGCACGCGCGGGCCATGGCTGCCGTCCAGGTTTGATGGAAACCCGAGGACAAACCCGCCGACCTGATGGCGGGTGGCGTGCGCCAGAAGCTCCATAACATCGATGCTAAACTTACGTCGTTCTATTGTGGCCAATGGTGACGCAATCATTCGGGTCACGTCGGAAATGGCAAGCCCAAGGCGCTTGGTGCCGCCATCAATTCCAATCAGGCGAACGCCGCTCGGCAAAACGTCAGCGTAGGCGACGGCGTCAATAAACGTCTGCCCGGGTGGCGCGAGGGGGCTCATCGTCGGATCGGCCATGGCGGTGTCGGCGTCCTTGTCTGTCGTAACGCGACGGGTCCGTTGTGCGCTGCGAACCTGGATGGCATGCTAACCTTGCGGAGTGACGCGAAATGTCGCAGCTTCTGTACCATGACGGTCCAGCCAACACGACACTCACCACCATCACGCTCACCCATGTGACCGCTACCCAGCGAGGAGGCACACCATGAACGTCGCAATGATCTTGAAAACCAAAGGGCGCTCGGTCGCCACGGTGCGTCCCAACGCATCGTTGAGCGATGTCGCATCGACGCTGGCCGCGCGCAAGATCGGCGCCGTCGTCGTCGTTGGCGATAACGCGAAGGTGGTTGGCATCCTGTCGGAGCGCGACGTGGTCCGCCTGCTCGCCGAACGTGGCGCAGCTGCCCTGTCGTTGCCAGTTGACGAGTGCATGACCCGCAACGTCGTCACCTGCACCCCGGCGAACTCAATTGACGAATTGATGGAGACGATGACAACGGGGCGCTTCCGCCACGTGCCCGTGGTTGAAGACGGCGCGCTGATCGGCATCATCTCAATTGGCGATGTTGTGAAATACCACATCGCGGACATCTCGCTCGAAGTGTCAGCGATGCGCGATTATTTGGCGACGGGCTAATCAAGACGGGCTAATCAAGACGGGCTAATCAAGACGGGCTGATCAAGACGGGCTGAACCGAAGTGTATCGCCCGGCCGGTAGCTGCGCTCAAAAGTTCTCGCCCGGAAGCCACATCCGCGCGAGATCGCGAGGACCGATGTAGGGAACGAAGCCCGCCTCCCGGATACGTCGGATGGCGTCGGCGCTGCGGGATCGGTCCTTGACATAGTCGACGACAAACACCGGTCGGCCAGCCGCTTTCGCCTTGGCCAACAAATTCAATGACCACGTCGTCGACTGCGCTGGTGTCCGGCCCTGGCCGAAGTCCTGGCCGTAAAACAGGCTCTCCTTGGCTGCCGCATCGATCGTGTCGATCATTTTTGGATTGTCGAGCAGCGCTTCAGCGTTTTGCAAAATAACCAGGAAATTCGGATCGGACTTTCGAGCGTGTGCGCCAAGCCGGGCTATGAAATCGACCATCTTTCTGGCCCCGTCGGGGCATTCTTTTTCGACCTCGGCATAGACGTCAACGCGGTCGAGGTAGACGCCATCGAAGCCAAGCTCAATGAGCTTATACAGCGGGGACGGCAGGATCGCTGAATAGACGTTGCGGCCGTTGTCATCGCCAAGAATTGTCCGCTGCCAACCCTCGTGGCAAAATCG
>JBBQNE010000130.1:0-8976 GCA_038329675.1 Hyphomicrobiales bacterium | reverse complement strand
AAGATGCGTGTGGCCCGTTCAACCGGGGCCGGCGCGTGCTGGTCGTCGTGGAGCGGGGGCCGTCCATCCTTTAGTCCAGTGGTCCGTCAGCTGAACTGGGGTTCAACCGTCACCCAAACCACGCGCTCGTCAAGCGCGTGGGCGGTTGTGGCGACGATGGACGAGTGCGGGGTGGGGCAACCCACGTCCCACTTTTAATGGCGAGGTTCCCCACCCCGTCCCCGGATTTTATCACCACCTGGAGCGCAACCGCGCGGCCAGATGGCTTGGCTTGCCTAATCGTGCCGGTCGCCAATCGAAAACCCGTAAAGTTACCATCTGCGACGGTGTAGACTGTTGTGTTGGCACTCGGCGAGCTCGGCACCACATGTTAAATCAAAGAAGGCGTGCAGGTCGTTGAAGCGCGCTCAAGCGACAGCGACGTTCAAGACCGCCACAAAAGGATGCAGTCGACTGTGACCCCTACGCCAACGACAAAACCTCCCAACGTAGATCTTGCGCCGCTACCACCGATCGATACGCGCCGAATCGTTGGCATCCTGCTGGCTGGTGGACAGTCTCGGCGCATGTTTGAAGCGAGCGGTACGGCTGGCGACAAAGGACTACTCGACGTCGCTGGCAAACCGATGATCGCCCACGCGATTGCAATGCTAATGCCGCAGGTCAGCGCGATGGCGATCAACGCAAACGGCGACCCATCAAGATTTGCCCCGTTCGGGCTACCAGTTTTTGCAGATACCGTGGGCGGTTATGCTGGCCCGCTCGCTGGCGTACTTGCTGGGATGATATGGGCGCGGATCAATCACCCGGCAGCAACCCACATTGTCACCGTATCGAGCGATGCACCATTCCTGCCGCCAGACCTCGTCGCAAAGTTGATGGCTGCTATTCGTCCGGGCAAAGCGATCGCGCTCGCGGCATCTAATGGCGAACTGCACCCCGTCATCGGACTGTGGCCGACCGCACTGGAAGGCGATCTGGAAGCGCAGCTGCAAAACGGCGTCCGCAAGGTGCTTGCCTGGACGGACCGGCATGGTACCAGTGCAGCCGAGTTTGCGATGACCGACGTGGGCGGGGAACAGGTCGACCCGTTTTTCAATGCGAACACACCGTCTGAACTTGATGAAGCCCGGCGGCTGCTGACACTATCTTCAGCCCTGGCTTCAGCCCCGGCCTCAACCCCGGCCTCAACCCCGACTACAACCCCGGCCTCAGCCCGGAAGAACTGACATGGCGAACGCTAAAACACCCCTCGTTGGCGTCTGCGGCTGGAAGAAATCCGGCAAGACCACGTTGACGGTCCGGTTGATCGAAGAATTTACGCGGCGTGGACACCACGTCGTGTCCATAAAGCACGCCCACCATGAATTCCAGGTCGACGACGGCCCAACCGACAGCGCCCGCCATCGCACGGCAGGATCGCGCGAAATTTGTATCGTTGGTGGTAAACGGTGGGCCATCATCCACCAGCTCGACAACGAGCCGGAGCCCAACATCGAAGAAGTGATCTCATGGATGTCACCTGCCGATATCATTATTGTTGAGGGCTATAAGACAGCAGCGATCCCAAAAATCGAAGTCCGCAGCTCCACCGCGTTTTCACAAACGAAGTTTACGCCGGACGACCGCCACGTGATCGCGATTGCAACCGATAAGAATGAACCGGGCGAAGTGGTCCCGGTCTATTCACGCGATGACGTGTCCGAATTAGCCGACCTGATTATTGCAACCGTCGGGCCGATCGGGAAACGCGTCGCCACGGCCCGGGCAGCGGCGCTCATGAACGCCGATGACGCTGACTTGGACGATCCCGGCAAAGCGCGGGGCTCAGATCTGTCGAGTACGGCAACGCGCGCGGTTCAAACCGGCCCACACAGCGACAACACATGACATCACGTGAACGTAACCAGCCAAGAACATTCAAGCGCGTCGGCATAAGCGCAGTGGCTGGATTATCGGCGTTCGCTGGTTTAGCGGTCAGCGCGCAAGGCGTCCGTAAGCCGATCCCACTTCCAGGCACTGACCCCGGCGGCGTCACAGTCGCCCTTATTGGCCCAGGCGTTGACTACACCCGTGAAGGCTTAGTCGACCGTCTGGCCCGCGATGGCGAGGGCGAGATCATCGGGTTCGACCTCGTTGACCGGGACCGCCGACCGTTCTGCCGTGTCGAGTGCGAGGCGCACACCGAAGCAGCGATGGCACTGCTGAAGGCTGCTCCTGGCACCCGATTAGCGTTGTTTAAGGTCGATGGGCCAAGCCTTGCGGCGCCTGCGCTGCAGATGGCGGTGACAGCCAAGGCCGCCGTGGTGCTGCTTGAACTCCCTGACGATCCGCAAACGGCAGCACTCCTGCGGGCGGCCAGCGAACGTTTTCGAGACACGCTGATCGTGTTCTCGCCCCGCGCCAAAAACAACGGAGACGCTACGTCAAACGCGCAAGCGGCAAGCCCGACCGAGCCGGGAAGCGAGCCGAGACTGCAACCGGGGGTGCAACCCGACAACAAGCCGACGGCTGAAACTGGAGACAAAGCCAAGGCCACGCCACCCGTTGCCACCACCGGCCCTCCGCCCGTCGCTTCGCCCGCAACGCAACAAGAACCACAGCCGCCTCAGACGGCTCAAATGCCGGTTTCGCCATCGAGCGGAACGGTCGACAGCGGCGGACCGTCAGGGCAGCCGTTACCATCGCCGCCATTACCGGCCGGATCGCCAGTACCAGCAGGCTCAGCTGTTGCGACGGCGCCCCCTCCTCCAGCTGGCCCCGATACCGTCATCGAAGCCCGTGACGGCAACGTGAGCCCCGCTGAAACCGCGCTTGCTGCGGCAGTCCGGCTCGCAGCGGAAGCTGCCAACATCGTGACCTTGAGCCCATCGACACGAGGCGCTGCGCTGAAGGCGCGGCTCGACCTCAAGGCACGCATCGAGGGCGCACCTTAACCGTCTCATTGACCCAATGATGAGAACCCCACGGGAGGTCTTGCACTCAGCCGCCACTGGCATGACATAGCCCGCATGGACTTGTTTGCCGCGCTTCTCGACCGGCTGGTCGTCACGCCTCAACGCAACCGGAAAGTCGCCCTGCTGGGCGAGTATTTCAGCGCCGCGCCCGACCCGGACCGCGGCTATGCGTTGGCGTGCTTAACCGACGGCGTGCCAATACGAGTGGCATGGCGTCGAACGCTGCTCGACCTCGTCGCCGAGCGGTCCGACCCGGTGCTCTATAAGCTATCGCGCGACTACATTGGCGATACCGCCGAAACGGTCGCGCTGATGTGGCCAGACCAGCCGCCGGGCGACGTGCAGCTGGCGGCGCCGCGCCTCGCCGACGTGATCGCCGCGTTCACCGATAATCATAGGTCGCGGCACCCCGCGCTGATCGCCCATTACTTGGATCAGCTCGATGCTCGCGGACGTTGGGCCTTCCTGAAATTGCTGGGTGGCGCACCGCGCGCCGGTGTCTCGGCTCGCTTGGCCAAAGTTGCACTCGCGGAATGGCGGGGGCGCGACGTCGGCGAAATCGAGGAGGTTTGGCACTCGCTGGAAGCGCCCTACGTCGCGCTGTTTGATTGGCTCGAAGGCCGCAGCGGACGGCCCGATCCGGGCCTCGTGCCTGTGTTCCGGCCGGTGATGCTCGCCCACCCAATCGAACAGGCGGATTGGGCGGGCTTCGATCCAGCGCACTACGTCGCCGAATGGAAATGGGACGGGATTCGCATTCAGGTCTCGGCCAAAGGCGAAGACGTGCGGCTGTTCTCGAGAGCCGGAGACGACATATCAGCAGCCTTTCCCGACGTCAGATCATCTTTCATCGGCCGCGATCTCGTCGCCGATGGCGAATTGCTCGTCGTGCGCGATGGCGTCGTGGCGCCCTTTAACGACCTCCAACAGCGGCTAAATCGCAAAATCGTGTCAGCCAAGATGCTGCGAGATCATCCAGCGCACGTCCGGCTCTATGACCTACTGATTGACGGTGGCGAGGACTTGCGCCCGCTGCCGTTAAGCCAACGGCGCGCACGGCTAGAGGCATGGCACGTGGCGGAGCCGCCGCGCTGCACGGACGTGTCCGAGTTGGTGCCCTTCAACGCCCGCGCCGACCTCGACGTGATCTGGAGCGGCGCACGGAGTTCGGCGATTGAAGGCTTGATGCTTAAGCGAAGCGATAGCCCCTATGTTGCCGGCCGCGTGAAAGGCCTGTGGTGGAAGTGGAAGCGGTCAGCGTTGACGCTCGATTGCGTTCTCATGTATGCGCAGCGCGGGTCGGGTAAGCGATCATCGTTTTATTCTGACTATACGTTTGGAGTCTGGAAGCCGTCTGCGGATCGGGCAAAAGCAGCGACCGATCCGTCACAGTCGGCAGATGCGGACCTGGCTGCAGCGGGGCCATCCCAAACGATCCTGACATCTGAACTCGTGCCGGTCGGCAAGGCCTATTCAGGCTTCACCGATGCTGAATTAAAACAGCTCGATCGCTGGATCCGCCAACACACGACCGAAGCATTCGGCCCGGTTAGAGCGGTATCGCCTGGCCTCGTGTTCGAAGTGGCATTCGACGCAGTCCATCGATCGGCGCGGCACAAGTCAGGCGTTGCGATGCGGTTCCCGCGCATCCATCGGATCCGCTGGGACAAGCCAGCTGCCGAAGCCGACAGGCTGGAAACGGTAATAGCGCTAATCGATGGTTAGGCTGCGAACGCGGCCAGCAACCGTCTTGAAATTGGTCTCAATAGAGACTAAATCAGTTGCACTTAGATTCTGTGACGATAGGCACGAACATGTCAGCTTACGCCAGCGCAACCGGGGCTCCTCATATCGCAAGTTTGCTCGGCCTGCGGTCGCCGGACAGCCTAACCGATCTCGATCTCGTCGATCGCGTGCGCGATGGTTTCCCGCCACGGGCCGCCGATCGCATAGCAAAATGGATCGATCCCGACGGGCACGCGATAAGCGCAACCGACCTCGTGCCCAAGGCAACATACCACCGCGCCGTTAGCGCTGGCCGGGCACTATCAAAAGAGCACAGCGAACGGTTGTTATCGCTCGCCCGCGTCTGTTCGGAAACGCTACGCATTTACCATGGCGATCTAGACGGAGCGCGCGAGTTCCTCAGCGGCCCCCATCCGATGCTCGGCTACCGGAGTGCGCTCGACCTCGCCATGGAATCGACGGCGGGAGCCGACGTCGTGTTGAAGCTGCTGGCGCAAGCTGAGGCTGGCGTTGCCGTCTAAGCGGCCACGATTGCTGCGTGAACCCATGACCGTGTACCGTATCGGCGATCCTGCAGGAAAATTTGCGATTTATTCCGGGCAGGGCGCGGCAACGGTTGAGGGTCGATGGCACGAGATAGGGCAGGCCGTAATCTATTGCTCGCACCATTACTCGACGGCGCTCGTCGAGAAACTTGTGCATCATCGGGGCCGCCTGCCGCCCAACCAACACTTCGTGAAGATGACAATACCAGTGGGCGTCAGCTATGAGGTGGTAACAAAGGACGTGGTCCCAGACTGGGCTGCAACCAATGGAGCGGCGGCCCGCCGCTTCGGCAGCGTATGGCTCGCAACGGCTCGATCGGCCATTCTGGTCGCACCAAGCTATGTCGCGCGCGAAGAGGATAACGTATTGATAAATCCAGCCCATCCAGAATCGCGCCACATAATTCCAGGGCTCGAAACACCCGTGTGGTGGGACACGCGATTGTTCCCGAGGCCCGCGCGTCTAAAGCGTCGCCGATAGCGCGGCGAGTTCATATCTGGCTGAGCGCCGACGTTCCCGAAATGGTCACATCACAGCCACATCGCCGCCCATCCCGAGGGGCACCCCGTCGACGCGCAGATTTGAAGTCGCGCGTTCATAATGTGGCCAGCCTACGCACCCGGGAGAAAAAGTCATGTCTCACGAACCGGCCCACCAAAGACACCGAGACGAACACAACGACGGCGCGATTAGCCGCCAGCGTGACGCAACCCTCCATTTGGACAGCCAATCAAGCAACGGCCAAAATCGGCGACCGAGTTCGTCTGCACTGCGGCAGCCTCGCGTGTCTGGTAACGTGAAGATCGAACTTCGCGACGGACGGCGACACGTCAATGACACAAAAACGGGGCACTCAAAAACCGGGCGCGCACCGACAGAGACGACGAGCCCACCTCGTCTTCATGTCTCGCTGATCCTCGACGCGTCCGGCTCCATGGAAGCCAGTCGCAAACCGGCGATCCTAGCCGTCAATCGATATCTGGCCCGCTTGCATGACAAGCCTGCCGCACGTCGCACGCGCGTCTCAATCACATTCTTCAACAGTCACGCCATCGATACGGTACGCGATCGCGAAGACGCAGCCGAATGCCCGTTCATTCGCGAAGCCGAATATCAGCCGCGCGGCCGCACGCCTCTATTGGACGCCATTGGCTATGCAGCAGGTCTGCAAGATTGCCTCTCACGGCCAGATGAACGTCGGGTATTAGCGATACTAACGGACGGAGTGGACACCGCATCTCGCCGTTTCACACCGGGGGATATCCGCGCGCTTCTGAAGCGGAACCAGCGTCGGCCTGGGCCAACTATGAACGCGGGTCGAGACAACGACTTGCTCGTCCTCTATCTCGGCGTTGACCATGACAGCCTGTCGCAGGCCGATGAACTCGGTATCCCTCGGCGATGGGCCGCCGACCTCTCGAGATCACGGTTTACGGCCGCAGGCGACCTGCTCGCCGACATCACCGGCCGTTGCCACGTCTTGCCGCGGTCCGGGCCTGACAACGTCAGTGGCCTCACCGAGCACGAACGGGTGGCGCTCCGCCGTTAGATGGCTCGCTAACCTTCATGTGCCACAGTCATTGCAGTTGCATTTCAGTTCGCAACACCGGTCGACCAAGTTTGCTCTGGCGTCAAAGCTCATAAATGGCTAGTACCCAGCGCTTCGATCGGACGCGGACTCGGCCATCACGAATGCGCGACACCGGCTACCGCAACTGACGCTGCTGAGATTGCGTCAATCCATTGCTCAGCCTTTGGCTGCGCCGAATAAACGCGAGGAGACGACCGTGGCTGTTCCAAGGAAACGCGTAACCAAGATGAAGCGCGGCCAGCGCCGGGCTAACCATGCCCTGACCGCTCCAGCGCACATCGAAGACAAGGACAGCGGCGAGCGCCGTCGCCCGCACCACATTGATATGAAGACGGGCAAATATCGCGGCCGTCAGATCCTGGAAGTTAAGGCCGACGTTTGAGCAGCCAGCCGAGGCCGTTCGAGCATTGGAGTCGGGCTGGTAACCCTCGGCGGATGGTAAAGCGCCGCCGACCAGATCAAGCAAGCTCGCTGATCGCGATCGTGTCGCTCCTCAGTGAACCGGCAGCGCCTCACTCGGCGTCCGCCCAGCATCAATGAGCAGGGACGGCGGTACAGAAGTGCCCGCGAATTCCGGCAAACCGGCGAGCATCTGGTCGATACGGGCCAAGTCCCGAGCGACCGCCGTTAGCCGCTGCACGAGGTTGTTCGACAAAATGACCGCAACGGCCGGGTCTTGATCCATCTGCTCTCGCAACGCCGCCCGTCGGATCCTGATGGCACGGGTCGTCCCGCGCGAAACCACAGTGCACCCGTGGACGGTCTCAACCAGCATCGCAAGTTCGCCGATCAGTGCACCATCGAGCACGGCTTCGCCCGGCGTCGACGGCACCCCAACGCGCACCGCGTCCCCCTGAACAAGCAAGATCGCAGCGTCACCTGGCTCACCTTCCGTGATGATTGACTGCCCCGGGCGATAGACGATCCGGTCAGCTTGCCGCGCCACCTCCGCCACCTGAAGCGGCTTCAATCCGCGGAACAGCGCCACTTTGAGCAGGCTTTGCACCACGATATCCAGCGCCATCTGCGTCCCTCCCGAGTAATCGGTCAAGGAGCCGCGATTCGCAGGCCGGGGTCAAAACGATCCGGCCGCACCTGTGGGTTCAGGGGATAACGGGGATAGCCCCAATGGCGATCCGACCTCGCAACCCGCGATCACGCGACGCCAAGCTTCTTTTGAAGGCCGCTCGATGAGGTCGTGTACTGGAACAGCAATTTCTTGCCCGGGTAGACGATCTTATGGGCCGCATGCGCCATCAAGGCCGCCTCGTGGAACCCCGACAGAATAAGCTTCAGCTTCCCTGGATACGTGTTGATGTCGCCGATAGCAAAGATGCCAAGCTCGCTCGTCTCAAATTTCGCCGTGTCCACTGGGATCAGGTTCTGCTCAAGATTGAGCCCCCAATTGGCAACCGGCCCAAGCTTCATCGTCAGGCCAAAAAACGGCAGCAACCGGTCGATTTGCAGCGTCTCTGGACCACCCGCAGTCGAGATCGCCACGCTCGTCAGCGCCCCATCAGCCCCAGACAGCGCCGTGACCTGCCCAATCTTCAGCGTAACCCTGCCGTCAGCCACCATGTCCCGCATCTGCTGGACGGAGTGAGGTGCTGCACGAAAGTCATCGCGCCGATGCAGCAGCGTGACGGACTTAGCCAACGGCTGCAAATTGAGCGTCCAGTCGAGCGCACTGTCGCCCCCCCCAACGATCAACACATCGCGACCGCGGAACTCTTCCATCCGTCGCACTGAATAAAAAACCGATGTGCCCTCATAGGCTTCAATACCGTCCAGCGGAGGCCGCTTCGGCGTGAACGAACCCCCGCCTGCCGCGATCACAACGACCTTCGCGGTCAGGTCTTTACCACCATCGGTAACCAACTGGAATCGGCCATCGGGAAGCCGCCGCAACGAATCGACCCGCTCACCGAGATGAAACGCGGCTCCAAACGGCTTGATCTGCTCCATCAGCCGATTCGTCAGTTCCTGTCCGGTCACGACGGGAAGCGCTGGAATGTCGTAAATTGGCTTTTCAGGATACAATTCGGCGCACTGCCCACCAACTTTATCGAGAATGTCGATCACGTGAACTTTAACGTCGACAAGCCCGAGCTCGAACACGGCAAACAGCCCGACGGG
>JBBQNE010000129.1:0-8989 GCA_038329675.1 Hyphomicrobiales bacterium | reverse complement strand
CGATCCGAACGGTGTAAGCGGTCCCATCGAACGAAACGGCCGATGGTCCAATCGTAAACTCCGTGCGCGAACGAGCAACCGTACTGGCGCCGTTCGCCGATCGACCGCGCGACCCATCTCGCTCGGTCATGGCCCAGCGGTGCCCGCCTCGTCCATAGAGCGCGACATTGAGCGTGCAATGGGCGAGCGGGTCAGCGCGGCCACCTGGCACCGCGCGTCGCCTGCTGGCGTAATAGGGCGAGAACACGCTTCCGATAAAGGCGATGATCGTGATGCCGTGTTCGCCGTCGGCACTTAGCGCATCGAGATACCACCAGGCGTAGCCGCCATCGGGGACCGCGACATCGAAGCGAGGTCCGCCAAAAGGCTCCGAGCGGCGTTGCGCCCCGATAGCGTCGCCATCGGCACGCCAGCCCCCGGGTGCGTGCTGCCCCCGCACAGGTAGAGGCCCGGCAATCGCGTTCGGGCGCCCGGCCGCTGGAACGGCGCCATCCAGCCGTGCGACGCCTGTCCGTAAAGCGCTCCCCCCGTCGCTGGAAACAGCGCCTCGAAATCCTGCGGTGTCGTGACGGAGATATCCTCCGGCGTGACGCTGAGACCACAGCGCTCGAGCTGCTGGAACATCCGCGATTGGCATGTTGCTAAATCCTGTGACGAGTAACGGACAGTATCGCCGTGAGCGGGCGCATTGATAAGGCACAATAAGCGTTCGCCACCGTGATGGGGAGCGGCATCGCTACCGACCCTGTCGTGGGCGCAGATGTAGACCGTCGGCGACGTTGGCACCTTGCCGCGATTGAAGACGTCGTCGAATTCAGCCGCGTAATCGGACGAGAAAAACACGTTGTGGAAGCCGAGATCATAGCCCGACGTGCGCGCAGTCATGGCAAACGTAATTGCAGATTGGCTGCGCTGAATGCGCGGAGCCGCCGTAATAGCGGTCGCAGCTGCCCGGCCAAGTAGCCCACTTGAAATAGCGTTGGCATCTCCGTTGAACACGACGGCATCGGCCTCGAGCCTCTCGCCGGAGGCTAGAACGATGCCGGACACCCGCCCCCTTTCGGTCTGGAGCTGCGTGACGGGCACGGAATATCGAAAGGTTGCACCGTTCGCGGTCGCGAGGCGTTCCAGCGCGCGCGGCAATGCGTGCATTCCGCCAACGATGCTCCACACGCCGAGCCGCTCGACGTGGGCGATCAACATCAGCGTCGCGGATGCCAGAAACGGCGACGACCCACTATACGTGGCATAACGGCCAAACAATTGGCGCAACCGTGGATCGCGAAAGTGCTCCTGTAGCGCGCGCCATAGCGTCGTGTATGGCTTGACCCGCATGACGTCGGCGGCCCGGCCCATGCCGGTCGTCATCATCATGCCAGAGGCGGTTGGCCGCTCGGCTCGAATGTAGGTCGCATCGAGCATATCGAAAGCAAGTGCGGCCCGGCCGCAGAAATCCCGGTAACCGCGTGCAGCTGTCGGACCGGCAAACGCGCCGATCGCATCGACCGTCCGCTCAAAATCTGCAAAAAGGTCCAGCCGTTCTGTCTCGCTCCATGCGTGCCGAGCGAGCGTTGGAAAAGCGGCCAAGGTCAGTTCTGCATCGGTCGACGTGCCAGCGTCAGTAAACAACTCGTCAAACACCCACCGCATTGTGAAAACCGTAGGCCCCCCGTCAATGGGCCGCCCACCAGCCATGATTTGGCGTATTTTACCGCCCGGTGCCGCGAGTGCGTCGACAACGGTGACGTTGACACCAGCACGCGACAGGTCGAGCGCGGCGGCAAGCCCACCAGCGCCAGCTCCAACCACAATGACCTTCGGCGTGTACAAAGCCCTCAATCCTGCAGCTATTTTCTATCGCCGTTGCCTAGCCAGCCCACCTGGCCAGCCCACCTTGCACGGGCGATGGTCGGCTAGGTTTCTGTCAGCGTCCAAGGCCGTTGAGCCCTGGCGGCAATTTTGGTTGACGACTAAAGATGACACGGCCAACTGTCAGCAACTAATGACAGCTGACCTGAATGGCACTGCACATAAATAAATGATAGTTGTGATCGACAATCAAGCACAACGCTGATGGACGATCGCGCAGCAGGGGAGACTGCCCGGTTGTTCAATCGACTGTCGGACGCGTTTTTTGAACGCTTCGCCCGGTGGCGCGACCAGATGTTGCTCAGCCAAAGGTTCCATGAGGCGGCCTTTCGGTTACCGGGCATCCGCAGCTTGGCGCGGCGGGAAACAAGGGCGCTTTTCGATATTTGCGCTGGCTTTGTTTACACACAAGTTCTCCTCGCGTGCGTCCGGCTCGGGGTGTTCGCGATGCTCCGCGATGGGCCCTTAGCGATTACCGAAATCGCCGCGCGTACGGCGCTACCCGTTGAATCAATTGAACGTTTAGCTGCGGCCGCCGTGTCGCTGCGGTTGCTGTCACGGCGGCCTGGAGGACGGATCGGGCTCGGAACGCTCGGCGCAGCCGTCGCCAAGGATAGCTCAATCGCCGCAATGGTCGAGCATCACGCGACCCTCTATGTCGACCTTTACGATCCAGTCGCTCTGCTTGGCCCGAATAAACCCAGAACCGGGATGTCTGCCTATTGGCCCTACACAACGGCTGACCGCCCAGCCGCATTATCCGACGGTGAAGTCGCAACTTACACCGAGCTGATGGCCACAAGCCAACGCATGATCGCAGCCGAGGTCGTCGGCGCCTACAACTTTGAGAATCACAGGCACTTGCTCGATATTGGCGGCGGTGATGGGACATTTATCGCCACCGTTGCGAAAGCCGCGCCGGGCCTTTCCATGACGCTGTTTGATCTGCCAGCCGTGGCTGCAATAGCGCAATCTCGCTTTGATGCTGACCGCTTAGGGCACCGTACGAGCGCAATCGGCGGCGACTTTTATCGCGACTCGCTACCCACTGGCGCCGACGTGGTCACTTTGGTGCGTGTTCTGTTCGACCATGATGACACTTCGGCGGTGTCTATTCTCAAAGCCGCCCGTTCTGCGATGGAACATGACGCGACGCTCGTCATCGCTGAGCCTATGTCGGGCGGGCGTTACACCGGCCCCGTAATGGACGCTTACTTCTCGTTTTATCTCCTAGCGATGGGCAAGGGACGTGCCAGATCAGCCAATGATTTCAAGCGCCTACTAAGCGAGGCTGGCTTTTACAAATGCCGAGTGGTGGAGCCACGGAACCCCCTCTTGGTGAGCCTAATTGTGGCTTTGCCCAAAAAACCCAGCTGAAATACTGTAAATCTCGATTGACATTCATATCCGTAATCCTAAAGTGACGGTCATGGGGTCGCAGCTTCACCGACCGTTCGTTGATCGAACGTTCAGTTCGCCAAACCCCCATCTGAACGCTCCACAGACGTCTTGGCCAATTCGTGGCCGCGAAGCGCCCGACATTCAGGATACGAACGTGACCTCGCTGCAATTGTCATCGTTAGCCGTTGTGATGGAGAGGCCCGAGAGCCTGTCCCTCGAACGTCTCGCACTGACCGAGCCAGGCGATCGCGACTGCATCGTGGATATCCAGTGGAGCGGCATCAGCACCGGCACCGAGCGTCTGCTGTGGACCGGCCGGATGCCGCAGTTTCCAGGCCTCGGCTATCCGCTCGTGCCGGGCTACGAGTCGGTTGGTGTTGTCCGCCACGCGGGCTCAGCGTCGGGTCGCAGTGTCGGCGATAATGTTTTTGTCCCTGGGGCGAGTTGCTACCGGGATGCCCGCGGCCTCTTTGGCGGGGCAAGCGGTCGTGTCGTAACGGCTGGCTCGCGCCTGGTCACGGCCCCCGCGATCAAAGGCGATGTTGGCGCTCTTAACACCGGTTCGAGCGCGGTGCTCCTCGCGCTTGCCGCCACGGCCTACCACGTTACGTCTCCAGCCCCGATGTCTCCAGCCCCGACGTCTCCCGCCCTGCAGACTGGCGCTAACGCGCCGCGCCGCGCCAACCCAGATTTGATTGTCGGCCATGGCGTACTCGGTCGCCTCGTTGCTCGCCTCGCGGTCGCGGCTGGCGGCGCCCCCGTGGTCTGGGAAACCAACGCTTCTCGGCGCGAAAACGGCCGGGATACAGCCGGTTATACCGTCATCGAGCCATCCACGGATGGGCGTCGCGACTACCGTACGATCGTCGATTGCTCTGGCGATGCGAGCTTGCTGGACGCGCTTGTCCAGCGGCTAAAGCCCGGCGGTGAGATTGTTCTGGCTGGCTTCTACGACGAACCCGTGCGGTTCGCGTTCCCGCCAGCTTTTATGCGCGAAGCGACATTCCGGATTTCCGCCGAATGGAAACCGGCCGATCTCGCCGCGGTCACACAACTTGTCGAAGCCGGAGCTTTGTCGCTCGACGGCCTCGTCACCCACGTCAAGCCGGCCGGTGAGGCACGCTCCGCCTATGAGATCGCGTTCGGCGATCCCGCCTGCCTTAAGATGGTCCTCGATTGGAGACAGCTGTCATGACAGCGTGTAGTACCGCCGTTTCAAGCCTCAATGCCCAGGTCATGGCAGACCTTCTCCGTCAGGAAGCAGCTGAGGAACCAGCAGCGGTCCACACCGGCCCAATTCGCAAGCAGACCCAGATCATCGCGATCTACGGCAAGGGCGGCATCGGCAAAAGCTTCACGCTTGCCAACTTGTCCTACATGATGGCGCAGCAGGGCAAGAAAGTGCTGCTGATCGGCTGCGATCCAAAGTCGGATACGACGTCGCTCCTGTTTGGCGGTCGCGCGTGCCCGACGATCCTCGAAACGTCGGCAAAGAAGAAGCTCGCTGGCGATCCTGTCGTGATCGGCGATGTCTGCTTCAAACGCGATGGCGTGTTCGCCATGGAGCTTGGCGGGCCCGAAGTTGGCCGCGGTTGCGGCGGACGCGGGATCATCCACGGCTTCGAATTGCTCGAAAAACTAGGCTTCCACGATTGGGATTTCGACTACGTCCTGCTCGACTTTCTGGGCGACGTGGTGTGCGGCGGCTTCGGCCTGCCGATCGCCCGCGACATGTGCCAGAAGGTGCTCGTGGTCGGGTCAAACGACCTGCAATCGCTGTACGTCGCAAACAACGTTTGTTCAGCGGTTGAGTATTTCCGCAAACTCGGCGGCAACGTCGGCGTCGCTGGCCTCGTCATCAACAAGGATGATCATACTGGCGAAGCGCAGGCATTCGCAGCCGCCGTCGGCATTCCCGTTCTGGCAGCGATCCCAGCTAACGATGACATCCGCCGCAAAAGTGCCAACTACGAAATCATCGGCCGGCCTGGCACCGAATGGGCGTCCGTATTCGAAGGCCTCGCCGAGCAGGTCGCCATCGCGCCGCCGCTCCGCCCAACACCGCTGACCCAAGACGGATTGCTCGGTCTGTTCAAGGGCGAACAGGTCGGCCGCGGCGTCGTGCTGACGCCAGCATTAGCCGAAGACATGAATGCGCTGATCAAAGTCCAGAAACGCTCACTTGAAGTCGTCTACGACGCAGTTTGATTAACGACGCCACGCGACCACAGACGACACGAAAGGAACGCCAACAGTGACGGCATCGGATCAACATAACGAGAGCGCCACGGACGAGGCCGAAGATCTCGGCTTCGCTGGCTCGATCGTGAACGATCCCGTCGCAAGCGTACCCAACTTGCGCGCTAAGCCTGCTGCCGCCGATCTGGGTTGCCATGCCGGCAACGACACGATGCGGGCAGCCGCTGCCGCAGCGGGCAAGTCAGACGTGCTCGATCGTTACGCTGCAGATTATCCCGTTGGCCCACACGATAAGCCGCAAAGTATGTGCCCCGCGTTCGGCTCTCTCCGCGTTGGATTGCGAATGCGACGGACGGCATCGGTGCTGTGTGGCTCGGCATGCTGCGTTTATGGTTTAACATTCACCAGCCACTTCTACGGCGCCCGCCGCACCGTCGGTTACGTGCCCTTCGACAGCGAAACGCTGGTCACCGGCAAGCTGTTTGAAGACATCCGCGACGCGGTCCATCAACTCGCCGACCCAGCTCTCTACGATACGATCATCGTCACGAATTTGTGCGTTCCCTCGGCATCCGGCGTGCCCCTGCAGATCCTGCCAAAGGAAATCAATGGCGTCCGCGTCATTGGTATCGATGTGCCAGGCTTTGGCGTGCCAACCCACGCTGAGGCCAAGGACGTCCTCGCCGGAGCCATGTTGAGCTACGCCCGCCGCGAGGCAGAGCAAGGCCCCGTGACGATGCCGCGATCGGGCCGTAGCGCCCGTCCAGCCGTAGCTTTGCTTGGCGAAATGTTCCCAGCCGATCCCGTCGGCATCGGCATGCTGCTCGAAGATATCGGCATGGCCGCCGGTCCCGTTGTGCCAACGCGCGAATGGCGCGAGCTGTACGCCGCGCTCGATAGCCCAGTCGCTGCCGCGATCCACCCTTTCTATACCGCCAGCATCCGTGAGTTCGAAGCCGCTGGCCGCACAGTCGTCGGATCGGCGCCTGTTGGACGCGATGGCACCGCCGCATGGCTTGATGTCGTTGGTGCCGCAGCGGGTGTACCGGCCGCGATGGTCGATGCGGCTAAGGCCAAGTGGCTGCCGCTGATCACCAGCGCTCTGGCCAAGGTCCCCGTCAAAGGCCGCATCACGCTGTCGGGCTACGAAGGTTCGGAATTGATCGTCGCACGGCTCCTCATCGAGAGCGGTGCGGACGTGCGTTACGTCGGTACAGCCTGCCCAAAGACGGTCTGGTCGGATGCCGATCGCGTCTGGTTAGAGGAAAAAGGCGTCCATATCCAATATCGCGCGAGCCTCGAACAGGACCTCGCGGCAATGGCCGAGTGGAAGCCCGACCTCGCGATTGGCACCACACCGGTCGTGCAAAAAGCCAAGCAGCTGTCGATCCCCGCGCTCTACTTCACCAACTTGATTTCGGCCCGCCCCCTGATGGGCGTCGCAGGTGCTGGATCGCTCGGTCAAGTCGTGAACGCGGCGATCGCCAACAAAGCCCGCTTCCTTGAGATGAGCGAATTTTTTGATGGCGTCGGCACCGGTGAGTCCGCTGGCGTGTGGACCGAACAGCCAAAGCTGCGCCCCGAGTTCCGCGAAGGCTATGCCCGCAAACTCGCCAAGGCCAAAAAGTCCGAGGAGATGATCTGATGCTCATCCTCGACCACGATAGAGCGGGCGGCTACTGGGGTAGCGTCTACGTCTTCGCCGCCATCAAAGGCCTCCAAGTTGTTATCGACGGCCCGGTCGGTTGCGAGAATTTGCCGGTCACATCGGTGCTCCACTACACTGACGCTCTGCCGCCGCACGAGCTACCGATCGTTGTCACCGGGCTTGGCGAAGACGAACTCGGCCAACATGGCACCGAAGGCGCGATGCGCCGCGCCCACAAGTCACTTGATCCAGCCTTGCCAAGCGTCGTCGTCACCGGTTCGATCGCCGAAATGATCGGCGGCGGCGTGACGCCCGAAGGCACCAACATTAAGCGCTTCTTGCCGCGCACGATCGATGAAGACCAATGGCAGAGCGCCAACCGCGCGATGCTGTGGCTGTGGACCGAATTTGGCCCCAAGCGCGTGCCCGAGCGCAAGCGCAAGGACGGTGACAAGCCAAGGGTCAATATCATTGGGCCTGCCTACGGCATGTTCAACGGGCCCTCCGACGTCGCCGAAATTAGGCGGCTGATCGAAGGCATCGGCGCAGACATCAACATGGTCTTCCCGCTCGGTAGCCAT
The DNA here is from genome assembly GCA_038329675.1 of Hyphomicrobiales bacterium. Taxonomy (GTDB): domain Bacteria; phylum Pseudomonadota; class Alphaproteobacteria; order Rhizobiales; family Hyphomicrobiaceae; genus JANXVY01. Next base: position 1,291 of record JBBQNE010000129.1, on the reverse strand, counting down.
TTGGCTGACGTTACAAAACTGGCCGACGCCGACGTCAACGTTTGCATGTACCGCGAATACGGCCGCTTGCTGTGCGAAGCGCTGGAGCGGCCCTACTTGCAAGCTCCAGTCGGCATCCATTCGACGACAGCGTTTCTCCGTTCGCTGGGCGAATTGACTGGGCTCGATCCCGAGCCGTTTATCACCCGCGAAAAGCACACGACGCTAAAGCCGATGTGGGATCTTTGGCGTTCGGTGACGCAAGATTTCTTCGGCACGGCAAACTTCGGCATCGTCGCCAACGAAACGTACGCCCGTGGCATCCGGAATTTCCTCGAAACCGAACTTGGTCTGCCGTGTTCGTTTGCGGTCTCGCGCTGTGCTGGGGCAAAAACCGACAACGATGCCGTCCGTGCAGCCATTCGCAAACAGCCACCATTGATCGTCTTTGGCAGCTACAACGAGCGCATGTACTTGGCCGAAGCGGGCTCGCGCTCAAGCTATATTCCAGCCTCGTTCCCCGGCGCGATTATCCGCCGGCATACGGGTACGCCGTTCATGGGCTACGCGGGCGCAACATACCTCGTGCAGGAAGTTTGCAACGCGCTGTTTGATGCGCTGTTCCACATCCTCCCGCTATCGACCGAGATGGATCGGGTCGAGGCGACACCGTCAAAACTATCGCAGACCTCGTCGCGCCCCTGGGACGCCGACGCACACGCAATGCTCGAAGATATTGTCGGCGCTGAGCCGGTTCTTGTCCGGATCTCAGCTGCCAAACGCCTGCGTGACGCCGTTGAAGCCGACGCTGAACGCGCTGGTGAACTACGCGTCACGGCCTCCCGCGTCGCCCGCACCCGGCGGGGGGAGAAAGTCGCATGAATATCGCTCGAAGTCCCGATCAAAACGCCCACCCGAACCCGAAAACGGAGCCTCCCATGGCCGCTCAAACCCGCATCCATAAAGACGCCCGCAAGAACACGGTCGGCTTCCGCATGATCTACGCAACGACATTCGCGATCTTCCTGCTCGCGGCGATTGCCGACCGGCTGATCCCGCTGCGTTGGATGTTTGGCGCCACCAATAGCGAAAGCTACCTCGGATTCATGGCCGAAGCGCAGCGCGCGGCCGAGACCTACACGCCGTTCGCCTTCATGGGCTGAACGGACGTTGAACCTCCAATGGCTGCGCCAGAACCTGGACTGCCATCGGATAGTCGATCCCCGCGGATCATCCAGCAATGGATGCGCCCGGCAAGACCCCGCCGCGGGGGACGCGCGGTAACCGGCCGTAAGGCCAAACATGGAGACGA
>JBBQNE010000128.1:0-9023 GCA_038329675.1 Hyphomicrobiales bacterium | reverse complement strand
ACCATCGTTGCGCAGCGCATCAGCTAACCGGACGATCTCGAGTTCGCCGATGTCTGACCGTCTGGCCAAAGCGTCAAGTGGGATGGTATCGAATGCCATGGGTGGCCTCAGTGGCGTTGGTTATCGCGGCCATTGTGGGCTGCAAGGTCTAAAGCCAACGCTAACGCGCGCCCGGAATTGGCACGGTGTGTCTTTGAGGTCTCGTTTATCCGATGTCCGTCTCACCTGCCTCAAACCGTAGCTCCGCCAGTTGGCAAACGCAGTTTGCTGACGCACAGGCCACGCGTTGCATCAACGTCGTGTGCATGAAATGGGGCGACCGTTATCCAGCGATTTTCGTCAACCGCCTGCGCGCGATGGTTGTTCGCAACACGAGTTGGAACGTCCGGTTTGTTTGTTTTACCGACGATACGGCGGGGATCGAGCCAGACATTGAGTGCCAGCCACTGCCGACGTTTGAGTACGATCCAAAACTTGGAAAATACTGGCCTAAACTCGCGCTGATGCAAGATCGCCTCGGCGGACTGTCTGGCATGACGCTGTTTCTTGACCTGGATCTGGTGATTGTTGGCAACATTGATGAAATGCTGCGCCATCCCGGCCGCTTTTTGATCATCCGCGAATGGAAAAACCCTCACCTGGGCTACGGCAATAGCTCGGTCGTTCGCTATTTCATAGGCGCGGAAGCCGCCGTCATCGAGCGGTTTTATGCGACGCCGCCAGCTGACATCATCAGCCGCTACGACGGGAAAGAGCAAAATTTCTTGACCAAGGCCGTCGACGAGGTGGTGTTTTGGCCACCGGACTGGGTGCCGGCGTTCAATCATGTGTGCCTATCGGATAATCGCGTGCTCCGGTTCGTCACGGCGCCGAAGCGACCGCCGACAGGGGCAAAGATTTTAGTGTTTTATGGCTCGATTACGCCGCAGTCGGCGATGCGCGGCGAACACGAGCGCGGCAAGCGCGTGCGGACGGGCTTGAGCTTCCGGCCGACCCGCCGCCGGTTTCCGCCAGCCCAATGGCTCGCCGAGTATTGGCGCGACTGACGCTGTTGATGGGTCGAACGTTTCCGTCTGCAGTTCCAATCCGCGCCTCTAGACATCGCAACGGTGGGACCGCAAGACGTCACTGCTAAAGAAGCGTGGGTGAGGTTGATGGCGGTATCGACGACGGTAAGCGAGGGAGACCGGGTGGACGGGTCAAACGGAGGTGCCGACACGCATCTGCCGCTCCCCGATGACTATCTGTGGATGGGTGGTGGACAATCCTACATTGCGTGCGGCTTCTACACACCCAACTACTTACCGCAAATTTTGTCTCTCAAAGCGTCGCTTGAGGCGCAAAATATCAATCACTTTTTGAAGCGATACGACCCTCGCGGCGGCTGGGAGGCGAACACGCGCATGAAACCCGTGTTCGTTGCCTATTGCCTCGACAAGTTTCCTGATCGCGACATCGTCTATCTCGACGCCGATGCCGTGGTGCGAAAACCGCTCGCCGCCTTCGACACCATGACGTCGGATGTGACGATGCTCTTCCACCCGACCTTCGAATACGGCCGCTGGTATCTGCGGATATCGGCTGGCACTGTTGCGGTTCGCAATACGCCAGGCGGCCGCAAGTTTGCCAACCTTTGGGCCGCTGGCGAGAACAAGGCCAAGAAGACCACCGTTGACGAAGACATGGTCTACATGGCCTTCGATGAGATGGCTGGCGTCTCGATAACGGTCCTGCCGAAAGACTATTACAAAATCTTTGATGCGCCCGGTTCCGACCCGACGATCGAGCATTTCCAGGCGAGCCGCGCCCAGCCCAAGATCATGAAGCGCCGTCGCCGCGCGCTTCAACTTGCGGGTTGGACGCTTGGTGCTTTGGGAGCTGCCGCCTTGATCGTTTACGCCATGCGGGGAGTGTTCTAACGGCGGACGTCGGACCTCGACTTTTCGGTCAGCGCGAACGTTCGGCATCGGCCCGCTTTGGCTTTGGAGCGTCTTTTCCCGGGACGGCAGGTTTCACGGGTGGCGTCGCTGCGGCTGGAACCGCTGTCACTGGCTTTGGTATCGCCACTTCCACGGGTGGTGGCTCCGGCCTGGGCCACGTCACATCGTCGGAGCGGTCGGCTCGAACGGGTACCCGCTCGCCCTTTACCATCACCCGAAAGTAAGGGGTTTGCGTCGGCGGCAGGCGCGTGCGTTGCGCATTCGCTTCGGCAGCTGGCGAAATGGAACTCATCACGATGACGCCGCCGGGGATCTTGTCGATCAACAGGTCGCCCAAGGTCGTCGGCTTGTCGGCGATGTCTTTTTTATTGACGAGTTCCAACACCGTCGCCGGGATTGCAGGGCGCAGAAGCTCCACGGAGATGACTTCGTCCTTGCCGCCAGGTTGGGTCACCGTGATCGAGATGCGCCCGCTGTCGGCCCGCTGATCCCCGTTACCCGTTGCCCCGCCGACGCCTTGGGCTGCCAGTGTTTGGCTGACCCCAGACGTCGGTGTGGCTCCGCCTCCCCCGGCGGTCCCAGCTAGGGATGGCCCGGCCGATGCGCCGGCCGACGATGCCGCAGTTGGTCCAGCGACGGGCCGCGGCACGGCGCGTTTTGATTGGCGCTGGGTCGAGATGGCAGCTTGCTCAACGTCATTGCCAGCGAGCGGGATCGTGCGATCGCGTTTGACCTGGGTCAAATCGCGCTTCAATTCTCGCTCGACGAAGTGGCCAAGCTTGCGGTTGCCAGCTTCGGTAAATGCGACGCCGTTCGCTTCGCGCAACAGCCTGATCTTGCCGGTGAGATCAGGACCCATTGCGCTGTAGGCGCCGCCATCATCGGTGAACCCGGCATAGGCGTCGATATATTTAAAGCCGTTCAGCACGGCTTTTTCGCGGATGATTTCGTTGATGACCTGCGCGTCTTCATTGGGTTCGGTTTTGCGGACGTTGGGGACGCCCACCCAATAAACCGCGATCCGACGCCGTTTGAGCGCCTTCATGACGACGTCAACTTGGCGGCCAAATTCATCGCGCCATTCATCGCTGTCGATCCACAACCGTTTTGCGCCAACGCGCACCGAGGTGCGGTCTTGCGGCCCGATCATGACGACGGCGACCTGCGGCGTATCTCGGCCGAGCGCGTCGTCGAGCGCTTTAACTTGATCGGCGAAATCGCTCCGCATGAGGGCTGGAAATTCGAGCTGTTTGGGCCGAACTTGGATGCGGACATCGCCGCGGAATGCTTCCGTCAGGCCGAATTTCAGGCCTTCGGACATCCAGTCGCCGATTATCTGGACCTGGTAGACATCGCCCGTTGGATAAAGCGCGAGATAGCTCTGGCCAGCCAGCAGCTCATCATCGACGGCGGCAGCAGGCGGAGCGGTAATGGAAAAAACCAAGCACACGACCGCAAGTGCAGAGCTGATCGCTAACAGCCGACGCCGCAGTGCTGTTGCGCTCAGGCGCGCGCGATTGATGATTGTCCCGATCATGGGCTCGCTCCTGTTGTCGCCGTCGCACCACGACCGGGCGCAGTCGGTTGGCCGCTGCCGGGCGCTGGTTGTGGAGCCGCCATGGCGGCCGCCAGAACCGCACTCGTTGGCCAACACGCCGGGCGCAATCCAGCTGTCGTCTCAAACGCGCCGATCTGGCGACGCGTATTCGACCCGATCTTACCGTCGATCTTGTCGACCGGGTAGCCCAGCGCTTGGAGACGGGTCTGGAGGTCGGAGACGAGCTTAGTTGCCGGTTGGGCGACCCTGGCCCACGTGCCGACAAAGTCGCCACCCCCGCTGATCCGATCAGCAAGATTTCCAACAAATAAGGCGTAAAGGTCGGACGTGTTGTAGCGGCGGATGACTTGGAAATTCTCAAGCGCGAGAAATGACGGTCCATTCGCTCCAGCTGGCGACATCAGATACGCTTCGGCGTCGAGGTCGCCAGCACGGAATGCTTGTCCACCGACACGTTTGAAGCCCAACGCCTGCCATTGGCTCAGCTTGCGCATGCCTGGCGGGCCTTCCAGCGCACAGCTTGAAGTTGCCGGTATCACCACTTCAAAGCCCCACGGCTGGCCAAACACCCAGCCTTTATCTTTCAGTTGCTTGGCCGCAGACGCCAGCGCATCGGGCACGGACCGCACCAAATCGACCTTACCGTCGCCGTCAAAGTCGAGCCCATGTTTTTCAAATTCGGTCGGCATAAACTGCGTGAGCCCGACGGCTCCAGCCCAAGACGCCCGAAGATCGGCCCTTGGGATGCCGCCTGCGATCAGCCGTAGCGCTGCGATCAATTCGGCGCGAAACATCTCTTTGCGCCGTCCCGTGTAGGCCTGGGTGGAAAGAACCCGGATCGCATCATGGGGCAACTTGTAGGTGCCAAACGCCGTTTCGCGGCCCCAAATCGCTAACAGGCCGGCGCGGTCGACGCCGATCTCGCGCTCGATCCGGTCGAGTGTTGCCTTATGCTGTATGGCGAGTTGTTGGCCAAGGCTGGCGAGCGAAGCGAGACGCTCACGCTTTAAGTAATCGGTTGGATGCTGGGTGAACTCGGCTTGGCCGCGGTCGGCTGCAAGCTTACCCGCGATAACGAGGTCGGGCAGCGACAGATCGGGTTCAACGCCAGCCATCGTGCGGTCGAATACGGCGGCCGGCACGCCAGCGGCGACGGCTTCGGTTCGGATGCCCTCAACGAACGCCTTGAAATCTGGTTCGGCCTGGGCTGAGGGCACAACCGCACACAGAATCATCGCTAAGCCCAACAGCCAGGTGACCGGTCTCATCATAGACTTGCCATTTCTCCACCGGTGCCATCTTCGCTGCCATTGCGTGATCGCCTACCACCTGAGGTCGGCAGACCTTAGCGCCCCACGCGACTTCGATTAGACGCCGAGTTAGACCTTGGTTTGGCACGGATTCGGGGTTAGCGCGCTTAACCGTGACGCCGGCCTCACAGCCAAAGCCTTGCGAGGTCGATGGATTTGGCTTCGAACGGCGGGGCAGATACGGCGCTGGCGTCGGCATGGCTCGACGCGATCTGCCATTTGCCGTTGGCGGCCAGTTCGAGGACCTCGAGGGTTTTTGCGATTGGGTCGACGAGCCAGCAATGGCCGACGCCGAAAGTGGCGTAAACCGGGAGCTTTTTCGTCCGATCGAACCGTTGCGTCGACGGCGATAGCACCTCAGCGACCCAATCGGGGGCGATTGAGATGAAGGCCGTATCTGGAAACGGTGTCAGCCGAGCGACACGCCAGCCAGCAACGTCCGGGACGACGATTTCATCGCCCAAATGCAGTTCGGGTTCAAACAGGAACACCCATCCGCCCGGCCCATCGATGCCGTCCTCGAACGGCCCGCCAAGGTCGCGAAATAGCCGCCCAGCGGCCAAGCCATGACGGGATGCCGGGCGGGCCTGCGTGTGCAGCACGCCACCCACGATTTCACCGACGATATGGGGTGGTAGCGCGTCGATGTCGGCCGCCGTTGCGTGACCGCTTGGCGCTAGGCCCGTTGATCCGGTTAGCAGCTCAAGCGTTTGCGTGGATTGCGGCATCTACGATCTCCAATTGCAACACGAGTATAGCTGATCGCGTCATTAGAAGAAGCCTCGGGGCGTGGCGCGTGGCTGGTCGGGCTTTGGTGTGCAGGACGCCGCGCACGATCTCGCCAACGATGTTGGGCGGCAGCGCGTCGATGTCGGCCGCCGTCGCGTGACCTAACGGCAGTCGTGTTGCCAGCATGGTGTGGGGCTCAAGCGTTCGGGTTGGTTGCGGCGTTCGCGGTCTCCGGTTACGAGTTTAGCACAGCCTGAGGCGCGATGGGTTGGGGCGCGACGGGTTGAGGCGAGACGGGTTGAGGCGAGACGGGTTGAGGCGCGATAACTGGATGCCTTCAGCGATGACTTGCAAGGTTCAAGCGACACGGTTGTTTGCGATCATAGCGACCGGCTTGACGTTAACCTTGGCCAATCACGCCGTTGGGGCTCCAGCTGGAAACCAGTGTTTTGCTCCAGCCGACCTCGCTGCCAAACCTGGAGAAGAGCGCCCACAACGCGGCGACCGTCGCTTCGACGCGCCCGAGCCAGCGCGAAATTTAGCGCCCTTTGCGCCACTGCCAGCGGGCTTTCGCGGCGCCATTCGCCGGGTCGATCTGCCGCCGGGAAGCCGAAAGCTCGTCGCGCTGACGCTCGACCTGTGCGAGCAGCCAGGCGAGGTGTCAGGCTACGATGGCCGGGTGTTTGACCTGTTGCGAGGGGAGCGGGTTAAAGCCACGCTGTTCATCGGCGGCAAGTGGATGCGTTCGCATGAGGGGCGGTTTTCTCAACTTCTGGCCGACCCGCTGTTTGAGGTTGCCAATCACGCCAGCGGTCACCGCAATCTACGGCTGCTATCGGGTCGCGCGCTGGCTGATGAAATTGACGGACCGCAGCGGGCCTACGAGGCGGTCCGTGAACGCCTGGCGGGGGATCAGTGCCTTGCCCCGCAGGTCGCACGGACGCCGCCACGGATCGGGCTGTTTCGGTTCCCCTACGGTGCGTGCAACGACGCTTCGTTGACTGCCGTCAACGATCGGGGGTTGATGGCGATCCAGTGGGATGTCTCAACCGGCGATCCATGGCCCGGTCAATCGGCCGACGCGATCGCGCAAAGCATGATCCGCGGCGTGCGCCCCGGCTCGATCGTGATTGCGCACGCCAATGGACGAGGGTTCAACACGGCGGCTGGATTGCCTGCTGCTATCGCCGCGCTCAAAGCGAAGGGGTATGAGTTCGTGACCGTTTCGGAATTGCTCGCGGCGGGCAAGCCGGTGATTACGCCAACGTGTTACAATGTGAAACCGGGCGATACCGACCGCTACGACCGCCCATTAGCGCTGACGCCACGTGCGCCTGGATTGCCGGGTGCCAATTCGCTTCCCGCGGTGAAAGCCGCGCCCGTTGAGAAACTGCCCTGGCAATGACCGCCGCGATGACACCGGGGCAGGATCAGGGCCGATCCTCGGGACTACCAGCATTTCTATCCGCCGTTTATGATCTGCCTGGCACGCCTGCGGCACACCTGCGACACGTGACAGCCGATGAGGCAGCCAGCCTTGGTTCGATGATCGCGGCCATGCCGCCGTGGCTCGGCTATCCCGGTATGACGGCTGACGGACTAGCGACGTTTCTGGCGCAGACTGAACCCGGCGCGCCGCGATTCGCAATCCATCTGGCCGGACCAAACGGCGATGTGCCGACGGCTAGCAACAGTCGAGCTGGCAACCCTGCGATGGGGACGATCACGGTCCGCACGAACTGGCTACGCGGGCCCTATATCCAGCTGCTTGCGCTGAGCCCGCAGGCCCAAGGGGCAGGCTTCGGATCGCGGCTGTTGCAGTTCGTTGAAGCGGAGGCGCGGCGCGATTGGCAGCGTCAACTGTGGGTGGCGGCGACGGCGACGAATGTTGGTGCGCTTCGGTTCTACGAACGCCATGGCTTTGTCCGAACCGCGGAAATCGACGGGCTGGTTGCCGACGGCATCTGCGAAATTCTTCTGCGCAAGCCGCTAACGTACGGCGCTGGCGGCTGATGGGGAGTGCGACCGGCTATTGTTTGAGGGCTGTGCTCGGCATTTCAGCGCGTGCGGCAGCCCAACGCGGCTGAAGTTCGTCGGCGCGGATCACCGTTGGAGCGGGAACGCGGTCTTCGCGTGTCGCGAGCAGCCAGCGCAGCACCGGGCCAGCTTTACGCGACGTATGCCAGTTGATCAGCGGCGACAACACCAGCCCGGCGATGACCGGCGACATCCAAATGGCGAGCTCGGGCGTCGTATACCAACACAGCAGAAACATGCTGATGCCGAGCACCACGTGTCGTGCGTGGAACCTCAGCGCGGCAGCGATCGGGATGCCCGATTCGCCGCGGTTCTGCGGCTTCCAACCCGCATCGTGGCCAGCTAAAATCTGGAAGAGCGCCGAAGTCTGCGTCACCATCATGATCGGCGCAATCAACATGGAATAGACCGTTTCGGTCAGCACGGCTGCCACGGCACGCAATGAGCCGCCGCGCTCGCGCAGAGCGTGGACACGCTTGAATTCCAGCAGTAGCCCGAGCATCTTTGGCAATAACACGACGGCCATCGTCGCCATGAACAGTCGCAGCGCGGAGCCGGGGTCGATTTGCGGCCAGATGGGAAACAACGTCTTGCTGTCTTCAAAATAGCTAGGGATCAGCTGCTGGCCTTGCAACAACAGCACCGCGCCGACGGCGAGTGAGGCCGCCCAAACGCCCGACACGATGTAGGCGAAGGCCCCCATCGCTAAGTGGACGCGACCCATCGGCTTCAACCCGCGCGCGGTGACGATGGCCAAATGCTGGATGTTACCTTGCGCCCAGCGCCGGTCACGGACGACGAACTCGGCCAGCGCTGGCGGCAACCCCTCAAACGAACCCGGTTCGCTCGGCACCATATGGACGCCCCAGCCCGCGCGCTGCAGTAGGATCGCCTCGACAAAGTCATGGCTCAAGATATGGCCGCCGAAGGGTGCAGCCCCGGGCAAAGTCGGCAAACCGGCAGCGCCCGCGAAGGCCGCGGTTCGGATGATCGCGTTGTGGCCCCAGTAGTTGCCGCGATCGCGGTGCCATACGGCGAGCCCGTTGGCGACGGACGGGCCATAGGTATTGCAGGCGTACTGAACGAGCTTCTGGAGCACGGTTGTGCCGCCGACGATCCGCGGCACGGTCTGGATCAGGCCAGCGTCCGGCGTGGCGTCCATGGCGCGAGCCAATCGAACAAGGGCCACGCCAGACATGACGCTATCGGCATCGAGAATGACGAATTGTGGGTAGCGACCGCCGAACCGCTCAATCCAGTCTTTGATATTGCCAGCCTTGCGCTCGGTGTTCTGGCGCCGTCGGCGATAGTAGACGGAGGTCCGGCCGATGAGGGCTGTGCGCAGGGCGCCGTAGGTCTCTTCCTCGCGCGCGCCAGCGTCGCTGTTGCGCGTATCTGACAGCACGAACACATCGAAGAGGCCAGCCGCGCCCAAGGCTGCCAATTCCT
>JBBQNE010000127.1:0-9090 GCA_038329675.1 Hyphomicrobiales bacterium | reverse complement strand
CTATGCCGCACCGACGTCGCTGGGTCACTTTCAGTCGGGGGTGCCTAAGTCCGGGGTGCCTAAGTCTGGGGTGCGAGGTACGAGTGCTGTGTGGCCATCACCGTGTGGCATGAAGGCAATGAGCTTTGGTTTATGTCACGGCTTGGCGGACCACAGCGGCTCTCGCGAAGCCGACGTTGGCTCTACGTTGAACCGTCGACAGCGTGCCTGACGCGCAATCCATTCCGGGTTGGACGGCGGGTTGCCAGTATGGCCAAGGCTCGACAGGACGCCGCAGACGTCGCGGCTCGGATGCGGGTTGTCTCTCTCTGGTGCCAATGGCACCGGTTGGATAACGGCCTGTGGTTTGAGGTGAGGCTTGCACCGGACGGCGCGCGGTGTCGCCCGGTTTCGGCAGCATTGCTGAGCTATGGCGAGGAGCGTGACGTCGTGTTGACAGCGGGTTTGTCCCGGCTGTCACGGCTTGAGCTTTACCGGCGGTGTGGCGTCTTTGCGGTGGCAAAGCGGCAGCTGTCACGTCGCGAGCTGCGCAAGGCTGGCATCCGTTGACGGGGGAGGGGGCTGTTTCGCCCTTTCCCTATCTCTGCGCTCTCTATCTTTGCACTTGATGGGGGGAGCGCCGATGCGACGCCGTGGATGAGGGGCATAACTAAGCTCGACGTCGTCCGTTTAGGATTGTAGTAAGCCATAATCAGGTTTCATCCTAAGCTAGACCGAAGCACATGTCGCGTTCAAAGCCCCAACCACCCCACCTGTTTCTGCCCCTCAACCGCGACGGCACGCTCGCGTTGCTCGCACGATCGTCATCTCCCTCCCCCGGCAGACGGGGAGAGGGCAACTAAGGCGCTCGTAACGCGCTGGCGCTTTGTGCATAGATTAGGCGCCGAGGTTGGGGGCTAGCTGATTGCAGCTGGCGATCAGGCCTTGCACGCTTTCGATCGACTTTAAGAACATCGCGCGTTCGGAGCTGTTCAAGTCGATTTCAACGATGCGTTCAGCACCACCTGCACCGATCACGACGGGTACACCGACGTAGAGGCCCTTCACGCCATACTCGCCGTTGAGGTAGGCGGCGCAGGGCAAAATACGCTTTTTGTCCTTCAGGTAGCTCTCGGCCATGGCGATGGCGGATGAGGCTGGCGCATAAAATGCCGAGCCGGTTTTGAGCAGTGCCACGATCTCACCGCCGCCTTTACGGGTGCGGTCGACGATTTGGTCGAGGCGGTCCTGTTTGATCCAGCCCATTTTCACAAGATCGGGCAGCGCGACGCCGCCGACGGACGAGTAACGGACGAGCGGGACCATGTCGTCGCCGTGGCCGCCAAGGATCAGCGCGTGAACGTCTTCAACCGACACCTTGAGTTCGTCGGCAATGAAGTGGCGGAAGCGCGCGGTATCGAGGACACCAGCCATGCCGACGACCTTCTCGCGCGGCAACCCAGACGCTTTCTGCAGCGCCCAGACCATCGCATCGAGCGGGTTCGTGATGACGATAACAAAAGCGTTCGGCGCGTATTTTTTGATGCCTGCGGCGACCTGTTCCATCACTTTTAGATTGATGGAAACAAGGTCATCGCGGCTCATTCCGGGTTTGCGCGGCGAACCCGCCGTGACGATACAGACGTCGGCGCCTTCAATGTCGGCGTAAGAGTTGGTGCCCCTCAGCGACGCATTGAAGCCATCGACTGCACCCGATTGCGCGATATCGAGCGATTTGCCCTGTGGCGTGCCCTCGGAGATGTCGAACAGGACGACGTCGCCGAGTTCTTTTAAGCCGATCATATGGGCCAGTGTGCCGCCGATCATGCCTGCGCCGATGAGGGCAATCTTTTTTCGCGCCATTGGCCGTGCTCCGGTCTTGGTTAGAAGGTCTGTGCGCGTGCTATCGCGAACGGGCCGGGGTCTCAAGCGCAACGAAGGGTGGAGCCAGTTTTTGCGCTCGAGGGGAGAAAACCGCCGTGGTCCCCTCAGGCAGAGCGAAGTTGGCGGCCAGCTAGAAATGCTTCACTTCGCATTTCCATAAGGCGCGAGGCGGTTCTCTGAAAATGGTCGGCGCCGTCGCCGGTCGGGTAGAGGTCGCCGGGTTCGGCCTCGGCAGAGGCGATCAGCGACACGCGGTTGTCGTAGAGGGCGTCGATCAGGGTGATGAAACGGCGGGCTTCGTTGCGCCGTGCCGGGCCAAGCAAGGGAATCCCGTCGATCATGACGGTGTGGAAGTCGCGGGCGATGGCCAGATAGTCGAGCGGGCCTAGCGGGGTCTCGCACAGGCCAGCGAAGCTGAACCTTGCCGCGCCCATCGCGGCCTCCGGGACGGTGACCGTGCGGCCCTTGACGACGAGACTGCTGCTGCGGCTTTGGGCTTCGCCCGTCAGCCGCAACCACTGGGCGTCGAGGGCGGCTTTAGCGGCTGGGCCAGTCGGCGTGAAATAAAGTTTCTGGCCAGCGAGCTTGGCCAACCGGAAGTCACGGGCCGATTGCAGCTCCATGACGTCGAGGCGATCTTCGATCTCGTCGATAAACGGCAAAAACAATTGGCGGTTGAGGCCGTCCTTATAAAGATCGTCGGGGTGGGCGTTCGATGTTGCAACGACAATTGTGCCAGCTTCGAACAGTCCGCGAAACAATCGGCCGAGCACCATGGCATCGGCGATGTCGCGAACGAATAGCTCATCGAAGCACAGCAGCGCCGTTTCGGCGGCGAGGTTGGCTGCGATCGTCGGCAACGGGTCGCCTTCGGACGTTTCGCGGACGGCAGCAATGCGATCGTGGATGTCGGCCATGAAGGCGTGGAAGTGCACGCGACGCTTTCGCTCAATGGGCGTTGCCCCGTGGAACATGTCCATCAACATGGTTTTGCCGCGCCCGACGCCGCCAAAAATGTAAAGCCCACGCGGCGGCTCGGTTTTGGCGCTGAACCGGCTAAACAACGACTTGCGTTGTCGCTGATGGTCGATGAGCGCGGCCGACAAGCGATCGAGCCTGGCTGCGCACTCGGCTTGCGCCGGGTCGGGCGATAACGCGCCAGCCGCAAGCCGTTCTTGATATGCCGCCAGCATGCTGCCCATGCCGCAGCCACGCTCCCACCTTAGCGTTCAGACCAATCGAACTACTCGCACGCCAGCGCGGCGCAGCGATAGCCCCGGCCACCGAGACTTACGTTAAAACCCGAAAACCGGGCGCACATAGCCTTATGTTGCCTTGCATCATACAGCTGCGTCGCTTTGCGTGTCGATTTGATGTGTCCTAGTCGTCTGTTTTACAACGGTTTTCTATAACCGTTGTATGGCGCAGAGCTGGTCATACAATTTCGACGTGTTGCATCGCAACAAAGATACCATTTCCATTGTTAGCGTAGGGCAGCGGCGTTGTCGTTTGCCGTAGCGGCGCGAACTCGGCCTCTTGGTCAAAGGAGATGGCATGCACCCTCTCACGCAATTTGAAGCCGGTCCGCACGTTGCTCAGTTTCGTGGCGTGATCCGCAAACTTTTGCCGATGGAAGCTCCACGCTTTCGTGACCATCTGATCCGGCTCGATAGCACAAGTCGCCGGATGCGTTTTGCGCACGCCGTCTCCGATGGCTTCATCGAAGACTACGCGGCGCAGATGGGAGCGAACGGAGCCATCGTCTACGGCTGGTTTCATGATGACGAGCTTCGCGCGACGGCGGAACTGCGTCGCATTGGTGAGACGGCGCTCGAGACATGGGGCGATGAAGCGGAGGCCGCATTCGCCGTGGAGCCCGAGTTTCAGGGCCGCGGCGTCGCAACGGAACTGATGGGCCGCGTCATTCGATCGGCGCGTAATCGCGGTGTGCGCCAACTCATCATGACGTGCCTTGCTGGCAACGCGAAGATGCAGGCCGTTGCGCGACACCACGACGTTGACCTTCGATTTGAGCAAGGTGAGGTCGTTGGCGAACTACTGCCAGATGCAGCCAATGTCGGTTCGCTGATGGCTGAAGCGTTTGATGATCGCTTTGGATACTGGATGGCCGTGTTCGACGGAAAGGCGCGTGCGATCAAGGCCGCGTAGTTTTAAAACGAATGACCGTGCCCCGACGACGAGACCGCCAGATCGCGCGTCGGGGCACGTTGGATATTGCGGATTATTGTGGTCGTGAATTTTTGCTGACAGGCACCCATTCAGGGGGGCGGGTGTTTGCTTTTAAGCTGACCCAACTGCACTGCAAAAACCGCTTCTTCCACCCTTCGGCTCTAAGTGAATGTCTAGATGAAGCGTCAAGCTACTGAAAAAACGCAATTTTCGATACTTATATGACACAGTTTGTATGGAATGACATATCAAAGTCGTCTGAAATTCGCTTTTGATATCAACAAAAAACGCAAATCTGGACATTCTCTCTCCAGTTCGAGATGATTCGAACTAATCTCATGGAGAGAACGAAAATGGCCACGAAGACCGCAACGAAGAAAGCCCCGGCTAAGGCCCCGGCCAAGACCGCTGCTCGCAAGCCTGCCGCGAAAGTTGCCGCCAAGAAGACCACGGCCCGCCGCAAGCCCGCTGCCAAGGTTGTTGCCAAGAAGGCCCCCGCCCGCAAGCCTGCCACGAAGAAGGCCGCCTGAGCTCAGGCACAGGCCTTCGGGCGCGCGAGCGTTTTGTAACCCAACCGCTTTGTTATAAAAAATCGGCCAGTCGGTTGCGCGCCTATCCCTACCCACTCAATCGCAGCGTTTTGTACGTTGCGAGGTGTGTCACTTGCAATCAAGGCCGGCGGCGCAAGCCACCGGTCTTGAATTTGTGAGCGCAGTTTCGGTTGCAATCGCCCAACGCCGGTCCGATGACACCGCGGCCCCGCCAACATGCTGCGGCGAACAGAGGCGCGGGCGCGGACCTCGACCTGGCTTCAGACCCGGCGTTCGACCATCAGCTTCTTGAGTTCAGCGATCGCCTTAGCTGGCGATAGCCCCTTGGGGCACGCCTTGGCGCAATTCATGATGGTGTGGCAGCGATAGAGGCGGAACGGGTCTTCGAGGTTATCAAGCCGGTCGCCCGTCGCCTCGTCGCGGCTGTCGATTACCCAGCGGTAGGCCTGCAACAAAGCTGCCGGGCCCAGGTAGCGATCCTGGTTCCACCAGTAGCTCGGGCACGACGTCGAGCAACACGCGCACAGGATGCACTCGTAAAGGCCGTCTAACTGCTCGCGATCGTCACGGCTCTGCGCCCATTCTTTTTGTGGTGCAGGCGTGGTCGTTTGCAGCCACGGCTCGATTGAGGCGTGCTGGGCGTAGAAATTAGTGAGATCGGGGACGAGGTCCTTGATCACTTTCATATGCGGCAGAGGGTAAACCCGAACCTGTCCGCTGACATCGGCGATTGCCTTGAGGCAGGCCAGCGTGTTGGTTCCATCGATATTCATCGCGCACGAGCCGCAAATGCCTTCGCGACACGAGCGGCGGAACGTCAACGTCGGATCAATCTCGTTTTTGATCTTCATCAACCCATCGAGGACCATCGGCCCGCACGTCTCGAGATCGACGTGATAGGTATCCATGCGCGGGGCATCGTCGTCGTCGGGTGACCAACGGTAGACCTTGAACTCTTTGGTCTTTTGGCCTTGCTTACCCCAAGTCTTGCCGGTCGTGACCTTGGAGTTACGCGGTAGTGTGAGCTGAACCATGTTCTGTCATCCTCGCGGGCGGGCGCGGCATCGCGCGATCATTGCCCTAATTTGGGCCGCGAAGAGGCTCCCGTCAACGCGACGAAAGCGGGGGTCTCGGGGTGGCTTCGCCGAGGCGACAACCGGGCTTGGTCCGCGCGCGTTCCGTCCCCTGCGGGAAGCATGCTTAACATGTTCGCGATGGCATCAGCCGCCCACGTCAGCTGTTGGTATCGGGTTCGCTGGTTGGCTTGACGGGAGCCGCGGTCGGGGCGTCCTCGGCTGCGGCTTCGCGGCGCGGACGGCGGACAGGGCGGCGTAGGAAGTCTGGCTGAGCGTCTTCTGGCAGCGGCTGAGCAGCCGCACGCTCGCGGCGCCGCGGCGTTCGCGGTTCGGCCACCGGGGGGGCGGCGACGACAATAGGGTCGAGGCGCGGAATTTCGGCAATCGGCTCGCTGGGGGTGGGCTCGCGCACGGCGATCTCGTGCGGCGCCACCTCCCGTGGTATCGGGTCGGCGCGCGACGCTTCAGGACGCTGCGCGTCGGGACGGGCACTGTCAAACCGAGATCCATCCGAGCGGAGCCCATCAGTGCGAGGCCCATCCAATCTGGGGCCTTGCGGCCGGAATTGACGGTCGCGATTGCGATCGTCGCGCGGTCGATCGTCGCGGGGCCGGTCGTCGCGGGGCCGGTCGTCACGGGGTCGGTCGTCACGGGGTCGGTCGTCACGGGGTCGGTCGTCACGGGGCCTATCATCTCTTGCGCGGTCATCGCGAACTGGGCGCTCTTGCAGCAACTGCCCGTCGGGGCCATAGGCTGGCTGATTGGGACGTGAGCCGAACCGCTCGCCGCGATCTCCACGGTCGCGATCGTTGAAGCGATCACGGCTGGAGCGCTGACGATCTTGAAACGAGCCACCATCTCGGGGGCCACCATCTCGGGGGCCACCATCTCGAGGGCCACCATCTCGAGGGCCACCATCTCGAGGCCCACCATCGCGGGGACCGTTGTCGCGGGGACCGTTGTCCTTAAATCCATTATCTCTCGGGAAGGTTTCCCGGGCGGCATTTTCTCGGTTCCCATTTTCGCGGGGGCCACCATCGCGCGGGCCATTGTCCCTAAAGCCGGTATCGCGCGGCGGGGCGTCGCGTGGGGCTTGGTCAAAGCGCGGCTGGTCGGCTTCGCGCGGGCGCATCTCGGGGCGAGGACGCGGCTGCTCGGGTGGCAGGGGGCTTAAATCCCGGCCCAGCGTATCTGTGTCTTCATCGGGGAAGTCGGCGTTGTAGTCGGCTTCAGTCCGCTGACGTGGCGTCCCGTTGGCTTCGTCCTGCGCTTGGGCGACCTGTTCGCGATAGGCCAGAATAATGCGGTTATAGTGCTCGGCATGCTGGAGGTAGTTCTCGGCGAGCACCGGATCGCCCGACGTCAAACTGTCCCGGGCGAGCGACAGGTATTTGTCCGCGACCGATTGGGGAGAGCCCGAGACTTTCCCGTCTGGACCATTGCTATGGTAGGTCCGCGCCAACGGATTTTGAATTTTGCGATTGTTGTTGTTGCTCGTCGAGCTACTATGGCTGTGATTGTTGCCTTGCCCTGGGTTGTGCCCGCTTCGGCCGCGCCCACGGCGATGCTGCTGTCCCTGCCTCATGATCTCGTCTCTCGCTCGTTAACGTCTGAATTTCGGTTTGTGGGGCCCGGCCGCAGGGAATGCCCGGCGGAAGATCATCTGACGGATCGGATCGCGTCGCGAACGGACGCGCCGCTTCGGAGCGATTCGCGTCAATCGGCGCGTTCGCTCAGGCTAAATCTTGTCTTCGGCGAAAGGGGCGTTTCTTTATCGCCTACAATCTCGGGTTGTTCGAGTTCAGTTTGCCTACTCGCATCGACAGCCACCCGAATGGCGGGAACGGGGCTCTCACGTTTCTAGCGAGAAGGACGAGGGGCAGACGGAGCGTATGACGCTGCCCGTCGCACGTGCCTCAATGATCACAGATTACTTGCAATCGGGCCGCTCTCCAAGCTTTTTTTCACGGCATTTTTTACAGCTCGCCTTCATGTCCCCTTAACGGCACAACTTCAAAACGACGCAACGGGTGTGGCCGCCCAGGTCGTTGGCGGTATGGACCGCCGCCAGCCGGTCCCGCAGCACCGTCTCGGCGATCTCAATAATGGCATCGGCTTGGCCTGCGCCGGCCTCAAAGAGGATCCAGCTTGGTCCACCGGCCGGAGTGTTCTTTGTTTGAGCAGCCGCTTGAGACAGGATGGCGCGGTAGGCATCTAGGCCGTCTCGACCGCCATCGAGGGCCAAGCGGGGATCAAAATCGCGGACCTCTGGTTCGAGCGCGGATATTTGCGCGGCGGGAATATAAGGCGGGTTTGCCACCCAGACGCCAAAACCTGCTGGCAAATCAAGCCGGTAATCGCCAATTGCAAAGTCTGCGCGCTCGTCGAGGCAAAGCGTTGTTGCATTGCGGCGAGCGACCGCCAACGCAGCGTTTGATACGTCGAGGCCGGTGCCGGTCGCGGATGGCCATTCGGCAAGTAGTGTTAGGAGAAGGCACCCCGATCCCGTTCCGATGTCGAGGATACGGACGGCGTTGCTACTAACGCAGGCCGGGTTGTCGGCCTCGTCAAACGCCGGGCGAACGATTGCTCGGGTCATTTCAATGAGGGTTTCGCTATCGGCACGCGGGTCGAGGACGTCGGGCGTCACGACAAAGCTGCGGCCGTAAAAGCCACGGTGGCCTTCAATGCGGCTGACCGGTTCGCGGGCCAACCGTCGCGAAATGGCATCTTCGAACCGGCTCAGTTCAGCCGTGCTCAAGCTGCGCTCTGGTTGGACGATCAACTGCCCGGAGCCAACGTTCAGCACGTGTGCCATTAGGCGTCGGGCGTCTGCGGCCGCACCATCGATGGATACGGCGCTAAGCTTAGACACCGCGCGCGCGAGCGCTGTGCTCACTGCGACCGGCTCAACGGCGGACGGTTTTGCGATTACGGCGCCGGTCAGACCGTTGGGCTCAAACTTAGGCATCGCATTGGTCATAGGCCATCTTGGCTGGCCATCTCGGCCATCAGATTGGCCTGATGGTCGGTTGTCAGCGCGTCGACAAGATCATCGAGTGCGTTGCCGCCCAATACCTCGTCGAGTTTGTACAGCGTCAGGTTAATGCGGTGATCAGTCACCCGACCTTGCGCGAAATTGTATGTGCGGATGCGTTGCGAGCGGTCGCCGGAACCGACTTGTTCTTTGCGCGCTGTTGACCGCTCATCGTCTAGCTTCTGGCGTTTTTGGTCAAACAATCGCGATTTCAGCACCTGCATGGCGATCTTTCGGTTTTGGTGCTGGGACTTTTCGGTCGAGACCACCGTGATCCCGGTCGGCAGGTGGACGATACGGACGGCAGAATCGGTGCGGTTGACGTGTTGGCCGCCCGCGCCGCCCGCCCGCATCGTGTCAATGCGGATATCCT
>JBBQNE010000126.1:0-9235 GCA_038329675.1 Hyphomicrobiales bacterium | reverse complement strand
CGTTTTTTGCCTGCACGCGCTGCGCATAGGCCGTTGATGCGTGAGCCACCGTCTGAATGAAGGCTGGGACCGGCGGCAGCCAGTCGCTCTTGACCTCAACTAAAAGTGGACACCGGCCATCCACAAACTTGAGCAAATCGTCAAACAGTGGGATCCTCGCCACCGGTCTCGCTTGCTTCAGAGCGATGCGGCTCAAGTCATCGGCCGTCCGCGCATCCACCCGACCGGCCTCCCCGGTCAGGCGCTCCAGCGTCGCGTCATGAAACACAATCGGCACGAAATCGCGCGCCGATTGAAGATCGCACTCGATGGCGTAACCACAGCGATTGGCCGCGTCGAAGGCCGACAAACTGTTTTCAATCCGGCCATCGGCAATGGCGTGCAATCCCCGATGGGCAAAGTTGAACTCGGTCGTCCCGGTTCGTAATGGCACGCGGTCGACCGCCGCAACCCGAGGGCTGCTCACCCGGCGATCTCGAATACGGCGTCGACTTCCACAGCCGCCCCAAGCGGCAAGGACTGAGCCCCAATCGCAACCCGCGTATGCACGCCAGCCTCGCCTAGCACCGCTGCGAGCAACTCTGACGCGCCATTCAGCACCGTAGCGTGCGCCGTAAACTCATGCGTCGTTTGCATGAACCCGTTGAGCCGCACCGTCCGCTTGATGGCGTTCAGATCGCCAAGCAAGGCCACCGCCTGCGCCAAGATATTGAGCGCGCACAACCGCGCAGCCGCGATACCGTCGTCGACCGTTAAATCGGCGCCCAACCGCCCGCTTACGAGTACCCCGTCGGCGCGCCGCGATAGCTGGCCCGATATCCAAAGCTGACCACCGGTCCGCACACCTGCTGCATAGGCGCCAACGGCCGCTGGTGCGGCTGGCAGTGCCAATCCGAGGTCCGCCAATCGCTGTTCTGGCGTCGCTGCTAGCACCATTTCGTCCCCGTCAGATGGCATACGTCACTTCGCATACGTCACTTCGCTTTCGTCACTTCGCACATTGCGCATCGAGCTTGCCGAATTGTTCGACCATGGCGGCGCCCTCGGGCGAGGCATCGTCAAGTTCATAATGGAGGTCGAGCGCGGCGGCATAACCTTCGCCGAACGCGCGGATCGTTGCGTCGAACTTTTCTGCCATCGCTTCCGTTTGGTCAGGAGCAGCGGCGAAAAGATCGGCAGAGGCCGCGCAGTACAGTTGGAGCTTCATCGTATCAGCGCCAATTGTTGCAAGCGTCGCCATCGCATCCAAAGCCGTTGCCGCGCGAGCGCCACCGGGAAATGCACCGGGCCATGCAATCCCGACAATCCCAAACGCCATGGCGGCCATCATCATCGTCGTTGCAAGCCGTTGCTTGCGGCCGCCGATCTTAACCCGTTCGATAATCACGCAACGTCCTCGCTATTGTTTCGCCGAGATCATGACGAGAAACGGCATCGCGGCTTGGGTCCCATCTGTGATCAGACTGCCCATGGCCGTCACCACACCGCATTCTTTGTTCTTGAACACGCTGTTGAGTTCCCAATCGACATCATTGCGGAGCACTTCATGCTCGACGTGCGTAAAGAACACCTGCACGATCTCGTCGGCGGTCATCTTCATTAGGTTAGCGTCCGCTTCGAAGGCATAGTTACCCTCGCCGGACCCGTCCGCCGACATCATGCGTGCGATGTATGTTTGTGTCACGTCCACTCCGATATCAAAACAATTGAAGCGGTGAAATTACGATCGCGGCGAGGGCTTCGCCATGGCCGACCGGCCACACATTACACGCTGGTCGTGTCATGTTACGACACATTCACCGTGCGTTCGTTCCCAGAGCTCGACCGAGGGCTTGCAACGCGCTCACTCCTGCAACGCGGCCGTCACCGGTTTGCGCTGTTTGTCGATTGCAGCAAGATGGGCAACGATCCGCTCGCCAGCCAACATTTGCGGGTCAGACGGCGTCAACTTCTGGTTTGCTTCCCACGACCCGACAACCGACACCGCCCGACCGAACGCTTCCGTCAGCGATCCCGTTTCGCGCAGCCCGTAGTTGAAGTACGCGTCGCCAAAGTACGTCCACTCGCGTTCATTGCTGCAACCAAACGACGTCTTGGACGCGTGCGCGGCCGTAATCACCAGCGTATCGGGCCCCTTCAAGGCATCGATAAAGCTGCCCGAATGGCAAGCCGAAATGATGACGACGCGGTTCTTGATGCCCGATGCATCCAACATCGAGGCAAGCCGCTCGGGCGTCATGTCGTTCAACCCGAGCATAGGATATGAGACCGAGAGGAGACCCTCGCTGCCGTGCGAGGTCAAGAACAACACCAGCACATCTTTGTCGGGGTCCATGATCTTACCGACGCCAGCCAGCACCTTTTCGATGTTGGTGGTGCTCGCTACTGGCAGCGAAGCAGCGAACTCCCGGTGGTTGATCAACAGCGCCGATCGCGCTTTCGTCCCCAGCTGCTCTTCCACGATCTGGCGGGCCGACGCGACCTCGCGCTTAAACACGTCCTGGCTTGAATAAAGCGCGCCGCCGACGAAATAGAATTCGGGAATGCCTGGCCGCGACGGCGCCACATCGGCCAGCGTCCGCGCCACGAGTTCGGGTTGCCGATCCCAGACGGCCTCGACGTCGAATCGCGGTGCCCGGTAACGCGCAACAGCCTCACGTTCAGCCGGCCAGGCAAATCTGGCGACGTCCCAAACAGTTGGAATAACAGCTTCAGCCTTGGTGCCGAAGATCACCGAGTTGTAGGGAAACACCAGCGACGGCAGCGCGATCATGAACATCGGCAGTGCGACCCCAAGCCGCCGAGGCATCTGACGCGTGATCGACCGTCCAGCGTGCCACGCGCTCGCCACGAACCAAATAAACGGCGCTAGCAGCAACATCCATCCAGCGAGCATAGTCAGCCACAGACCGCCTTCCGCACCAATCGCCGTCGTCATCAATGCCCATGAACCGAGCGCAACCGCCATAAAGATGGTCGATAACGCGCACGCCAAGCAAACCGTCGCCACAATATCGATCGGCCGATCAGGGCCGCGCAACAGGTAAAGCCCGAACGCTAGCGTCGCCCAAGTAGCCGCCAGATAGGTCAGGCCGTGCGCGTTAAACGACCAGTCATCGTCGGCCAAAACCCATTCAGCGGCGACGCTGCCGATGGCGGCGACGAACAGCATCGCCACGAGCACACTTCGTCGTCCGGTCGGCAAATCGGGCAACCGACCAAACAAGGCAGCTCGGACGGCTGCGGAAAAATAGCGGCGAACATCAACGGCGACACGAAACATCAGCCTGATCCTAAGCACAAAATCCTACGCTTAACGTAGCGTTGGGACGTTAAGCCTCTGGCAATACATGTCGTAAACGAGCCCTAAAAAAAACATGGCGCCAGCCGTGTGGCTAAGCCATGGCCAACCGCTCACCGCTTCGACCCCAGTGCTCTTTCGACCCCCGTGCTGCTTCAACCCCCGTGCCGCTTCAACCCCCGTGCTCCGCCATCTAGCGCGGCATCGTCCACAGGCCATCGCGCGTCTTAGTTGTCCGCCAACGGCCAACCGTGTGGGCACTGAACGCATCTCCCGTGGCGGTTACAAGACCGGTCAACTTGCGCATCCGGCCGAGGCTCGCCCGGCCAGCGCCCCCCGACGCCCCTCGCTCCCGCACGACGTTGCCGATGTCACTATAAACCCGTCGCGCCGCAGCAATCGCCATCGCCGATCTCAGCGGCAAATGATGCAACCCTTCCCCCGCCGACGCATAATATCGGTCAGCTTCGGCCAGGAGTTGCAGCGTCACGCCGTGGACCGCCTCACAATTTTCCAACGCGGCGACCGCAACTGGCGATGGCTCGACGCCTGCATCCTCAAGCCAATAAGCTGGCAAATACACGCGCCCCACCGACGCATCGGCGTGCACGTCTCGTGCGATGTTGGTCAACTGAAACGCAATGCCAAGATCGCTCGCCCGATCGAGCGTCGCTCCATCGCGCACGCCCATCACCATCGCCATCATCACACCAACCACGCCAGCGACGTGGTAGGAATACAGCAGCGTGTCATCGAGCGTTCGATACGGATGTCCGCGGACATCCATCGCCATACCTTCAAGCAACTCAAGTGGATGGCGAGCTGGAATCGCGTGCCGCGCAACGACGGTCTGAAGCGCCAGGAAAATTGGCTCCTCGGCGCGGCCCTCGATCGCCGCCACCGTTCGAGCCCTCAGGTCAGCGAGCCGTTCAGCCGACGCGGGCGCCCGTGCCGCTGCCGTGTTGAAGCCGAGTTCCTGTCCGTCGATCTCGTCGTCGCAGTGGCGGCACCATGCGTAGAGCATATAGGCGCTGGCCCGCGTTGTTGGATCAAACAACCGCGACGCACCAGCAAAGCTCTTTGAGCCTTTTTCGATCTGCTCGCGCGAAAACGCCACGATCTCGTCCAGCGTGGGAGCCGGTCGTGGTTGCACGGTTGTCTCGCGCACGACCGTTGCTGGCGCTGTCCCCGCTTCTATTCCCCTCACCGTGCACCGCTCGCCACACGCTTGGCGAAGGCCCACGCCGGGTCTGTCCCAATCACCCCCATAGCTCGCGCAATCGGCAATGGCGGCCGCCCCATCATGATTTGTGCCTTGTCGCCAAGCGTCAGCCGCGAGGCATAAAACCTCTCGATCAAGGGCTGAGGCAACGTATAAAACCGCTCCATCACAGACACCCGTTCATCGGGCCGTGCCGCGATAAAAAGCAAGCGATTGAGCAAGCGGAAGAATTTGCGCTCGCGCCACAGCGAGCGCGCGTGCGCCTCAATCATCGATTGCACCGTCGCCGATGTGATCACGGGCATGCGTCCGATCCGGTCGGCCAGTGCTGCCGCATCCGGCAACGAGTACCCCGTCGTTGGATGAAACAGCGATGCGCGAAGACCAACCCTTGGGATATCGCGGCCAGCTGCCGTCCAAAAGCTGTCCATGTTGCCAGCGAGCACCACGGGCAAGATGCCCCTCTCCTCGCGGACGACGTCCTTGATCCGCCAGCCTTTCGCCGCCGCATAATCATGAACGCGCTGGGTCAGCGTCGCCGCGTCGAGTTCAGGCCCGTCCGTATAATACGTGTCCTCGATCAGGATCCGGGTGGGCGAAAACGGCAGCGTGTAAAAAAACCGGTACCCGCCAAGTTGCGGGACTGTGGCATCCATGATGACCGCGACGGTTTCACCATGCGGCTCGACTGTCTCAACTTCGAGCCCGACGAATTTTTGAAACCCCAGTGCGAGGTGTTCGTTGGCCTGCGGACCGCGCCCATCGATCACGCATTTTGCCCGGATCGTGCGTTGATCGGCCAACGTCACCCGGTCTGCCGATAACGCAACGACGTCGGCGTTGACGATCAAACGGTTCCCAAGCTTCGGCGCCATCACATCGTGGAGCTTGTCTGATGAAATCGCATGATAGGGCACGTCCAGCACGCGGCTATGGCCTGGAAAGTGAACGCTCTGCCGCTGCCAACTGGCCGAAATGAAAGGCTTCAATCGGGCCATGGTCGCGGGATGAACATCGCCATCGTGAAATGACCACGTATGGTTACCACCCAAGACCGGGCCACGTTCGACCACTCGAATATCGAGATCGGGCCGCGCTTCGATCAGCCGCCATGCAATGAGCGCGTTCGCGAGGCCCCCGCCGACCAGCAAGACATCGCAAACCGATTCCCCCTCAGCAACGGCCCGAGCCCCCGCGATAGTTGGATCGGCGGACCGTGAGCCATCTGCGGGCCGATCTGTGCTGGTAACAGTCACGTGCGATAACCACCCCTGGCGCTTGCGCTTCGAGCGCGAACTTAGTTTAACGCGAATGTGACGACTAGGCGAGGACGCACGCAAACTTTCGCCGCGAGCGTCGCAACATCGACTGCTATACCGTCTGGTTGTTGGGGATTAAAGCTGCCAAGGCCGAACCGCAACCGTCGGCCAGAGGGTCGCCAAGCTGAGCCGTAAGTCGGAGGGACTGAGACGCGATGCATGGCCTCGCCCACATCTCACCTGATGAGACCGCACCGTTGCGTTGCATTGGTCCCGTCGAGTGGCACGGTCTACGCGAGAGCGTTAATATTCGCCTCGGCCAACTGGTGCCAACTGCTGCCGACCCGCCGATTTCACTCAGTCGCGCCGTTCGCCACGGGCTGCTCGCCCCCGGCAAGCGCGTTCGGCCACTCCTCACGATGCTAACGGCAGCCGAACTTGGCGCCGATCCGCGCCTCGCGCTTGACGCGGGCTGCGCCGTCGAACTTGTGCACACCGCCTCCCTCGTGCTCGACGATTTGCCATGCATGGATGATGCGAGTTTACGCCGAGGCGTTCCAACAACACATGCCGTCTACGGCGAAGCGACGTCCGTTCTCGCAGCAATTACAATGCTGACGCGAGCATTTGGTGTCATCGCCAACATCGACCACCTCAGCGCTCAACAACGCGTCGCGCTGATCGCCATCCTATCCACAGCCTCAGGCGCCGATGGCCTCGCGGCCGGGCAGGAGCGCGATCTCAACGATCGAACATTGCGCGATAGTCTGGCCAAAATCGACGACATCAACGATCAAAAGACCGGCGCCCTATTTATCGCAGCGGTTGAAATGGGCGGCGTGGTCGCCAACGCGAGCGCGGCAACGATCGTTGGCTTGCGAACCCTAGGCCGTGAGGTCGGGCTCGCCTTTCAGGCCCTGGACGACGTCATCGATGCCTCGCACACCACCGCAGAAGCGGGCAAGGACACCGCCAAGGACGGCGGCAAAGCCACGATCGCGACCGTACTTGGCCTAGAGCCCGCGCGAGCCGAGGTCCGTCGCCACATGGACGCAGCCATTAGCGCAATCGAGCCGTTCAGCGCCACCGACGGCCCACTTCGAGGCTTCGTCAAGGCTATGTTTGCAGAGGCCAACGCATCCGCTGAGGCCCAGATGGACTGCTCAGGCTAAGCCAAGCGCCGTTATAACTGACGACGACATCGCCGGGCTGATTTTATCCACAGGCGGCCTTGGGCCATGGCGCACGCCCCATTCGACGGCTAGGTCGGGCGACAGCCAAGTGCAGGTCGTGGCGGCACCCCCGATCGTCCATGTGCTCGGTCAACGTTTGGAAATAGACTTATCAGATGGCAGATGGCGCCGCCGCGCGGCCGCCATTGTTGCGCCGTAACGGCTCGACCGGGGAGAACACACCACATGGCTCGAGATCAGCATTGCCGTCGCGGCGGTAGCCAAAGCCGCGCTGCGCGTTTGAGCGGGCCAACGACCAACGCCAGTGAAGACGCTCGTGCCGCGTCCTTTGGCTCGCCGAGCCAGATCGCTGCGCCTGTTACGGGGTCGGCACGCGCCGCACTCGCTGCACTCGCCACGCTGGCGGTGTCGGCATGCTCCAACCCATCTTCTTTCATTCCCAATCTCACCGGTGGACCATCCGATGCCGACCGCACGTTTCTACTGGCTGCTGGCAATTGGGATCGCAACAAAGACGGCATCGTCACGTGTGATGAATGGAAAGCGTATGCCGCAGAATTGATGGATATCGGCGACACCGCGAAAAAAGGCTACCTGACCAAAGAAGACTGGGCCAGAATCGTTAAAATTGACCGGATGTTTGAAATCATCGACTTTGGCTACTACGACCGGAACGGCGACGGCAAAGTCGACCGAGCCGAATTCGTCGATCGCGCGAGCCGCGCGTTCGAGTTGGCTGATCGCGACAAGAACTGCCAACTCACGACCGTCGAGTTGACAGGCGCTCGCGCCGTTGGGACGACAGCTTCGCAGCCCAAGATCACACCACCATCCGACCCGAGCCAATCGCCGAGCCGCGGGCGCTGAGGTAGCAGACATGCCGTGTCGCGCATGTGATGTGTCGCGCGTCTGACGGGTGATCACGGTTGAGACCCATCGCGCAGCCCGTCTCCAGATCCAATGTCAAATGCAAAAGCGACACGACAATCCATTTGTTGCTAGTGTTCCTTATGGTTCCAACATTTGATCTTAAGTGCGCTGATACGGGACCCGACCGATGGAACCGGAACACGAAAACGTTGCGCGTCTACTTTCCAGATACGCCGCCCCTGCCATTACCGTCCGGCCACCGCTTTCCGGCCCAGAAATACCATCTGCTCGCGGGATCAATCGTGGAGCAGGCGATCTTAGCCCCAGCCGAACTGGTACCATCACCGCTCGCCACCCAGGCGATGCTCGCGGTCGCCCACGATGCGGCCTACATTGAAGCCATGTTCGAAGGCCGCCTGCCCAAAGCCATCGAAGCTCGCATTGGTTTGCCGTGGAGCCCCGTCTTGCTCGCCCGCGCATTAGCGACCGTCGGCGGGACGCTCGCTGCGGCGCGCTATGCGCTCGCCCATCGACTATCGGGCCAACTCGCCGGCGGTACCCACCACGCCCACCGCGATGGAGGCGCGGGCTTTTGCGTCTTTAACGACTGCGCAGTCGCCAGCCTAAACTTACTCCACGAGGGCGCAATCACCCGGGCCGCAATCTTAGATCTCGACGTCCACCACGGCGATGGCAACGCGACCATCCTGGCGACCGAATCCCGCGTGTTCGTTGCCAGCGTTCACGGCGCCAACAATTACCCGTTCGTGAAGCCAGCTTCTGACCTCGACATCGCTCTTGCCGATGGCACCGCCGACGATGACTACCTCGCCGCCTGCCACGATGCCCTCGACGCCGTCCTCGCAACCCGTCCTCAACTCGTCTTCTATATCGCAGGCGTCGACCCGCTGATCAGCGATCGGCTCGGCCGCCTTTCGGTGACGCACGCGGGCCTCATGGCCCGCGATCGCCTCGTCATGACGGCGTGCCGCGAGGCGCGCATCGCGCTCGTCGTGCTGATCGGCGGGGGCTATGGCGAGCCGATCGGCGACACCGTTGAGGCCTACCTCAACACCTGGCGCGTTGCCGCCGAAATTTACCGCTAGCACGCCCTTCTCGGGCTCACCTTCAGTCTCGCGCATCGGCCGCCGTCGCACGGACCGACGGGTTGTTTCCAATGAAGGTCAAAAAGTTGAGCTTCTCAAACGTCAAGGTCGCCATCACATAGGCGGCAAAGCTTGCAACGATACAGGCTGCGAAATACCCCACGCCGTAAAAATCGCGGCCCAGCGCAAGTGTGATCAGGCTGAACCCTAGGTTTGTCGCCAAAAATAAGACCTGCAGCCCAAGATAAACGCGCCGCCTGTCGAAAAACAGCAGGAACGACGTC
>JBBQNE010000125.1:0-9413 GCA_038329675.1 Hyphomicrobiales bacterium | reverse complement strand
CGCCCGGGGTTGCAGCTGGTCCGCAAGGCGCGTCCGGGACCAGCGATACGGTGGCACCGGTCGCCGCAGCCATACCCGGGACGGTGACAGGAGGGCGCATCGTGCGCGCTTCGACGCGCGATGTGGCGATTGCGCTGTCCCCCCGCGTCCGGATCGAGACACCGAGGCTGGCTGGCTCAATCGGCCTCCAGGGCGGGCGTATCGATGATTTGAAGCTGACCAACTACCGGGAAAAAGTAGACCCCAAGAGCCCAAACATCGATTTGTTTTCGCCCACCGAAGCGCCATCGGCCTACTTTGCTGATTTCGGCTGGTCGCCCGAGCCCGGCGCGAGCGTCAAATTGCCGAACCGCGACAGCCTCTGGACGAGCACTGGCGCGGCCACGCTCACGCCGACAACACCGGTGGAACTTTTATTCGACAACGGCGAGGGGCTGGTCTTCACACGCAAGATCGCCATCGACGCGAACTACATGTTCTCGGTGACGAACAGCGTCAAAAACAACACCAGTCAAGCACTTGGGCTTCGGCCATTTGGGCGCGTGTTCCGCGACGGGCCCGCGGTCGACCTTTCGACCTATGTGCTCCACGAAGGCCTGATCGGCTTTGTTGGTGAAAAGGGTCTGGTTGAACACACGTTTGCGACCTTTGCGAAGAAGGATGAAAAGAGCACCGGCTTTCGCGAGACCTTCACCGATCAAACCGGTGGCTGGCTTGGCGTTACCGACAAATACTGGGCTGCAGCGCTTATCCCGCCGCAGGGCGAGAAATTCACGGCGACATTTGCGGTCAATAAGCGCCGTATTGCGGCCGAGACTGACCAGTTCGAGACGCGCTTTGAACTCGCCCCGGTTGTGCTTGCGCCAGGCGCCACCGCGCTGTCGACGAGCGGCCTTTACGCTGGCTCAAAAGACGTCAAGTTGATTGATGTTTACGAGAAGACGCTTGGTATCACCAAGTTCAACTTGATGATCGATTGGGGCTGGTTTTACTTCATCACCAAGCCGCTGTTCTATCTGCTCGACTGGATCTACGGCGCGGTTGGAAACTTCGGCCTCGCCATCATCGGCGTGACGATCATCGTCAAGATCCTATTTTTCCCCCTCGCCAACGCATCCTATGCGTCGATGGCGAAGATGAAAAAAATGCAGCCGGATATGGAGCGGCTGAAAGAGCGCTACAAAGACGACAAGGAAAAGCAGGCCAAGGAGCTGATGGCGCTCTACCAGAAGCAGGGCATCAATCCGCTCGCTGGGTGCCTACCGGTGCTGTTGCAAATTCCTGTGTTTTTCGCACTTTACAAAGTGCTGAACGGCACGATCGACATGCGCCACGCGCCATTCTACGGCTGGATCAAGGATTTGTCGGCGCCCGATCCGACGTCGCTTTTCAACCTGTTCGGGTTATTGCCTTACGCTGTGCCGGAGTACCTTCACATTGGCGTGTGGCCGATCATCATGGGCATTACGATGTGGCTGCAAATGCAGCTATCGCCGCCGCCGCCCGACCCGGTACAGCAGCAGGTGTTCGCGTTCATGCCACCCATGCTGACGATCATGCTCGCGACCGCGCCAGCAGGCCTCGTGATTTACTGGGCAGTCAACAACGTGCTGTCGATCGCGCAGCAGGTCTACATTATGAAGAAGCTCGACGTTGAAGTGCCGTTCAAGGAGAACGTCATCAAACAATGGGCCGACATCAAACGGTTTATCGCTTCGGTGCGAGGTAAGAGCGAAAAGACCGGTTGATCGCGGTGTGTTTCGGCGATGCGACGAACGACGGTGATGGAGGACGACCGCCATGACCGGCGCTGATGCCACAACAACTGAGATCGACCCGGAGCTGATCGCGGCTGGAGAACGGCTCGCGTCGCGGCCGTGGTCATTCATCAAGAGCGTGCCGTCACTCGAATTTTTGCCGGCGCCAGAACGCGTCGAGATCGCTTTTGCTGGCCGCTCGAACGTCGGGAAATCGACGTTGATCAACGCCACCCTGTCGAATGGGAAACTGGCGCGGACCTCCAACACACCTGGCCGGACGCAAGAGCTCAACTTCTACCGGCCTGAGCGACCAGCATTGTTTCTGGTCGACATGCCGGGCTACGGCTTTGCCAAGGCGCCCAAGGACAAGGTCGATGCGTGGACGGCGCTGGTTAAAGACTATCTGCGGGGGCGGGTGGTGCTGGCGCGCGTGTTCTTGCTGATCGACAGCCGCCATGGGCTGAAGGAAATCGATCGCTCGATTATGGAACTGCTCGACACGTCGGCGGTATCCTATCAGGTGGTTTTGACCAAGGGCGACAAGCTCAACCCTTATGAACTCGCCGACGTTACGCGCCAGACAACGGCTGCGATCGCAACACATCCCGCTGCGTTTCCGCGGGTGATCGCGACATCGTCGGAGACCGGTTTCGGCCTTGAAGCGTTACGGGCTGAGATGGCACGGCTGCTCGCCGAACGGGGCGAAGCGGTCTGAGGGATAATCTGCAACGTGGGTCCCGATCGTGTAGCGCTGCTGAGCGTATTGGACCGACCACAGCACCCCGGGCGTTACCACCACGGCTTATCTTTACAAAATTCAGCGATGTATTCGGGCGTTCCGACGTTGGAGCCGGACTTGCGGATGACGCTCGGGTCGGTCGGGTCACTGCCGTCGAGCGACCGGTGCTGCATCGTTGGCACCATACCGAGACGGACGATTTCAGCCGTTGCATTTGTGACGAGGTCTTTCGTCAACGGATACTCGACGACGAACACCGGCTTATAATCAAAGCGCAGCGCGTCGAGCCGCTCAAGCGACCAGCCGATATCGTCAACCGCGTTGCGGACGCCAGTGCCCTTGCCGCCGTAGAGCAAGTCCTCTTTGCCAAGGCCGTCAATGCTTGCGCGGTAATCGCGCTCAAGCAGCAAGTCCTCCGCGTTTTGAGCGATGACAAAAAAGCCCGGCGTTAAGCTCATTCCAGTTTGCTTGATTTCGGAGACGAGTTTTTTCATTTCCTCGCGCAAATCAATCGTCTCGTCCTTATGGTGTTCGTAAACATCGACGCGGTCGAGGTAGACGCCGTCAAAGCCTGCTGCTGCGATCTGTTTCAGGTAAGCGTTCGGGCCGCGGATAATGATGTCCTTCCAACTATCCTGCCAATAGCGGACCTTATGGGCTTTGGGCCATGCGCAATTCTCGCCCGCGTCCCACGATGGTGGCGTCTGTTTCCACTCGGGCTGCCAGTAGAACCGGAACTCTTCGGCTTCACCGATCGAAAAGTAGGAGATGACGTAGCGGCGCTTGCCGTTGGGCCCCGTCTTTAAGCGCTGGACCTCGTCGCGGGTGAGCGGATCTTTGCCGCCCTGTTTGCCGAAGTCGATCACGAGCACGTCGGCATCGACATCGGCGATCATGTTGACGTTTACGTTCGACAAATTATAATACCACGTCTTTGCGCCTAGTAGCGGGCGACGACCCTGATGGGCCTCCCACGCGTGGTAGGGCAGATCGCGATACGACCATGCCACGAATGCCAGCGCGGCCATTGCGACGGCGGCCAGTCCAAGTATGACGTTTCGCGATCGTGGCATTGGAAATTCCTGACGTGTCGCTTGTCGTTAGATCGATACGCATGTCGTGGGTAAGACGCGGCTCGGCATCAATAGCCCCATAGCATCAGCGGGTTGGTATGGAGGAGACTAACCGCGCGTTCGCTGAGCCTTGTGCGGTCAAACGGTCGAGCGATCATATGGGTCCCCGACTTCGTGGCGTAGCGATACGGCGGCTCGGCGAGGTCCAATCGCCCAAGCTCCTCGGTCAACGCTGCGGCGTCCTCGGGCGTATCGCAATCAAACAGCCACAGCTTTTCGGCCTGGCTCGAAGGCGCCATGAGTGCTGTTTCCCAGCGTCGGTCGAGGTGGCGGTAGAAGTCGTGGCGGTCGGCGTCGTAGTCGGCAGAAAGCTGGCGCTCTTTAAACAGGCGGATCGCCTTGTCCAGATCGCGGTCACCGGCGGTGGCGTAGATACGTGCGCCGGGCAGCGCTGATTTGACCAAGCGGGCCAGGGCGGCGTCAAACTGTTGTGGGTCGTGGGCGAACGCAGGCTCGGCGTGGTTATGGGGCAGACCGTCTTTGGGGCGGCTACGGAGTAGCAGCACCCGGGTCCCAGTCTTGAAGCGTTCGGGGTGGCTTAATAGCTGCATCGCGCCACCGTATGCTGCCGCTCGAAGCCTTAACTCTTCTGGCGGGCGGCGAGGATCGCCTTCATCTGCTCGATTGCGATGCCGAGGTGGCGGCGCGCTTCATCGTCATCGGCAGCGTCCAGTGCAATTTGTGTCGCGGCGAGTTCTTTCTCGATCTGGCGCACGTCGACTTCATCGGTCGCAAATGCCTTTTCAGCGAGTACGATGACGGCACCAGCGCGAATATCAGCGATGCCGCCCTGCACGAAGATCGCCGTCTTGCCGGACGCCGTGCGCGAATGGATCGTCCCTGGCCTGAGCGCCGTGACGACCGGCGCATGACCGGGCAACACCGTCATATCGCCGTCGCTGCCGGGCAGTTCGACCTGCTCGGCGTCAATAGAGAGCAGGATGCGCTCCGGGCTGACGAGCTCAAATGTGAATGTCTGGGCCACTGTGGTCGTCTTTCGATCTGGTACTTGGGGCCGCCACGGGTATCTTGCGTGTCAACGGCTGCTGCAAATTAGACGCCGGCTTCGGCTTTGGCTTTCACATCGTCTTCGCTTTGGACGTTTGTTCCGCAGAACGGGCAAAAGAACAGCGGATGTTCAACCATGCCGGGTTCATCGTCCTCAAGATCGATTAGGCCGACCGACATGTAGAGGACGCCGTCCTCGCCAACGGCGATCAACGGTTCAAAGTCGTCGCCTGACAGCGCGTCCTTGAGCTCATCGCAGCACGTCCCGAACGTCGGCGTCTCGGCGGCCATGTCGTTCTCCATCGCCCGCGTCGGGGCTAGCGAAAGCGGAACGCGCGTCCCGCCAGCGATTTTATCGGTTTTAAGCAGCTTCGGCGAGCTTTTCGGCCTTGGCAATGGCTTCGTCGATCGTGCCGACCATATAGAATGCTGGCTCTGGCAAATGGTCGTAGGCGCCGTCGCACAGGCCCTTGAAGGCCTTGATCGTATCGGCGAGCGGCACCTGTACGCCCTTCGAGCCGGTGAATACCTCGGCGACGGAGAACGGCTGGGACATGAAGCGCTCAATTTTGCGGGCGCGAGCGACCGTCATCTTGTCCTCTTCGGACAGTTCGTCCATGCCGAGAATTGCGATGATGTCTTGCAGCGACTTATACTTTTGCAAGATCGCCTGGACGCGGCGGGCGATGGTATAGTGCTCCTCGCCAACGATCCGCGGGTCGAGCATGCGAGAGGTTGAGTCGAGTGGGTCGACGGCTGGGTAAATGCCCTTTTCGGCGATTGATCGCGACAGGACGGTTGTTGCGTCCATGTGGGCAAACGTGGTGGCTGGCGCCGGGTCGGTTAGGTCGTCGGCTGGCACGTAGATCGCCTGCACGGACGTGATCGAGCCCTTTTGCGTCGTCGTGATGCGCTCTTGTAGGGCGCCCATGTCGGTCGCAAGCGTTGGCTGATAGCCGACAGCCGATGGGATACGGCCAAGCAATGCCGACACTTCGGAGCCGGCCTGCGTGAAGCGGAAAATGTTATCGACGAAGAACAAGACGTCTTGGCCCTTGTCGCGGAAGTCTTCAGCAACGGTTAGGCCGGTCAGCGCGACGCGGGCCCGGGCGCCGGGTGGTTCGTTCATTTGGCCGTACACGAGAGCGCACTTTGAGCCTTTCGCTGAGCCCGCTTCCTTCGGGTTCACGTTGACCTTGGATTCGATCATTTCGTAGTAGAGGTCGTTGCCCTCGCGCGTGCGTTCGCCAACGCCAGCAAACACCGAATAGCCGCCGTGGACCTTGGCGATGTTGTTGATCAACTCCATGATCAACACCGTCTTACCAACGCCAGCGCCGCCAAACAGACCAATCTTACCGCCCTTGGCGTACGGCGCGAGGAGGTCAACCACCTTGATACCGGTGACAAGAATTTGCGCATCCGTCGACTGTTCGGCAAACGTTGGCGTCGGCTGGTGGATCGCGCGCATCGTTGACGTGTTGATCGGGCCAGCCTCGTCGATCGGTTCGCCGATGACGTTCATGATGCGGCCGAGGCATTCATCGCCCACCGGCACCATGATTGGGTTTCCGGTGTCGGTCACTTTTTGACCACGGACGAGACCTTCGGTCGAATCCATGGCGATTGTCCGAACGGTGCTTTCGCCAAGATGCTGGGCAACCTCAAGAACGAGGCGGTTGGCACCGTTCTTGGTTTCAAGAGCGTTGAGGATCTGTGGCAGCGGCCCTTCGAACTGCACGTCTACCACCGCGCCCGTTACCTGGCGGATACGTCCAACTGAATTTGCTGCCACTGCCATTGCCCTGGTCCTCGTTATCTTAAACTCTGCAGGACCAGCTGAGCCGACCCCTTGTTTGTCCATTCCGACGTTTCGTTCACTCATTAGGACGGTTCGGTCACTGTAATGCGTGAGCGACGTGGCGCCGTCTCATTTCTTTTGTATGCGCTTTTGCATGCGGTCCATCAGCCCCGGCATCTCGCTTTGGATGAACGGCAAGACTTGCGCCATCATGGGTCCCATCTTTGCCATCGCGGATTTCGCGATCGGCTTGGCATAGAACTCTGACAGAGCATCCAGTTCTTCGAGAGAGAACGTCGAGGCCATGACCCCGCGCATTTTATCTTTGTAGCGGACCAAGAACGTCGCGTCCGTCATTTCAGCGACAAATGGCGCCCGTTGTGGCTCTGGCAGCGACCCGGCAATGTTGGATGCCATATCTTTCATCATGCCGTCGACGTCTTGGACCGTCATCAAACGATCCGCCGCGGCTAACACTTGCGGTGATGGGGCGGCAGCTGGCGGCTTTTGCGCAAGCGCTGCGTCAGGCGATACCACTTGGGTCGCGATGACAAGAGCGATGAGCGCAAGGCGGTGAAGTGTCGTCAGCATGAAACTTGTTCCCAGGGCCCCGTTGGGGTTTTGTCGATCCTGGCCAATGAGATTGCGCGGGTCATCGGCCGTATAGTCTGCCTGCTGCTCTGAAAACTCCGTGGTTGCCACGTTGGACATGCCTTAGAGCGCCTCGGCGCCTGAGATGATTTCGATCAGCTCTTTTGTAATGTTGGCCTGGCGCTGGCGGTTGTATTTTAGCGTCAGCTTATTGATCATGTCGCCAGCGTTGCGGGTTGCGTTGTCCATGGCGCTCATGCGTGAGCCCTGTTCGGATGCGGCATTCTCAAGCAAGCCGCGGAAGATTTGCGTGCCGATGTTGCGGCGCAGAAGGTAGGCTAGCAACTCGTCTTCGCTTGGCTCGTATTCGGTAGCGGCAGCAGCTGCGGGCGTGATCTGGGTCGTCGCCTTGCCGTCGTTGGGTTTGTTGGTGGCTATTGGCTTTGCCTCAGGCAGCTTGGCCGGGATCAGCTGATAGGCGGTCGGCTTTTGGGCGATGACCGACTTAAATTCGGAGAAGTAGATTGTACCGACGTCGAATTCACCGGCTGCGAACATCGCCAGGATTTTTTCGGCGACCTCATTGGCATGGACGTAGCCAATCTGTTTGACGCCTTTAAACTCGATGCGGTCGATGATGTTGCGGGCGAGGTCTCGGCGCAGCGAGTCTGCTCCTTTTTTGCCGACCGTCAGGATTTTAACGGTCTTGCCTTCACGCAAAAATCGCTGCGCGTCGAGCCGCGCGAGCTTGACAATATTGGCGTTGAACCCACCGCACAACCCGCGTTCCGCGGTCATCACGACCATAAGCTGAACGTCACTCTTGCCAGTGCCGACGAGCAGCGGCGATGCGTTTGCTGTGGCGCTCGAGCCGGGGTTGAGGTTGCCGAGCAACGTATCCATGCGCTCGGAGTAGGGCCGGGCTGCTTCAGCTGCTTCTTGCGCGCGTCGCAACTTCGCTGCGGCCACCATTTGCATGGCCTTGGTGATTTTTCGCGTCGCTTTGACCGACGCAATGCGCGTCCTGAGATCTTTTAAACTCGGCATCGGCTTCCCCGCATCGCGTCGCGCGTCTCACACTGTTGAAGGCCCCCGTGGCAATCCCCTTGGAGGTCTCCGTGGAGGCCCGCGGATCGCGCAATCACGCTACGAACGTCTTGGCATAGGCATCGAGGGCGGCTGCGAGACGCTTTTCGCTGTCGGCCGATAGCGCTTTTTCAGCACCGATCGTTGTCAGCAACGTCTTTTCACTGCGCAGCGTCGCAAGGAGGCCCTCTTCGAACTTGCCGATAGCCGACACTGGAACCGTGTCGAGATAGCCGCGCGTGCCAGCAAAGATAACCGCGACTTGTTCTTCCATTTTGAGGGGCGCGAACTGCGACTGCTTGAGCAGTTCCGTCAAGCGAGCGCCGCGGGCGAGCAACTTTTGCGTCGCCGCATCGAGGTCGGAGCCAAACTGAGCGAAGGCTGCCATCTCACGGTATTGCGCAAGTTCGCCTTTGATCTTGCCCGCGACCGACTTCATCGCCTTGGTCTGGGCAGCCGAACCGACGCGCGAGACCGACAGGCCAACGTTCACGGCCGGGCGGATACCTTGATAGAACAGGTCGGTTTCGAGGAAGATCTGTCCGTCGGTGATCGAGATGACGTTCGTTGGAATGTAGGCTGCGACGTCGTTGGCTTGCGTTTCGATGACGGGTAGCGCGGTGAGCGAACCATTGCCGGCCGCATCGCCCATCTTGGCGGCGCGCTCGAGCAGTCGCGAGTGGAGGTAGAACACGTCGCCGGGGTAGGCTTCGCGGCCCGGCGGACGGCGCAGGAGCAACGACATCTGGCGGTAGGCGACGGCCTGCTTTGACAAGTCGTCATAGGCGATCACGGCGTGCATGCCGTTGTCGCGGAAATATTCGCCCATCGTGCAGCCGGTGAACGGCGCGAGGTATTGCATCGGTGCTGGATCAGATGCGGTGGCGGCAACGATGATCGTATACGGCAGTGCGCCGCGCTCTTCCAAAACCTTCACGAACTGGGCAACGGTGGACCGCTTCTGGCCGATCGCGACATAGACGCAATAGAGCTTGGCGCCTTCGTCCGTCCCCCCATTCGCCGGCTTCTGGTTGAGGAAAGTATCTAGTATGACCGCCGTCTTGCCGGTTTGACGGTCTCCGATCACCAGCTCGCGCTGACCTCGGCCGATCGGGATCAGCGCATCGATCGCCTTGAGGCCGGTCGCCATCGGTTCATGGACCGACTTGCGCGGCAAGATGCCGGGCGCCTTAACGTCAACCCGCATTTTTGCAGTCGACTGGATCGGGCCTTTGCCGTCGATTGGATTGCCAAGGCCGTCGACTGCAAAAATGCGGGTTGACGTTAAGGCGCCC
>JBBQNE010000124.1:0-9466 GCA_038329675.1 Hyphomicrobiales bacterium | reverse complement strand
GTGTTTGTCTCGGCCACCAGTCGATCGGCCAAGCCTATGGCGGCAAGGTGATCCGCGCGCCAACGCCGATGCACGGCAAGATTTCATCGATTAGCCACACCGATACCCGCGGCGTTTTCCACGGCCTGCCAGAGCAATTTTCTGTGACGCGCTACCACTCGCTGATTGTCGAACGCGAGACGCTGCCGTCGTGCCTCGAAATCACCGCGGAAACTGCCGACGGCCTGATCATGGGATTGCAGCACAAGACGCATCCAGTTTACGGCGTCCAGTTTCACCCCGAAAGCATCGCGTCGGAGCAGGGCCATGCGCTGTTGGCTAATTTTCTGGAACTTGCGGGCTTCAAGCCAACGCGCAAGATGGTTCCGCCGCCGATCGGCGCGCGGACCATGGCGACCGTATGACGGCTGATCCGAAGGCGATCCTACGCGAGCTTGCGCACGGCGGGCGCTTTGACGCTGCGGACTTTGAAACCGCGCTCGATGTGATGTCGTCGGATGAGGCTACCATTGCCCAGAAAGCGGCGTTCTTATCGCTGTTGCGCGGGCGCGGCGAAACCGTCGACGAGATCTCTGGCGCAGCTCGGCTGTTGCGGGCGCGCATGCAAAAGGTCAACGCCCCGCCTGATGCAATCGATATTGTAGGTACCGGTGGCGATGGCCGCGGAACATACAACATCTCAACGGCTGCCGCGCTGGTCGTGGCCGGTGCTGGCGTCCCCGTGGCAAAGCATGGCAACCGTGCCGTGTCGTCAAAGTCGGGTGCTTCTGATGTGTTGGCAGCCCTTGGCGTCACGCTAGACGCGCCACCGGAGACGGTTGAGCGGGCCATTCGCGAGGCTGGCGTCGGGTTCTTGTGGGCGCCGCTTTACCATCCGCTGATGAAGGCGTGGGGGCCGGTCCGCGCCGAACTCGGGTTCCGCACGCTGTTCAACCTACTCGGTCCGCTGTGCAATCCGTGCAGCGTTTCCCGCCAGGTCGTTGGCGTGTTTGGACGCGAATGGGTGCGCCCCGTCGCCGAGACCTTGCACGCGCTCGGCTCGACCCGGGCGATGGTTGTTCACGGCTCCGATGGGCTCGACGAACTGACGACGACCGGGCCGACGTTCGTTGCCGAGCTTACCGTTGATGGGATCAACGCCTATGAGTTGAGGCCCGAAGATGCCGGGTTGGCCCGTTCAGCTCTGGCCGATCTTGAGGGTGGCACGGCGGAAGTTAACGCGGCCGCGCTGACCCGGCTTCTCGATGGCGAGCAAGGAGCCTATCGTGACATTGTTCTGTTGAATGCCGCCGCCGCGCTGATGGTCGCTGGCAAGGCCGCTAACTTAAGCAACGGTGTCGAGCTTGCCGCGCAGTCGATCGATCGCGGCGCTGCGAAAGCGACTCTAGCCCGCCTGGTTGTGATTAGTGCTGGCTCTGGCCTGCAAACCTAACCTGCGGTCGCAGTCGCCCGATGCACGCGAGGCATCGCCAGCGTTTTCAGTAAGCATTGTTGTTTCAGCCGCGCAGCTGATATCCGCAGTTGCTTGCCGAGCTACGAGGTCGTACGCGGGAGGAAACGTGGGGTCGAGCGGGCCGGATCGTGTTTGTCGGTTCGATGCGTTGATGCGCCAAGCGGTAAAT
This sequence comes from Hyphomicrobiales bacterium, assembly GCA_038329675.1. Taxonomy (GTDB): domain Bacteria; phylum Pseudomonadota; class Alphaproteobacteria; order Rhizobiales; family Hyphomicrobiaceae; genus JANXVY01. Next base: position 7,844 of record JBBQNE010000124.1, on the reverse strand, counting down.
CGGTCCGACAGCGACAGTTACAGGCAGTGCCTCGACCGGATCGCGGAGATCGCCCGGGATCGACTGAGTGAGTCAATCCCCGAAGTTTCAGCACGCGAACACGCCGTTCAACGCTGCTTGCGCCGCGCCCATCACAAAAGGTTGACGTTCAGGCGTGGGCAATCGTTCGACGATTGGGTTGCAGCCATCGTGAGCCGCGAACACTAACCGATCATAAAACGGCGCACCGTGCATCTGCGTCGATGTTCATGCCGGATCGCGAAAATCAGCCACTGTCAGCAACGCGCTGAACGGCAAACCGGCGGCAGCAAAGGCCTCTTCGGCACCTTCCTGGCGGTCGACCACGGTGACGACCCGCACCACCAAACCACCACCCGCGCGGACGGCTTCGGCGGCCTTGATTGCTGACCCGCCCGTCGTCGTCACGTCCTCAACGATGACAACTCGGCGGCCCGCAATCGTTTCGCCCTTGGAAAAACCTTCCACCAAACTTTGCGTGCCGTGCTCTTTGATTTGCTTGCGCACAAAGAACGCTGGCAGCGGTCGGCCTATCGTATGGCTGATCGCCGTAACTGCCGACGCGATCGGAACGGCACCCATTTCAAGCCCGCCGACGACCTCGGCGCGGTCAGCGGCGATTGCATCAAGCAGCAACGTTGCGATCAAATGCGCGCCTTCCGGGTGGAGCATTGTCGGCTTCATGTTGAAATAGAAGTTCGACGTGCGACCGGAGGCTAGCTTCATGTCAGCGCCCGTCGAGAATGATCGCTCTCGCACAATAGCAATGAGACGGTCGCGGGAGGCGATATTGGACATGACGGTGCCTTGACGGGTCGGGGGGTTAGACTCAACTTGGCGCGCAATTGGCAATCTGGTGCGCGCTGTCAAGCGACAACGCGGCCGTGTCCGGAAGCACGACAAAGTTCTGGATCATGCGTTCACTGCGCTTGCAGGCGATCGCGGTCGTTTCTAGCGTTGGTGTCTGCACTTTGAGGGAAGGATCGTTCGCCATGTCGACTTTGCAAGGGGCCGCCCAGGCCCAACTCCGCCAGCTCGTCGAACAGATCGAGCGGTTGGAGCAGGAAAAAAAGGCGCTCGCAGACGATATCCGCGACAAGTACCTCGAAGCCAAAGGCGTGGGCTTCGATGTTAAAGCGCTGCGTAAAATCATCCAGCTTCGCAAGAAGAACAAAACCGAGCGGGAAGAAGAAGAGAGCATCCTGGAAGTCTACATGCACGCGCTCGGCATGCTCGCGCAGGATACCGGGCGATATGACAGCGATGCTGACCGGATGCTCGACGCGGCCGAATAGTCGGCGAAGCCGTTACGCGCTTGACGTCGCACCCTACGCTTCACGCTGTCAGCTCGTAACGGGGTCAGCCCGTAACGGGGTCAGCTCGTAACAGGGTCAGCTCGTAACGGGGTCAGCTCGTAGCGGGGTCAGCTCGTAACGGGGTCAGCGCGTAACGCGGTCGTTTGCCGGTCAGCGTATCAGCGGCGAGGGCGCGTACCTCCAGGAGCGCCGCCGCCGGGGCCGGTCGGGCCGCCGGGTCCAGGCCCGCCACGGGCATCTTTGTGGCGAAAGTTGATGCGGCCCTTCGACAGATCGTAAGGCGTCATTTCGATCGTGACCCGATCGCCAGCCAAAATACGAATCCGGTTCTTCTTCATGCGACCAGACGTGTAGGCGACGACCTCGTGCCCGTTGTCGAGTTTAACGCGGCACCGGGCGTCCGGAAGAACTTCCTCAACGATGCCTTCGAATTCGAGCATTTCTTCTTTCGCCATTTATCCCTCAAAGATCGAATGAAAAGTGAAACGGGGCGCAGACGGATCTGCCCCCCGTTTTGACACGAAAAAAAACAGGCAGCCGAGACGCCATCGGCATGCTTAGCCCGTCCGTCCCATCATCGGCTGTCCTGCGCCGACTTCGGCCAGCCGTCAAGACGTCCGCCGGGCGCAAAACGACGGGACATCACAGCGCACGGCAGTCGGCGCGCCCGCGATCAACCGGCAGGGCGCCGACGAATATCTGCGTTAGGACAGTGGCCGTAAATTCACTGCGGCAAACTTCCCGTTACGGCCCTGCTCAAGCTCATAGCCAAGCTTTTCACCTTCACGGAGCGATTTAAGCCCCGCCCTCTCAACGGCGGAGATATGCACGAAGACGTCGCCGCCGCCCTCATCTGGCTGGATGAAGCCATAACCCTTGATGCCATTAAACCACTTCACCGTGCCGCTGCTCGACATACCAAATGCCTCCGGTAACGACGCAGAGCCTAGTGGCGAGCACTAAGCCGCAAACGAACCTCGCACTTGGAAACGTCTTCACCGGGCAGTGATCGAAAATTCGCTCAATCTGCTGTCACGAAGTCACGCCCATGCGCGTCCGATTGGCCGATGTTATGCCTTGACAAACAGCTGACTGCAAGATCGTCGCACCCGGGCATCGATCGGGTAATCGAACCCTTGATGGAGCCCATGACCGAACGCGTGGTCGAACTCGGGATCGCGCGCGCGGGAGGGCGCATGCGCCTAAGGTAAGTAGCCCTTGTCCAAATCGTGGGCGTGTCGCGCGAGTTGCTGTCCTTGGGCATCGGTCAGGGTTGCCGTCCACGCGAGGTGCGTCCCGCCTTCTTCCGACGATTTTGTGCGTAACGACAATCTAACGTGTTGATCGGGCTCAGCAATCAAGGGCTCGCCAAGGGGAAAATAAAGTTGCTCCCAATGCGTCCACGGTGCGGCTGGCGCCGTCGATAGCTCGATCCCCGGTCCCAGCTCGACCGACCACCAGACCGCAAACCCGTGGATTTGCGATGGTGTATCGATGCGCCAGGCAACGTCGCACTTCCGGTTGGCCGATGGCCGTTTGGTAAAGTCGACGCGGTCCCAGGCGATGATGGATTTGGCACCCGGCATCAGATCATTTGGCGCCAGGTGGCGCACGTAGGCGTTGTTGACGGTCATTGCCCGCGCGTGGCTGAGGTCGAGGGCGATCCCGAGCCGTGCGCCGGCCTCGTCCCAGACGGCCAGTTCACGGTGGAACCGATCTGATGTGACCGGTGCCACGAATTGCGTCAGTGCCGATGGAATGAGACGGCCGCGGGGGTTTAGGTGACGCGCTGCCCCATCTGACAAAGTTGAAATGATGTTTTCTTCGAGCGCGTAGTTGCCGAGCGTCTCAGATACCACGACGTCGGCGCGCGGTGGGTCGATCATGTCGGCGGAATGGCACGCCATGACCTCGCAGACGGCACCGAGTTTGTTGTCACGAACCGTTTGCTCTGCCACCGCGCCTATCGCGGCCGTCTCGTACATATAAACGCGCTTTGCCCCAAGCCGCGCGGCCATCACGCCGATCAGACCGGTGCCGGTTCCAATATCGGCAACGACCGTTTTACCGGGCTCGATGCACGCCTTCAAAGCCGCGAAGAACGCCCCATTGCGAACGTGGTCGGCGATCAGCGTTCGATGGTACTCGATGCGCATATTGGACCGCGGTCAGAGCTTGAGATGGGGGCGGCGGACTTCAAACAGCGTGATGGCCGTCGCGATCGCCAAATTGAGGCTATCGAGGCGGCCCGACATCGGGATCTTGACGAGCCGCGTGCACGCCGCCGTGAGATCACCGGACAGTCCGGGACCTTCGCTCCCCATCGCCACGATCACTGGACCGCGATAACGCGCGGTTCGCACATCCTCGGAACCAGACAGATGCGTCCCAACGACATCGCCGGGCCAATGCTGTGCCAGTTCGACAAAGGCGCCGGGCGTCATTTTGACAACGGGCACGGCGAAAATCGACCCCATTGTCGCTCGGATCGCTTCACGCGAATGGGGATCGGCACATGACCCGATCAGGATGACGCCGGCGGCTCCAAACGCATCGGCCGAACGAATGATCGTCCCCAAATTGCCAGGATCGCGAATGTCTTCAAGTGCGATCCAAACGCTAGAGGGATCGGCTTTTGCTGCGTCCGGTGGCGCAGCGAACGTCTGACGGAAGACGCCGATCATCGTTTGCGGGTTGTCCTTGCCCGACAGCTTTTCGAGAACGGCGTAATTGACCTCCAGACACTCGACGCCTGCAGAGAGGGCCCCATCAACGAGCCCTTTTTGAACGCCCGAGTGGTTGCTTCCCGCCAGATACACGAGCGTTTCAGGCTTGAAGCCCATCTCACGCGCGGTGATCAGGATCGACGTGCCTTCGACGACGAACAGACCGGTTTCTTTGCGCTCCTTGCGCATTTCAAGCGCGCGAATGGCTTTGACGCGTTCGTTCGTCAGGCTGGTGATGGGCCGCGCGGCAAACCCGTTCATGGTTGTGCCTCGCCCGTCCAGCGGACATAGAGCGAGGTGGGGAGGATGCGCCCGCTGCTTTGTTCCAAGAGCACCAGTTCGCCAGCCGCGATGTGACCGGGTCGGCCCGATAGTTTTTCGGCGACGAGACCGGCAAATGACAGCGCGGACGCCCGTATGGCGTACACCGTCAAAACCATCGCTGAGGGTCCTGGCGCCAACAGTTTGGAACAGTCGTCGATCAGCGGGCCGATGTGTCGGTAGAGGTCAAAGACTTCACCATCTGGCCCGCGGCCGAACTTGGGTGGGTCAAGCAGGATGATGTCGTAGGTCTTGCCGCGACGCACCTCGCGGGCGGTAAACTTGAGCGCATCGTCAACGAGCCAACGTACTTTGGCATCGGCCATACGGTTCGAGGCTTGGTTGTCGCGACCCCAAGCGACCGCTTTTTTAGACGCATCGACGTGGGTGACTTCTGCTCCAGCGCGAGCGGCGAGCAGGGTCGCAGCCCCCGTATACCCAAACAGGTTCAACACGCGAGGGGCGGTGTCTCCCCGCCTGCAACGCTCAATATGATCGAGCATGAATTGCCAATGTGGCCGTTGCTCCGGAAACAGCCCCAGATGCCATAGCCCAGATAATCGGCACAGGACCGAGACGGCCGCTGCACCATCGAGCGCAACGGGCCATTCTTCGGCAAGGGTTCGGTCAAGTCGCCATTTGCCCTTTTCATCGTCTTCGCCAGAGGCTGAGAACACCGCTTGAGCATTCGTCCAGTCTGCGTCTTGGCGCGTCCGCTGCCACAGGGCTTGGGGCTCTGGTCGATCAACGACGACGGAGCCAAATTGTTCAAGTTTTCGCCCGCCGCCGCTATCGAGCAGCGTGTAGCCGTTCGCTCCCGGCGTCGTAATGACGTCGATGGCACGGGGCCAAGCGATTGTGGACGACGGCGTCGCGGGCGGAAGCGGCATGCGCAGTAACAACGGGGGCCAATCGGCAAATGCGTTAGGGACCGCGCGGTCTAGCCCCGCGCGGCGACCAGGGCAATCGCGGAATTGAATTCGCTCAAGAGTTCAGCGCGACATAACTGGCCGCACCAACTTTTAATGCGCCGTCCGCCTTCAAGAACGCATCGACGTCGGGAGGGACGGGTGGGCTCATCGCCGTTACGCCGATTTCGGTCATTAACCGTCCAACGTTGATGAACGATCGTTCGGCGCGCGAATAAATCCCGCCTTTAAACAGTGCGCGGGCTGCCACTTGGCCCTTGTGCGGCCCCGAGAGCAAAACAAACACCTGCTCCATGACGACCGACGCCTCCGCCCAGCACACCAGTCGCGTATCGAGCCGCACCCGGTCGAACGGTCGTAGTTCGCGGCGGTAGCGAACCGTGATCGCCGAGGCGATCGGCGTCCAGTGATTGCGGCGAACGGCCCGCCATAGGCCGGTGCGCGCCAGATAATCGAGGCGGCCGAGGTCCATCAACGTCAGGTAACGGCCGTTGTTCATATGCATCGACAAGTCGAGGTCGGTCGGTAGGACGCGGAATTCGAGTTGGCCGACGTCGCCTTCAACTCGGATCGGGCCGCGCGCGCCCGACGTCGCCACCAGCCACAGTAACCGCAACCAAAGGTTCATGATCGTCCTCTTGTCAACGCGTTGCGTGTTGTCATGAGCTGCGGAATTTGCGGTAGCGGACGGAACCGCCGGGCGGCACACCGTCTGCACCAGGGCACAATGGCACCACGATGACGGTGAAGGATGGCGGGGTAACGATACCCACGCTAAACCTTACGTCGATGACCAAGCCGAATCGCACCTCGATTGCCGTCTGGACCGCACTTTTTGCGGCGAGCGTCAGTGCGCCTTTCACGGCCCTCGCTGCGCCTGAACAGCCAAATGCGGCAGGGGAAGCTGCGTCGAACCTACTTCGCGGTAACACGGCCCAGGCGGTTACGCTGTATACCGAGGCGCTCAAAGATCAGCGGCTGGCTAACGACCGTCGTGGTGCCATCCTCAACGATCGGGCTGTCGCCTACGCCCGGTCGGGCCAAGCGAAGCTCGCGATCGACGATTTCAATCGTTCGATCCAGTTGTTTCCCGAACATGCCGCAACATACAACAATCGCGGCAATCTGTTGCTGGCGCTGGGTTTGCCAAAGGAAGCCGTGCGGGACTTCGACCGGGCCGTGTTGCTCGCTCCAGGCTTTTCCGCCGCATACGCAAATCGGGCGGCCTGCCACGACAAGCTTGGCCAAAGCGAGGAAGCGCTTCGCGATTACACGCGCGCGATTGAATTGATGCCGCAAAGCGCGGTTCCGCTTGCTGGTCGAGGGCGCATTCTGCTGTCGATGGGTCGGCCCCATTCCGCCATCCGCGATTTTACCAGGGCGGCCAACGCCGATAATCGCTTCGCCAACGCCTATCGGGGTCGCGCCACAGCTAAGTTGCGGATCCGCAGATACGAAGACGCCATTGAAGATTTCTCGCGCGCTATCGCCTTTGATAACGGCAACACCGAGCTCTATCTCCTGCGCGGCGGCGCTTATCTCGGCGTCCGCAACCATGCTGCCGCCGTCCGTGATTTCTCCCGCGCGCTCGAGATCGACCCCAAGCTTGCCGCAGCCTACGCCGGGCGCGGCCTTGCAAGGGGCTATCTTGAGGCGTTCGATGATGCCTTTGCCGACTTAGCGAACGCGATCGAAACCGACCCGCGCAACCCGCTTGGGTTTGCCTATCGTGGTGTTGTCTACAGTGAGGCAGGTCAAACCGACGTCGGCATGAAAGATATCGAGACGGCGTTGAAACTCGATACGACGCGCGCCGAAACGCTATGGGCGCGCGGCGTTATCGCCGAAGCGCAGGGGCGGACGCAGGACGCCCTCCCCGACATGCGACGGGCAACCGAAGCGAACGCTGAATTTGCACTCGCAGCCGAAGCGTTGAGGCGGCTCGGCGGCGATATTGGTGATGCGGCCGATGTCCAGATTGCTGGGGCCGGTATCGCGGGTTGGACCGTCGCACAGCGCGGGAACGAGTTTTACGCGGTCAGTACCGATCAGCCCAGCTTGCGCGTCCCGCTCGAGTCGCCTGGGAGCGGTCAACCCAAACTGATCGACTGGGAGTTGCGCAAGGCGCCGTTTAAGGGAATTGGCGTGCTGCGGTTTGATGGCGGAACCGTGCCGACGAAGTTGGGCGCTCAACCGATCGAGTTGACCGCGCTTGTCGATGTGGTGTCGCGAACGGTGATTGCCGTTGAGCCGCACAAGCTCGGGCTGAAGTTGGCAACATGGACGTGGGACGACGGCAAGGTCACGGTTGCGAGCGTGGATGGGGTCGTCGACGAATTCAACGTTCGCCCGTCAGTCGGCCAAATTGCTGGCACGAGGCCGTCCGCGGCAGGTGGTGATGGCGTAACGCCTCTCGATGAGGCCGCCGCTGTGGCGGATGAAAAGCCTAAAACAACAGCTGCTCGACGCGAACCGCCGCGGCAACAGGCCAAAAGGCAGCCCAAGACGATCTTCGATTTGCTTTTTGGCAACTG
>JBBQNE010000123.1:0-9601 GCA_038329675.1 Hyphomicrobiales bacterium | reverse complement strand
CGATGATCGCGACGGTTTTGCCCTTGATCAAGTTCACATCGGCATCACGATCATAGTAAACGCGCATGTCGTCTCTCGTTGTTGGTTTGGGCGGGATTGGCCGGGGCTAATCCCCGGCGGCGGCAACGTCAATGGTGTTGGCGGCGAGCAATGCGCCTGCATGCGCCACAGCAGCGCAGCTTGGCGGCACCTAATCGGCATTTGAGGGGGATTTCAATGGGTGTTGCGTCACCGAACATTCGCTTTGGCAGACGGGACCCTTAACGGTCCAGCAACCACCTTCGCGCTAAAACGGATCATGTTAGCTTTTGAAGGTACCCTCATGCGTTCGCGTCTCTTGCCCGTCGCCATCGCTGTTGTCGCTGCCGCGTCCGTTGCCGCATGCGGACAGGCAAAGCCGAAGGGGCCTCCGCCGCCATCTGGCATTTTCACAACAGCCAGCGACTGCGCCGCGACCAAAAAGGCGGACCTGGACGCGTGCAAGAAGGCGATCGATGGTGCGCTGACGGCGCATGAAAAGTCGTCCAAAAGCTATATCTCAGAACGCCTGTGTGAGATCGATGCCGGTCCTGGGCGGTGCGAAAAATTAGGCCAAGACAAGTTCCGCCCACAGCTCGCCGCGTTCCTTGTCGCGTTCTCAGAGCCGCCAAAGGCCGATCCGCTGTACGCGCCGAAAAAGACCGACGTGTTGGGCTACGTGACGGCTGGAAACGCCAAAACGTATCTCACGATTGATGAAACCTTGATTGTCACACCGGCAGCCAAGCAAATCGCTTACGGCTTCGCCGCCAAAGCTGGGCGCGGCAGCCGCTGACGCGACGCGGAGGCTGGCACCACGCGGTGCTAGATCGTCGTAGCGCCACGTCCGATTGCCGCAATCCCTGTGCGCGAGACCTCGACCAAGCCAACCTCAGACATGAGGTTCAAGAAGGTATCGATTTTCGATGCCTTGCCGGTGATTTCAAACACGAAATGTTCAAGCGACGTATCGACCACGTTCGCGCGGAAAACTTCGGCAAGCCGTAACGCTTCACTGCGACGCTCACCTTTGCCGGTTACTTTAACCAGAGCCAATTCGCGCTCAAGCGATGTCCCTTCTAGGGTCAAATCGCGGACACGATGGACCGGAACCAAGCGTTCCAGTTGATGTTTGATCTGTTGGATGACGGCTGGCGTGCCGCGCGTGATGATCGTGATCCGAGACAGATGCTTTTCATGCTCGGTTTCGGTCACAGTCAAACTGTCGATGTTGTAGCCGCGCCCGGAAAACAACCCGATCACACGGGCCAGCGTCCCCGGCTCGTTGTCGACGAGGATCGACAGTGTGCGCGACACGACCGTTTCGACTAAAGCGGGGCCTGAGTAGTGCGACTGAGGGTTGGTATTGGGCATAGCGGTTGGCCTTGTTGCGTTGTCGGCTGTTTGATATCATCAAATATCAACAATCGTGCGAAGTGGGGTCGCTTTGGGACAGATTGTCGTTCGTGGCCTTGCCGACGACGCCAAGCAGCGCTTGAAGGCTCGCGCGAAACGGAACGGTCGATCGCTTGAAGCGGAAAGTCGCGCAATTCTAGAGGCGGAGGCCAGAACAGTAATTTTGGACGCCGTAACAGGGCAACAATGGGTCGACGGCCTTGTTACGCGCCAAGCCGCAATTGATATCCCGGCAGACGATTGGATTGAATTCGACCGATTGCTTCGCGACAATCGCACCGCCTTGAAGATTGGCGAGGTCGGCTTCGATTGATCCTCGATACAAATGCGTTTTCGGCAATGATGGGTCTTGCGGATCATCCAGCCATGCAAATTTGGTTGGCGAACATAAGCGACCGATCGCAGTTGTTCATTACCGCCATAACGGTATTGGAAATCCGATACGGGATTGAGACGTCGTCGACGTGACAAAAGCGGACGAAGCTTGAAGCCTCGTTCAATCTTCTCATGACCGATTTTTCTGATGGCCCTGGCAGAATTTTGCCCTTTGACACGGCGGCAGCTGATCGCGCCGGACGAATTCAGGCGTTTAGAAGCGGCCGGGGGACCAATATCGACCTTCCCGATGCCATGAACGGTGCAATAGCGGTCACGCGCGGCCTGCCGCTCATGACGCGCAACGTTCGCCACTCCGCCGACCGCGCGCTGACGATCATCAATCCATGGGAAGAGTCCTGACAGGGTCACGGTGCGGTTCCCCGACCGTTGCTACGTGAGCCTTGGTCAGTCGCGCTTTTCCCAGTGCGTGGGAACACGGTCGTCATGAACACGGGCATGCCGTGCAGATCGACGAGCTTTAGGAACGCCTCGCCCTCAGCGGCCGCTATTTGGTATTGCCCGAAGGCAGCGCCGAGCCGCTTCTTCAAGGCCTCGACCAATTTTTCAGCTGTCGGCGCGCCAAGTTGCTGGAGGCGCTCAGGCGGCAAGCGCCCATAAACAAGCGCGAGGGCGCGGGACTGCATGTAGTCTTGCGCAATGCAACCTTCAAACGCCTTGGAGAACGCCGAGGCGAGGCCATGGGTTTTGTAGCACGCGGCAATGAATTTGTAGGCTGCTTCGGCACCACCGGTTTTCTGGATGCCGCCGATGTTTTGGGCCGCAGCCTTGACGTTCTCGATCCGGTCCCAACTGACCTCCGAAGCCGCTGCGGCAGGGCTGACGACGGCCGCCCCAACCGCGGCCCCGACCGCCGCCCACACCGCAGCCCACACCGCAGCCATGACAACGGCACCAACCGTTGCCGCGATCGTGCGCGGACGGGAAAGCACCGGCCGGGTCACACAAGCACCTTGCCTTCCATGCTGATGGCGCTGCCGACGTCGTCGTCAGAGGCATCACCAAGCAGCATCTCATTGTGGGCTTTGCCCGACGGGATCATCGGGAAACAATTGGCCAGCTGTGAGACGCGGCAATCAAAGATCACCGGCGACTTGACGTCGATCATCTCTTGAATGGCATCGTCGAGATCACCTGGCTTATCGCAACGCATCCCGACCCAACCATAGGCTTCGGCGAGCTTGACGAAATCAGGCAGCGATTCCGTGTAGCTCTCAGACAGCCGGTTACCGTGCAGCAATTGTTGCCACTGCCGGACCATGCCCATGTACTGGTTGTTGAGGATGAAGACCTTGACCGGCAACCGGTATTGCGTCGCGGTCGAACACTCTTGGATGTTCATCAAGATCGACGCGTCGCCAGCGATATCAATGCACAACGATTTAGGATGGGCAACTTGAGCGCCAATAGCGGCGGGCAAGCCGTAACCCATGGTGCCGAGGCCACCCGACGTGAGCCAGCGGTTCGGCTCTTGGAAGTGGTAGAGTTGAGCTGCCCACATTTGATGCTGGCCGACCTCGGTCGAGATATAACAATCGCGGTCTTTGGTCAGCTCATAGAGCCGTTCGACGGCGTATTGCGGCATGATGTAGTCAGACGAGTTTTTGTAGCTGAGCGATCTACGGCCGCGCCACCCGTCGATTTGCTTCCACCACGATTTGAGCGCGACCTTGTCGATCACCGGTGACTTGGCCCGCCACACGCGCAGCATGTCTTCGAGCGTGTAGGCGACATCGCCAACGATTGGAATGTCGACACGCACATTCTTGTTGATCGACGACGGGTCGATGTCGATGTGGATCTTTTTGGAGCCGGGCGAAAACGCATCAAGGCGGCCGGTGATCCGATCATCAAAGCGCGCACCAACGCATACCATCACATCGCAATCGTGCATGACCATGTTGGCTTCGTAGGTGCCGTGCATGCCGAGCATGCCGAGCCACTGCCGGTCCGCGGCTGGAAAGGCACCGAGCCCCATCAGCGTTGACGTGATCGGATAGCCCGTCATGCGCACGAGTTCGCGCAGCAGCTGGCTCGCCTTCGGTCCCGAATTGATGACGCCGCCGCCAGTGTAGAACACCGGTCGTTTGGCGCCCGCGATCAAATCGACGGCGTCGCGAACGGCGGTCGCCTCGGGCTTGATCTTGGGCTTGTAGGTCTTGTGGCCAATGTTGGATGGCCCGACATAGTTGCCGGGCTTGAACTGGATGTCCTTGGGGATGTCGACGACGACCGGTCCCGGGCGGCCGGTACGGGCAATATGGAAGGCCTCGTGCAGCACCCGGGCAAGGTCGTTGACGTCCTTGACCAGCCAATTGTGCTTGGTGCAGGGCCGGGTGATGCCGACGGTATCGCACTCTTGGAACGCATCATTGCCGATGAGGTGGGTTGGCACCTGGCCGGTAATGCAGACGATCGGAATGCTGTCCATCAAGGCGTCGACGAGGCCGGTTACGGCGTTGGTTGCGCCGGGGCCAGACGTGACGAGCACGACGCCGACTTTACCGGTTGAGCGCGCGTAGCCTTCGGCAGCGTGCACCGCACCGCCTTCCTGGCGGACGAGGATATGCCTGACGGCATCCTGCTGGAATAGCTCGTCGTAAATCGGCAGGACGGCGCCGCCGGGATAGCCAAAAATGAATTCGACGCCCTGATCCTGGAGCGCCTTGATCACCATTTCCGCGCCGGTCATTTGCCGAGCCATGTGTCGTGCCTTTCGTTCGCAATGCTGCGACTGCGTAGTAAGCACGTCGGCATACCGCGTCAAGCACTGCAATCGCGTTAATTGCCAAAGTTTATCGCTATAAGCAATAATATTGCGCTTAAAACTCTAAATAGTTATTTAATTTCAAGAAGCTTGAAAACCCAACTCAGCGTGGGGCGATCACTGGCCAATCCGCCATGTTGCGCTTGGCCCAAGTCAGTTGCCGCTTGATGTAGGACCGCGTCTCAGATTTGGCCTCGGCCACCGCAGCATCAAGCGACATCGCCCCGCCCAGATGCGCGGCGAATAGGGGAACACCCAACGCCCGCATCACGGGTAATGTCAGATCAAGCCCGCGCGCCAAAAGAGCCGCCACCTCGGTCAAGGCGCCGCCCGCAACCATGGCATCCAACCGAGCCTCTGCGCGCTCCATAACTAGGTGACGTGGAGGCGCGATCAGGACCCGTTCGCATAACGGACCGTGGAGCAGCGGCACGCCCGGGATCGCCTGCCAGTCGGCCAGTGATCGCTCCGTGGCCTCCAGCACCTCCAACGCGCGCACAATCCGCTGCGGGTCGGTCGGTCGCAAACGCGCCGCCATAACGGGGTCGCGCGCGGCGAGTTCGGCGTAGACCGCGTCGGTGCCTTGAGCGAGTTGCATGTCACGCCAACGATCTCGGATATGGCTCGGGACCTCGGGAACGGGCGAGAGCCCTTCAAGAAGCGCGCGGATATAGAGCCCGGTCCCGCCGACGATGATCGGGCGTAAACCGTCGGTAGCCGCCCGTTGCAAGATGGCGGCAACATCGCCGATGTAGCGGCCCGTCGAATAGGCCTGCGCGCCATCGACATGGCCAAATAGCGCATGCGGAGCAGCCTGTTCATCGGCCGGACTGGGACGGGCAGAAAGAACGTGAAGGTCGCGGTAGACCTGCATACTGTCGGCGTTGACGATCAGCGAGGGACGTTCGCGCGCGCGGGCCAGTGCGTAGGCCGATTTGCCGGACGCCGTCGGGCCAAACACGATCAGCGGCGGAATGGCAAAGGGGATCTGTGCAATGTCGTTGGATGTTGGCACGTTCGAAAGGTTAAACCCAACTGGTTCGGATCAACCAGCCATACGAGGAAATCCCGCGTGATCATACCCAACCTGATGGTCGCCGACATGGTCCAGTCGCTAGCGTTCTATCGTGGCGTCCTCGGCCTCAAGCTCATCGCCGCGGTATCGCCGTCGCGCGAGACGCTGAAGGATACCGACGGTAGCGATGCCGTGTTCGTGATTTTGTCGAGCCAGGACGGTGGCGAACTGATGCTGCAGACCGCCGCAAGCCTGCGCGCTGAGCACCCCGCGCTGCCGCCACTGCCGGTCTTTGCCGGGACAATTTATTTGCGTGGGCACGACCCCCGCACAATCTGGCCAAAGCTCACGCCAGAACAGATCGCAAAAGAGCCATCGCTGCAATGGTATGGGATGCTCGAGGGCTATGTTCGCGATCCCGACGGGACCCTCATTTGCCTTGGCGTCCCAGACGGTCCAGCTCCGACTTGACGTAACCGGTACGAATGGCGCGGCCGGTTGCCAGAACGCATCGCGAGCTACGTTAAACCGCGCTGGGCGCGACCCACGGTTGGCGCATCGTGACGAGTTCCTCGGCTGCACTTGGATGCAGCGCGACAGTGCGGTCGAAGTCGGCTTTGGTTGCGCCCATCTTCATCGCGATCGCCGCCATCTGCACGATTTCGCCAGCATCATGCCCAAGCACGTGACAGCCAACCACACGGCCCGACGCGGCATCGACGACGAGCTTCATCAGCGTGCGATCGCTGCGCCCGGCCATGGCGGTTTTCATGGGTCGAAACCGCGATTTGTAGATGTCGACTTTATGGAATGCGCGGCGGGCGTCGTCCTCGCTCATGCCGACGGTGCCGATTTCAGGCGTCGAGAACACGCCTGTTGGCACCATGTCGTAGTCGGCGCTCCAGGTGTCGGAGCCGAACAAATAATCGGCGAACGCGTGGCCTTCACGGATCGCAACCGGGGTCAGCGCCATGCGATCGGTGACATCGCCGACGGCGTAGATCGACGAAACCGACGTGCGGCTGTCGGCATCAACCATGACGCGGCCGTTGGCGCCTAGAACGACGCCAGCCCGCTCGAGCCCGAGGGCATCGGTATTGGGAGCCCGCCCGGTGGCGACCATAACGGCGTCGCAGGTGATAGCCGTGCCGTCTGAAAAAACCGCGACCCGACGATCGACGGCTCGTTCGATCGAGGTGAGTTTGCAGCCAAATTTCATATTGACGCCGTGGGCATGGTAGGCCGCCATCAGATCATCGCGCACGTCCTCATCAAACCCGCGCAGCAGTTTGTCGCCACGGTGAACGATCGTGACCTCGCAGCCAAGCCCGCGAAAGATACCGGCGAATTCGACGGCGATATAGCCAGCGCCAACGATAACGATACTGCGCGGCAGCGCTTTGAGTTGAAGCGCGTCGTTCGACGTGATCGCATGCTGGATGCCGGGTATGGTGGGATCAAGGTACGGGCGGGCACCCGTCGCCACGAGGATGATGCTGGCAGTCACGGTCTCACCGGTGCGCGACAGGTAGAGTTGACCTGGAGCTTCCACGACGGCGCGGCTTTCGATCAATGTGACGTTGCTGCGCTCTAGGTTACCCCGATAGGCGGCTTCGAGCCGTGCAATTTCCCTGTCTTTGTTGGCAATGAGCGTTGCCCAATCGAACTTTGGCTGTGGCACGCTCCAGCCGAAAGCTGCGGCATCTGAAAAGTCTTCTTGAAAGCGACTGGCGTAAACCAACAGCTTTTTGGGCACGCACCCGCGGATGACGCAGGTGCCGCCGACGCGATATTCTTCAGCGATCGCGACACGGGCCCCATGGGAAGCAGCGATCCGCGCCGCGCGGACTCCGCCCGATCCGGCGCCGATCACGAACAAATCATAGTCCGCGGTCCGAATACTCGCGCTTGCCTCACTCGTGCGGCTCGCGGTGCGCTTGGGAGTTTGGGCGCTCTTGGTGCTTTTAGCGCTATCTTGGGCGCTCACGACGGACGCTCCGGCTTCTGGTCGACGTCCGCTTCGAAATCCGGGTCGTAATCTGGTTCGTCACCGAGGTTAAGCTCCTCGCTGTCCTCTTCAGGCACCAACACATCAACGCCGGTCGGGCCGCCCACGATGGCCATTTCGGCGATGCCGAGGAACATTCCGTTACCGACAACGCCGGGGATGCCGCGCAGCACGTCATCGAGGGCTTCGGGATCGGGGATGGCGCCAAACGCGCAATCGAGGATCACGTTGCCGTTGTCGGTGATAAAGGGTTGCCCGTCGCGCGCACAACGCAGAGTGAGCTTGCCCTCGCAGCCGATGTCGGCCGCCAGCGCCTCGATCATCATTCGGGTCGAGACCACGCCAAAGTTCACGATCTCGACGGGGAGCGCAAACGCGCCAAGCCGCTCAACGACCTTGGTCGCATCGGCAATAACGATCAAGCGGTCGGACGAACAGGCTACAATTTTTTCGCGCAATAACGCGCCGCCGCCGCCTTTGATCAGCCGTAACTGCGGGTCGATTTCATCGGCGCCGTCGATTGTCAGGTCGAGGATCGGCTCATCGTCGAGGCTCGCCAGTCGGATGCCAAGCGCGCGAGCTTGCGTAGCGGTCGCCTCCGACGTTGGAACGCACAGGACGTCGAGACCGGCCTTGACCTTATCGCCCAGCAACAACACGAAACGCGCCGCCGTCGATCCCGTACCAAGGCCAAGTTTCATGCCGGGTTCGACAAAACTGAGCGCCTTCTCAGCCGCCGCAAGCTTCCAGCTGTCTTCACCCGCCATCGATGCCGTTCCTACTTTAAAATTAGGCCAGTGCCGGTCGTATGCCAGTGCCGGTCGTACGCCAGTGCCTGTTATCCGCCGATGCCGGTCGTACGCCGCCGCTGGTCAATACACCACCGGGTCGCGATGGTGACGTAAACGATGTGGACGTGAGGTCAACGGCGGCGGCGATTTGCCCGGAAGACTCCATCTGCCGTCATCAGCGTCGTTAAGATCCCCTCGCGCAGCCCACGATCGGCGACGCGCAGGTCTTCGGCTGGCCACTGCCGCAACAGCGCTTCGAGGATGGCACACCCGGCGAGCACGAGATCGGCGCGCTCGCGGCCAACGCAGGGCTCGGCAATGCGCTGTGCGTGCGAGCGCCGGAGCAAACTCGACGTGACATCGCGGGCATCCCGCACCTTCAGCCAGCAGCCATCGACCTTCGAGCGATCATAGCGCGGCAAGCCGAGCAGAATGCCAGCGACCGTCGTGACAGTGCCAGACGTGCCAAGCAAATGCGTATTGCGACCGGTGACACGGCCCGCGATGCCGTGACCAGCTTCGAAGTTAGCGAGCATGGCCGCGACGTGGCTGACCATGGCTTCAAATGTCTCAACCGTGATGTCGCCGGAGCCGAAGGTTTCAGCCAGCGTCACGACGCCAACAGGCAGCGATGTCCATGCAATCATCGCGTCTTCGGCCTCCTGCTGCGACAGGAAGGGGGCCGGGCCACGGCGACGGCGTTTGGTGAGATCAAGCCAAACGACCTCGGTCGAACCGCCGCCAATATCGAATACCAGCACGAAGTCGGCGTCCGGATCGATCAGCGACGAACAACCAGCGACAGCAAGGCGCGCCTCCTCCTGGCGCGACAACATTTCAAGTTGGAGGCCGGTCTCAGCGCTGACGCGGTCGAGGAATTCCTGGCCGTTGCTTGCGATGCGGCAGGCTTCGGTGGCGACCAATCGCGCCTTGGCGACGCCGTGGCGGCGGATTTTGCCCGCACAAACCTTCAAGGCCTCAATCGTTCGACCCATGGCGACGGCCGATAGCTCGCCCGACTGCGAGACGCCCTCGCCGAGCCGGATAATCCGCGAGAAACTATCGACGACCCGGAAGCCGCGCCGCGTCGGCGTTGCGACGAGAAGGCGGCAGTTGTTTGTGCCCAGATCGAGCGCGCCATAGACGTCGGCGACGTGCTCGGCGGGCACACCGTTGGCTTGAACAGCATG
>JBBQNE010000122.1:0-9861 GCA_038329675.1 Hyphomicrobiales bacterium | reverse complement strand
GGCGACGACCGGCGCGTTTTATTTGATCGGTTTTGATGCGCTGTGTTTAGCGATCGGCGGCTTAGCTGGTTTTGTTGTGATGGGGATCCTGCTCGCGCCGTTTTTCCGCAAATTCGGCGCCTACACTATCCCAAGCTACCTTGGCGCCCGGTTCGAGAGCCCAACCCTGCGCTTGGTCACGGCAGTTCTGATTGCGGTTCCGCTGGTCATGTTTTTGACGGCAGAAATCAAAATGGCAGCGTTTGCCAGCGGGTTCCTGATCGGAGCGCAACCAACGATCAACACGTTGCTGGTTGGCGCCATCGTGTTGATGACGATCTGGGCAGGCGGAGCCCGTGCGGTCACCTGGTCGGGCGTCGCAAAGGCAATCATCGTCGTGTTGGCGTTGGTCGTCCCAGTGACGATCGTCGCGATTTGGCTCACCAACTTGCCGTTGCCGCAACTCAGCCAAGGGCCTTTGCTACGTGGCTTCCAGAGGATTGAAAATCTTGATCTGCCGATTGTTATCGCGCCAGGGTTGGCATTCGATATGCCGGGCGACTCACCACTTTCATTGGCCAAACGCTATGCGGCCCCGTTCGGTGCGATCGGGCCGCACGGGTTTGTAACCGCCATGCTGACAATCATGATGGGGATTGCGGTCGCGCCCTGGCTGTTGCCGCGTCTTGCCTCAGCGCCGGGCGTGTACCACGCTCGCAAATCGTTGGGGTGGGCAACATTGATCTTTGGCCTCCTCATGCTGACCGGCGCATCGGTTGCCATATTCGTCCGAGCGATGCTTGTAACCGATATGGCGTCACAACAGGTCCCCGAGTGGATTAAGGCGCTGGCGGTGCTTGGGTACGCGCAGGTCCAGATCACGGCCGATGGTGCCGAGGCCGGCCGCAGTTCCTTGAACGGCATTCTTTTGTCACGAGATGCCGTACTCATGGCTCTCCCAATGGCTGCAGGGATGACGGCTGCATTTGTTGCTGTTGCCGCTGCTGGGGCGCTGGCGGCCTGCCTATCAGGGGCATCGAGCGCGTCGATGGCTCTAGCCGCAACGCTGTCGGAAGATGTGTGGTATGGCCGCCGCAAGGAACCGCCGTCTGATGCGGTACGGATTGCCGCGTCGCGCACGTCACTGGCGATCGTGATCGGAGCAGCCGTCGGCTTTGCGATCTCGGTGCCCGCTGATCCACTTGCCTTGTTATTATGGTCCCTAGCTTTAACCGGCTCGACGCTGTTTCCCGTGCTCGTTTTGTCGATCTGGTGGAAGCGGATCAACGCTTTCGGTGCAATGGCTGGCATTGTTGCTGGTTTTAGCGTGGCGATGTTGGCGATCGTTACAGGGGCACTGGATATCTTGAAGATCGACCCGGCCTTGGCTGGTATGTTCGGGATACCGGCCTCTCTTGTCGCGACGCTGGTCACCAGCATGATAACCCCAGCGCCAAGCCGTCACACCCTCGAGTTTGTGCGTGATATTCGCGTACCGGGCGGCGAGATCTTGTATGATCGGGAAATGCGACTTCTAAAGCTCAAGACGCGTCAGCGATCCTCGAGCTGAACGATCCCTGATTTGTTGACTGGTTCTAGACATATGCCCGAGCCCGATAGCCCGACGAGACACAGTTCCCTTACCGCGGGACCAGCAGGTGCATCTCGCACCAAAAGCGATGCGATTGCGCCGCGGCTCATGCTTCATCCGCAGATCGAACCTTATTCGTCGGGTCGGATCGATGTGGGCGATGGCCACACCATCTATTACGAGGAGTGTGGCAACCCGCGTGGCCAACCCGTCGTCATGGTGCATGGTGGACCTGGCGGCGGCGCAAACCCGACCATGCGTCGGTTTCATGATCCCGCGCACTATCGCATCATTCTGTTTGACCAGCGCGGTTGCGGCCGCTCAACGCCCTACGCGAGCCTTGAGAACAATACGACTTGGCACCTCGTCGCCGATATGGAGAAACTACGCCGACATTTGAACGTGGAGAGCTGGCAGCTGTTTGGCGGCTCGTGGGGCTCGACGTTGTCGATTGCCTACGCCGAAACCCACCCCGAGCGCGTTACGGGGCTCATTCTGCGCGGCATTTTTTTGTTGCGGCAACAAGAGATCAAATGGTTTTACCAGCGCGGTTGTAGCGCTCTCTTTCCAGACGCTTTTGAGACCTACCAGAGCCTCATCCCGCCCGATGAACGCGGCGACATGATTGCGGCTTACCATCGGCGTTTGACCGGGCCCGATAAAGACGTGCAACTGCAAGCGGCGAAAGCTTGGAGCGTATGGGAAGGCTCCACGCTAGCGCTGAGGCAGGACGCCGATCGGATCCGCTCGTTTGGTGCTGACCATTACGCCATCGCGTTTGCGCGGATCGAATGTCACTATTTCATCAACGGTGGATTTTTGGAGTACGACGATCAACTGCTGCGCGACGCGCACCGGTTAGCCCGCATCCCAGGTGTGATTGTGCACGGTCGCTATGACGTGGTGACGCCGGTTGAAAATGCTTGGGCATTGCACAAAGCATGGCCGCAGGCGGAGCTGCGCATCGTACCGGACGCCGGCCACGCGATGACGGAGCCCGGCAATACGCACGAACTGGTCTCGGCGACACGGCAATTCCAGACGCGCGCCAGCGCGTGATGGCGCGCGGCGGATCAAGCAAACCCGAAAAAAAGCCGTCAAAGGCGAACTTGCCGCAAAAAACCTGCGCGACGTGCGGGCGTCCGTTCACGTGGCGTAAAAAGTGGGAGCGGGTTTGGGACGAGGTCAAATACTGCTCGGACCGCTGCCGCGACGGGCGGTGATAAATTGTTGGTTTGAAGCGATTAGCTTTTGAACTCATGGCAACAAGCTTTGACTGCGGCCGATTTGCACTACAACCGGCGGCCGAAAGCCCCTAACCACAAGGAATGATTCGAACAGACAAGACCGCGGCTGCTCAGCAGCAACGCCTTCGGGAGGGACTCATGGGCCTCAAAGCACCAAGCATTATCACGTTTCTGATTTCTATCATTCTGGTGGTCGCGGTTTTGATGATCAAGTTTGCGGGCGCCAATGTACCGTTGATCCAGGGCCATGAGTTCTGGGCCCTCTTGTTTGCTTATTCACTCTTGGCTGCTGGAACACTGACGCGGTCGCTGTAACACCCTGTTTTGGCCCTCGACGACGAGTGGGCATTGCCGAATGCGTTGTCTCAAGGCCTTGATAGTACCGATTGCCGGGCTCGCTACGCTGTCGGTAGTTCTGTCGTTGCCGCAGGCAACTGGTCATGCGCGTGATGGAATTAAGGAACCGGCTCCGCTTACCGTCTTTGCCGCCGCGAGCTTAAGGACGGCGCTTGATGACGTCGGTCGCCTGTGGACGACGAAGACCGGCATCGAGGTTCGGTATTCCTACGCCGCCTCCGGAGCGATTGCCCGCCAGATTGAGAACGCGGCCCCCGCGGACGTATTCGTTTCAGCAGATACGATTTGGATGGATTACCTCGCTGCCAAGGGGCTGCTCAGAGGGCAACCAAGACGCATCGTGTCGAATGCGCTGGTGCTGGTGGCACCCGCAGCCGCACCTAAGACTGACATCGATCTCAGACCCGGCCCTACCGTTGCAAAGGCACTTGTTGGTTTGGTTGGCAGTAGTCGCCTTGCTTTGGGCAATCCGCAGACAGTCCCAGCTGGAGCATACGCTAAAGCGGCGCTGACGGCGCTCGAAGCCTGGGACGCGCTGGCCGATCGCCTTGCCCCGGCCGAAAACGTGCGGGTCGCTCTTGCCTTCGTGGTTCGCGGAGAAGCGGCACTAGGCGTTGTTTACGCGACGGATGCAAAAGCTGAACCGGGCGTGCGAGTGCTTGGGATATTTGATCCAGCGACACATCCGCCGATCATTTATCCGGCCGCGGTCACGACGCAGGCAGATCATCCTGAGGCGGCTGGGTTTGTGGAGTTTCTCGCCGGCCCGGACGCTGCGCATGTGTTTGAGGCCGCCGGGTTTTTAGTACGCCGTTGATCGCCTCCCAAGTCTAACCACTGTATACGTCTGCCGATCCGCCATCCCTGGCAGAGAGCCTGTGCGCATGTTGCAATTTACCGCTGAGGAATGGGTTGCGATCCGTTTGTCACTTCAAGTCGCGGCCGTTGCGACGGTGGCGAGCTTGCCACTTGCAATCCTCGCGGCATGGCTTTTGGCTCGCGGACGCTTCCGCGGGCGAACGCTACTCGACGCGCTTGTGCACCTGCCACTGGTCTTGCCACCCGTCGTCACCGGCTACGCGCTCCTGATATTGTTTGGACGCAAGGGACCGGTTGGCGCTTTTTTCGAAGCGAACTTCGGGCTCGTATTCTCATTTCGTTGGACCGGCGCGGCGCTGGCGTGTGCCGTGATGGGGTTCCCGCTGATGGTACGGGCGATCCGACTGGCGATCGAAGGAATCGACCGGCGGCTTGAAGAAGCGGCCTCGACGCTTGGGGCTTCGCCATGGTGGGTCTTCGTGACGGTCACGCTGCCGCTTGCCCTGCCGGGGTTGATCGCCGGTGCGGTGTTGTGTTTTGCTAAGGCGTTGGGGGAGTTTGGTGCGACGATCACGTTCGTCTCAAACATTCCTGGTGAGACACAGACAATCCCGTCGGCGATTTACAGCTACACTCAAACGCCCGGCGGCGATGCCGGTGCGGTGCGGTTAGCAATTGTTGCGGTTCTAATTTCGCTGGCAGCGCTGATCGTCTCAGAATTGCTCGCCCGTCGCGCCGTCCGTGGTCAACACTATGGTGCGGCATGACGGAGCCCGGTGCGGCCATTGATACGCCGATCGTTTTCAATTGCGCGTTGGACCGTCCGGGTTTTACCCTTGATGCAGCGTTTACGGTTGGCCCGGGGCTTACGGCATTGTTTGGCCCATCCGGGTGTGGGAAATCGACGATTGTTCGGCTCATTGCTGGGCTAGAGCGGCCACGGTCCGGCCAAATTTTGCTTCGTGGACAAACCGTTGCTGACGTTGCCAATGGTATTTTCGTTCCGCCGCACAGGCGGCGCGTGAGCGTTGTATTTCAAGACGCTCATTTGTTTCCGCATTTAACGGTTGAACGCAATCTCGTTTACGGCCGCGATTTAGTGCCAATGGATCAGCATTTCGCCAGTCATGACGACGTGATTTCCGTCCTCGGCATCGATCACCTACGAACCCGATATCCCGCGACATTATCGGGCGGCGAGCGTCAACGGGTGGCGATTGGCAGAGCGATCCTGGCCGCGCCTCGGCTGCTTGTTATGGATGAGCCACTATCGTCGCTCGACACGTTGCGAAAGCTGGAGATTTTACCGTTTATCGAGACCGTTCGGGACCGTTTCAATGTTCCGATCCTTTACGTGACCCATGCCATAGCGGAGGTGGTGCGGTTAGCTTCGCGTGTCGTGCGCCTTGAGAACGGCCGCGTCACTGGGACAGGACTGCCAGCTGAAATGTTAGGCCATGGGGCAGGCCGGGCGGGCCTGTCTCGCTTTGCTCTAACCTCACTGTTGACGGGTCGCATCGCTCGATACGACGAGGCATACGCCATTACGGTGATCGATCATCCAGCTGGAGAGATCATCGTGCCAGGACGCGTTGTTCCGGGGCTGGCTGGCGTTGTGCGGATGGCCGTGCCAGCCGCCAGTGTGACGCTTGCGACAGGGCATGTCATTGGGCGCGTCATTGGGCACGTGATGGAGCACCGCGCAGGGGCATCGAGCGGGCCATCGACGAAGCCGTCTCGCGATATGGAAGCTCGGATCAGCATTCAGACCCGGCTAAACGGTGAAATCGCAGCAATTGAACGCGACCTCGATGGCCCGTTCGCCCGTGTCGCCGTGACCCTGGCGGGCGGCGAGACGCTACAGGCCTCACTAACGCGACGCGCCATCGATGCTCTCTCGTTGCGACCCGGCGATCAGGTGTGCGCATTGGTCAAAGCCGTTGCAATTGACGAGAGCGGCGTTTCTGGCCACGCCGGGGTTTGAACAAAGAAACTCCTGCGGCAGATGCGGTCGATTGATTTTTTCGTCGGCGGCCGAGAAACGGACGGTGTTCAGCTTTCTTTCGTATCGCATCTGCGAGTCATAATGCTCCACTACGCAGGGCAATTGCTGCACCTGCAAATCTTGCACTGCCAAATCATGAAAATTACTCATACAAAAGTAACACGAAATATAATACGTTTAATCGGCTTGAGTTCGGCTAGTGGCGGCCGCGGTTGGTAGGGTGTGCGAGATGGAACGCGACAACATTGATGCAAAGCGGATGGTTGCGCTGACGTCCGTTTCTCAGGCTGCTGGGCTCGCCGTAGCGTATGCCGACGATGAGCATACTCACCCCTTAACGAAACCGGTCGCGGCTGCGACTACAGCCCGTCAGTCAACCGATATGACATGGGCTGAGCCCCAGTTTCGTTCTAGTTTTGATGCACCGCCGCGGGGTAGTCCACGTCATGTGCTGACGTCGGCTCTCGCACAGTGGTTGTCGTCACGGTCGCCTTTTAAGGCTGGCTGACGACGGCTCGTGTCTACGCGCGGCAGACTGCATTTAGCGGCGTTTGGCTTTAAAAAAATTGCGCAAAAGTTCACGCGATTGGTCGGCAGACATCCCGTCGTACCATTCCGGGACATGGTGGCAGTTCGGTTGATTGAAAATACGGGGACCGTGCAACACGGCACCGCTTTTTGCGTCGTCCGCCCCAAAATAAAGGCGTCGGATGCGAGCGAACGAAATCACGCTTGCGCACATCGCACACGGTTCGAGCGTGACATAGAGATCGTGCCCAACCAATCGCTCCATTTGCAATTGCGCACATGCATCACGGATCGCTAGCACTTCTGCATGTGCCGTCGGGTCGTACCGCTCGCGCGTTCGATTACCTGCACGCGAAACAATTTCTCCGGTCGGTGAAACGACAACGGCTCCGACCGGCACCTCATCGCGGAACGCCGCGGCCTGTGCTTCGGTGAGTGCTGCTTCCATTGCGGTTTGGTGGCGTGTTACGGTCGGGTTCGACATCACAAAGATGTAGCGCGGCGGCTCAATCACGGCTAGCGCGCGTATTGCCTGTAGCAAGTGCTGGCTGTAGCGATTGGCGCGTCACAAACCGAGATCGGAATCCGGCCATGAAGTCCACACGTCCGCCCCGCGACCGCAACGGGGCCGGCGATCGCGGCAAGAAACCCGGTAAGAAGCCAGCGCGCAAGCCCGGTCAGCAGCCTGGTCATGCGCCGCCGCCCAAACGTGGGTCTTACAGCCAGCGGCTGATTGCGACGAGCAAGGCAACGGTTCGAGACGATGGCGGTCGAGACGAGAGCGGCCGAGGTAGCGGCAACCGAGATAGGAGAACCCGCGCTGACGAGCCCGGCGAGAACAAAGTCCGCGGCACGAACATCCGGAGCGGGGCGGTCGGCGTGCGCAGTGGTGAACGGGATGGACGAACGGATCGTCAGAGATCGCCGACAAATGACGATGGCAAAGTCCGCGAAGCTGTCCGCGATAGCCGTAGCGGTCCACGTATCCGACGATTGGAAAAGCGCGGCCCGCAGTTGCTAGATGCAAGTGAAGCTCGTCGCGTCGAAAACGAGCGCAAACGGCCGTTGCGAGGAGAAAGCCGGGGGCGGTTTAACGATAATCGCGGTCAACGGCAGGATACACGAGGCGCTCTCGATCGTGCTGCATATCGCGACAAAGCCGGTCTTAAAGATCGTTCAGAACAGTCCGATCGCGGTGCACGCCAGACAACGGACCGCAACGGCGAGCAAGATCGTAGCCTGGAGCGGGATCGCGGATATCGCTCCGGGCGCCAAAGTGGACCATGGCCAGCGTCACCGACTCACCGGCTGCGGACACCCTCACCATCCGGCGATGCGACGGATGTTGTGTTTCGGGAACCTGTTCGAATAGCCAAAGCGATGGCAAGAGCAGGTTTATGTTCACGACGCGAAGCTGAACGGTGGATTGAAGATGGCCGCGTGAGTGTGAACGGTAAAGTTCTGTCATCTCCAGCGCTCGACGTCGGGCCGCGCGACACAGTTAAAGTCGATGGAAATCTTTTGCCGCTGCCAGAGACGGCGCGACTGTGGCGGTACCACAAGCCTAAGGGACTGATGACGACGCATGCCGACCCTGAGGGCCGCGCAACAGTTTTTGATAGTTTGCCACCTGACATGCCACGCGTCGTTTCGATCGGCCGCCTCGACTACAACTCAGAGGGGTTGCTGCTTTTAACCAATGATGGCGAACTCGCACGCCACTTGGAACTGCCGGCGACCGGTTGGCTTCGCCGTTATCGGGTTCGGGCCTACGGGCGTTTGACCCAGGACGACCTCGATCCATTGAGGGAAGGCATCACGGTCGATGGGTTAACGTATGGTCCGATTGAAGCGACGCTCGATAGCGTTCAATCCGGCAACATGTGGTTGACGGTTGGTCTGCGTGAGGGGAAAAATCGCGAGGTTCGCAAAATACTCGGCGCGTTGGGGCTGGAGGTGAACCGGCTGATCCGAGTTTCGTTTGGGCCATTCCAATTGCTCGATCTCGAGCCGGGTGCTGCCGAACACGTTCGCCGTCGGGTGCTTGCCGATCAGCTCGGGCCGGAACTCGCAGCTGAATTCGGCCTACTTGGGCCGTTCGATGACGAGGCTGCTGGGTCGGCGGCTAGCCGTGGCGGTGGAAAGACTAGTTTCAAAGTACGCAGCGAACCGTTTGGCTTGCGGCGTGGAAGTTCGGTTAGTGGCGGTGCGCGTGGCTGGAGTACGGGCCACAGCATTGGGAGAACGCCGGAGCGGGATGATCGTGCGGCTGCCCGAGCCAACCGCGCTCAGACGAGCGATCGAAACAATATGGGCGGGAAGCGTCCTGGCGCGCTTCGGTCAACCGAGAGAGGGGGGCAAGACAGTCGCAATCAAGCAAGGTCCGTTGAGGGCCAGGATAGCGGCTATCGGCGCAACAAGCCCGGCAACAGACCCCGGCGCGACCGCGAATGAGGATTGTCGCAGGTGCGCTGCGTGGACGCGTGATTGCAGCACCTATTTCGTCGGTTACTCGTCCGACGGCTGATCGCGTGCGCGAGAGCGTGTTTAACATTCTAGCGCACAGTATCTTACCCAACGCTGATGGATTGAAACTCGATGGGGCGCGAGTGATCGATCTGTTTGCTGGCACTGGTGCGATGGGCTTGGAAGCAATTTCGCGCGGAGCGGGATATTGTCTTTTTGTCGAAGACAATGCTGCAGCGCGTGCTGCGATCCGCGAAAATGTTGAAGCGTTTGCTCTTGTCGGAAAAACGCACATCTTTCGCTGGAACGCTGCAGCGATTGGACCAGCTGGTCCGATAGCTCCATTTGATCTGGCGTTTCTAGATCCGCCTTACGGTCTTGAGCTAGTGACGCCGACGCTAGCGGGCCTTTCGAGCGGTGGATGGCTATTGCCGGGAGCACACGTCGTTGTTGAAGAACGGCGGGACGTGCGCATCGATCTGTTACCTGGCTTCACCGTGATCGACAGTCGAAGTTACGGCGAGAGTGCTGTTACGTTTTTGCGATTAGACGGTAGTTGAATCGTTTGAATGATCACGTTTTTTTAACGTCATTTAGGATTTAGGGACTTAGTCGGACCGATAACTTGATCACGGGTCAAATTTTCGTCGGGCCTTTCGCAAAAAAAAGCCCCGCCTCAAAAGAGGTGGGGCGATTTTATACTTATAAAGAGAGGGTTCTGATGACGTTTCTCACTGACAGGCAGACCTGGCAACGACCTACTCTCCCGCGTCTTGAGACGAAGTACCATCGGCGCTGGGGCGTTTCACGGCCGAGTTCGGAATGGGATCGGGTGCAGCCACCCCGCCATAATCACCAGGTCGGCGTGT
>JBBQNE010000121.1:0-9996 GCA_038329675.1 Hyphomicrobiales bacterium | reverse complement strand
CCCAGCAACCAAACCGGCGCTCGCAACGTCGGCCTCAGCGCCATTGGCTGCAGTCGCACCGCTCGCTGCCCCAGTGAACGCAGTCCCGGTGACCGCACCATCCGTGACCGCACCCACGGTGAAAGCAGAGCCAGCTAAACCCGTCGCGCCGCCTAAACCCGCAGTCACGCTGGCGATCGACATCGACCTGACGAGCCAGCAGTTGACGATCAAAGAATACGGTAAAGCGATTGCAAGCTGGCCCATTTCGTCGGGCAAGGAGGGCTACCGCACCCCAGCCGGCGTGTTCCGACCGTCGTGGATGGCCAAGATGTGGTATTCGCGCAAATACGATGATGCGCCCATGCCACATTCGGTGTTCTTCAACGGCGGGATCGCGCTGCACGCCTCGCAAGTCACCCACATGCTGGGCCATCCCGCATCTCACGGTTGTATTCGCCAAGCACCAGCGAACGCGGCCCGCACCTATGCACTCGTGAGCAAACACGGGATGTCATCGACACGCGTCACGGTCCGAGGCGTGGCGCGTGACACTGCACCCGCCTACGCCCGGCGCGATGGCGATACGCCGCGGCTCGCCGGGGCTGCACCGAGCCGCGTTTACTCAGGCAACAATTTTTCTAACCAACCTGGCTACGCCAATCTGGGGTCGCCCATGAGGTCGCACGTCGCTCCGCCGGCGAGCGTACGGCAGGTCATCCTTGTTGATAGTTGGGGCAACCGTCGCCTCGGCTACGTTTCAGCCAACGACCCGCGCCTATCCTCTCCGCCGCGCCACTTCTATCCGGGCACCTTTTCCCGCAGTTACGCATACGGCTATCGTTGACCGCGCCCTATTAATCTCCAGTTGCAATGCTCATATGCGAGCATCAAGAAGTAACGAACGTAGCACCAACGGCGTAATCAGCTTATCGTATGGCCAGTGTTAGCGATGTGAGGCAACGACGGCATGGGAACGCGAACAACCCTCGCGCTCGGCGGCCTGTTAGCGACATTGATATACCTCTTTGTTCCGCTGGTATCGGGCCGAACGTGGAACACGATTGTTGCAGATAGCCAACGCGCGATCCGCGATGTCGCCTCATCGAGCGCCCGGTCGCCTCAAACGCCAGTGACGACGGGCGCGGGAGCAAATGCGCCGCCTGCTGGAGCGCCGCCTCCGCCGCAGTTGACCGTTAGCCAGCCGGTCCGCCGCCAGATAACCGATACGATTGTTGCCACGGGCCGGTTCGACGCAACCGAAAGCGTTGAATTACGTTCGCGCGTGAGCGGGTACCTCAACGAGGTGCACTTCAAGGATGGCCAGGACGTCAAGACCGGCGATCTGTTGTTTGTGATCGACCCCCGCCCCCTTGAGCGGGCTCTGGCCCAGGCGAGGGCGGAATTGGCGCAAGCGCAAACGCGCATTTCGAACTCTGGCCTCGACGTCGACCGCGCGCGCGTGTTGGTGCAGCGAAAGATAGTGTCGGAAAAGACGTTTGATGACCGTGAGAACCTTGTCCGCGAGGCGGAAGCTCAAGAAAAAATTGCCGAGGAACGGGTCAAGACCGCCGAACTTGAGTTGTCCTACACGCGCATTCTCGCCCCGGTTTCTGGTCGTATGGGCCGGACGCTTCTCACGCCAGGCAATTTTATAACAGCGGCCGGGCCAACGATCGCGACCTCGCTGGCAAGCCTTGTGGTGCAAGACCCAATCCACCTTTATTTCGAAATTACAGAGGCTGATGCCCTGCAATTTAAGCGAATGGCAGCACCAAACAGCGCGTCGAAGCCGGGTATTGCAACGGCGCTAACGGCAGCTGCGGTGGATGTCCAATTGGCTGACGAGACCGACTTCATACATCATGGCAAACTCGACTTTCTGGACAATCGCCTCGATGTTGGAACAGCATCGTTACGCGCACGCGCAGTATTCGAAAACCCGTCGCGGCTGTTCACGCCCGGCCAATTCGCGCGCGCCCGCATCAATTCGTCCGAGCCCTATACTGCCTTCCTCGTGCCCGACACCGCTATCGGTAGTGATCAGACCAACCGGTTCGTCATCACGCTGGGGCCCGATGATACCGCTGTCCGAAAACCCGTCGTACTCGGCCCGCTCGTCGATGGGTTGCGGGTCATTCGAACGGGTCTGTCAGCCGATGACTGGATCGTCACGCGCGGCCTGACGAGGGCCCGGCCCGGCCAAAAAATCGCCCCCCTTCGCGAGCAGCTACAGCTGTCGTCGGGAACCGCCTCGCCTTCAGCACCGATCACGCGATGATCACGCCAGTCCGCCATGGCCTCTGAGCGGATGATCAGCCACCAATCAAACTGAGGACGCACGATGAGGTTCAGCCACTTTTTCATCGATCGTCCGATCTTCGCAGCCGTTCTCGCGATTGTGACGACCGTGATCGGGTTCATCGCGTATCTGACGCTGCCCGTTTCGCAATTTCCCCAGATCGTGCCGCCGACCGTTTCAATTTCAGCGTCCTACCCTGGTGCGAGCGCCGACGTCGTCGCCGATACGGTTGCTGCCGTCATCGAGCAGGAGGTCAACGGCGTCGAGGGCATGATCTACATGTCATCGCAATCAACGGGCGATGGAAACATCTCAATTAGTGTCACGTTCGACATCGGCACGGATATCGACCGCGCGACCGTCCTCGTCCAAAACCGCGTTGCAGCCGCCACGCCTCGGCTACCCGAAGAAGTGCAGCGTAGCGGCGTCACCGTCCGCAAGAACTCACCTGACCTGCTGCTGGTCGTGCACCTGCTGTCGCCCGGCAACGTGTACGACACGACGTATGTTTCGAATTATGCGCTTCTCAATGTCGTTGACGAAGTCTCGCGCATCGAAGGTGTCGGTAGCACGGCGCTATTTGGCTCGCGAGAATATTCGATGCGGGTCTGGCTCGACCCGGAGAAAGTGGCCGCACGCGGCATGACGGCCGAAGACGTCACCCAGGGCTTGCGCGCCGCCAACGTGCAGGTGGCCGGTGGCGCCGTTGGGCAGCCGCCGATGCAGGAAACCGGCGCATTCCAAACCTCGCTCAGGGTCAAGGGTCGGCTCACCGCGCCTGAAGAATTCAACAACATCGTCGTCAAGACCGGTAACGACGGCCGCATCGTGAAATTGCGCGACATCGGCCGCGTTGAGATCGGCGCGTTATCGTATTCGACGTACGGCTACCTATCGAAGAACCCCGCCGTCGTGATGATCGTCAACCAGCAGCCGGGCTCCAACGCCATCCAAACGACGAACGCCATCAAAGCTGCCATGGCACGGCTGTCGGAGCGCTTTCCAAAAGGCCTCGAATACCGGATCGAGTATAATCCGACCGAGTTCATCGAAGTGTCGATTCAAGCGCTCTACGTGACGATCCTGGAAGCTGTTCTGCTCGTCGTTGCTGTCGTGTTGCTGTTCCTCCAGAGCTGGCGGGCCTCGATCATTCCGCTGATGGCGATCCCGGTTTCGCTCATCGGAACGTTCGCCGTGATGGCGGGCCTTGGCTTTTCAATCAACATGTTGACGCTATTCGGGCTCGTACTCGCAGTCGGTATTGTCGTGGACGACGCGATCGTCGTCGTTGAGAACGTCGAACGTAAACTCGCAGCTGGGATGACGCCGCTCGATGCGTCCCGCGCTTCGATGGACGAAGTCGGCACGGCGTTGGTGGCAATCGCTGTCGTGCTGTCGGCGGTGTTTATTCCAACCGCGTTCGTTGGCGGTATCACAGGGCAATTCTACCAACAGTTCGCCGTCACCGTTGCCACCGCGACTGTGATCTCAGCGTTTAATTCGCTCACCCTTAGTCCAGCGCTGGCGGCGATCTTATTGCGGCCGCACGCCAAGCATGATGAGAGCGCAGCGCGCAGCTGGAATCCGCTGACTGCATTTTTTCGCGGGTTCAACGCCGCATTCGCGTGGTTGGAAACAGCTTATGGCCGCCTTGTCCGTGGTCTGATCGCAATCACGCCGTTGGTCCTCTTGACGTACGCTGGCCTGATCGGTCTGGCCGTGTGGATGCTGGCGACGACACCATCTGGCTTTATTCCAAAGATGGACCGCGGCATCCTGATTGTCTCAGTCCAGTTGCCCGACGGGGCTTCGCTAGCGCGGACCGATCAAGTCGTGCGTCGGGCAACGGATTTGATCCTGGAGACGCCCGGCGCGAAGGCGGTATCTGCTTACTCGGGCCGGTCAGGCGCGACGTTCACCAACGCAACAAATGCTGGCGCGCTGTTCGTCATCCTGGATGACGCAGCGGAGCGCGGCAAAAAAGGCCTCACCGCTGATGCAATTGCAAACACGTTGCGCGGCTCACTCGGCCGTATCGAGGAAGCGAGCTCATTTGTGTTCATCCCGCCGCCGGTCCGGGGCATGGGCGGACAAACTGGCTTTTCGATGCGGCTGCAGAACCGCGCAAACCTGACAGCCGACGAGTTTGCAAAACTCGCCGCCGAGTTTGCGCAGGCCGCCAATGCAGCGCCGGGGATCGCCAATACATTTACAACCTTCGCAACGGCAACGCCGCAGTTCTTCATCGATGTTGATCGCGACAAAGCGCAAATGTTGAACGTTCCGTTGACGGCCATCAACGAAGCGCTACGCGTCTTCATGGGCTCGGCCTATATCAACGACTTCAACATGTTTGGTCGGACGTTCCGCGTCACGGCCCAAGCCGAGGGCGGATTTCGGCTCGATCCCGACAACATCGCACGCATCAAGGTGCGATCGGCGCGCGGCGATATGGTGGCGCTTGGCAACGTCATCACCGTCCGCCAGATCAGCGGGCCCGATCGTGTGCCGCGTTATAATCTTTATCCCGCCATCGAAATCAACGGGGCGGCGAAGCCGGGCGTCAGTTCGGGGCAGGCGCTGGCGACGATGGCTGAGCTCGCAAAATCGCGACTGCCGGAGGGCGTGACCTACGAGTGGACCGACCTGTCCTATCAAGAAGCCAAAGCTGGCCAGGCGGCCTACCTGATCTTTGCTTTGTCGGTCATGTTTGTGTTCCTCGCGCTCGCAGCTCAATTCGAGAGCTGGAGCCTTCCGCTAGCGATCCAGCTGATCGTGCCAATGTGTCTGCTGTCGGCGCTATTTGGGGTGCGGTTGCACGGCCAGGACATCAACATAATGACGCAGGTCGCGTTCGTCGTCCTGATCGGGCTAGCGGCCAAGAATGCCGTGCTGATCGTCGAGTTCGCCAAGCAGCTGGAGGAAGGCGGCCGGAACGCCGTTGAAGCGGCCGTCGAAGCATCACGGTTGCGGTTGCGGCCGATCGTCATGACGTCGCTGGCGTTTACGCTCGGCGTCGTGCCGCTCTACGTCGCAACGGGGGCCGGCGCTGAGCTGCGCGTCGCGCTCGGAACAGCGGTATTTTGGGGCATGATCGGGGTGACGATTTTCGGGCTGCTGTTCACGCCCGTGTTCTACGTCGTCGTGAGGACACTGTTCCCAGGCCACCTCGGACTGCGCTCAACACAACAACCGCAACCGGCCGCGCCGTCCCACCGACCCGCGGCCAGCCCGGCTGAGTAACGCGGGCCAGGGCTCTGGCAACCTTGCAATGCTGGAGGCAGCCTCCAGATTTGCAAGGTTCCAAGCCGAAAACGTTACGCTTCGAGCGCCTCGAGTTCGTCGATGAAGCCCGATAGCACTGAAAGGCCCTTGTCCCAGAACGCGGGATCGCGGGCGTCGAGGCCAAACGGGGCGAGCAACTCCGAATGGTGCTTTGAACCACCCGCTTTGAGCAGTTCGAAATACTTCCCAACGAAGCCCGGATGGCTCTCTTGGTAGAGCCCGTAGAGCGAATTCACCAGACAATCGCCAAATGCATACGCGTAGACGTAGAACGGCGAGTGCACGAAATGGGGCACGTAGGTCCAGTAGACCTCGTAGCCCGGCCGCAGATCGATCGCGGGGCCAAGGCTATCGCGCTGCACATCCATCCAAATGGCATTGATTTGGTCACTCGTAAGTTCACCCTGCCGCCGCGCCTCGTGGACGCGACGCTCGAAGGAATAAAACGCGATCTGCCGAACAACTGTGTTGAGCATGTCTTCGACCTTGCCAGCCAGCAGCGCCTTGCGTTCGCGCTTGTCGGTTGTCTCAGACAACAAGCGTTGGAAGGTCAGCATTTCACCAAACACGCTTGCCGTTTCAGCCAGCGTCAGGGGCGTTGAAGCCAATAGCGGCCCCTGGGACGATGCCAAACACTGGTGGACGCCGTGGCCCAGTTCGTGGGCAAGCGTCATCACATCGCGCGTTTTGCCCTGGTAATTCATCAAGACATACGGGTGGACTGAGGGCACCGTGGAGGCCGAAAATGCGCCCGGCGCCTTGCCCGGCCGCACCGGCGCATCGATCCAGCGTTTATCGAAGAACTGTTTGGCGATCCCCGCCATCTCGGGTGCAAAATCACTGTAGGCATCAAGCACCATGGCTTGAGCCCGGGGCCACGGGATCACGCGGTCGGATTTTTCGGGCAGCGGCGCGTTCCGGTCCCAGTGGGCGAGCTTA
The DNA here is from genome assembly GCA_038329675.1 of Hyphomicrobiales bacterium. GTDB lineage: Bacteria > Pseudomonadota > Alphaproteobacteria > Rhizobiales > Hyphomicrobiaceae > JANXVY01. The sequence goes on along the minus strand of JBBQNE010000121.1, from coordinate 3,491 downwards.
TCTTTGCCAAGCCACTTGGCTTTCATGGCGTAATAGCGGTGTGACAACCGCGGATGGGCGCGTTTGACCGCCGATACGAGCGCATCAACGACGGGGGCCTCGACGCGGTTGGCCAAGTGTCGGCTATCGGCGACATCGGTGAAACCGCGCCAACGGTCGGAGATTTCCTTGTCCTTGGCTAGCGTGTTGGTGATCAGCGTGAACAGCCGCACGTTTTCGCCAAACGTCGTGGCAAGTGCTTCGGCACCGGCGCGGCGGCGGTCCTCATTGGCGTTCGATAGCAGGTTCAGCGTCGGCTCAAGCGACAGCGTTTGTGGCTCGCCTGCGACCTCGAACTTGAGGCCAGCCATCGTCTCATTAAACAGCCGGTTCCAGGCGCCGCGACCGGTTTGAGCTTTCTCGGTCAGGAGCGTTTCGATCCGCTCTTCGAGCTGGTGAGGTTTTTCTTTGCGCAGGTCATCAAACCACGGCTTGAACCGGGCAAGCCGCCCGTGGCCAAGCGCGACGGCAATGTCGGCATCGGCGATTTGGTTCAGTTCAAGCTCGAAGAAAATCAGGTCGGTCGAAATACGGGTCAGTTTCTCGCCGACGTCCTGGGCGAACTTTGCCCGTTTCGCATCGGTCTGGTCACCGACGTAGTAGAGGCTTGAATAGGAACCGATCTTGCCGAGCAGGTCGGCAAGCTCCTCATAACTCGCAATCGCATCGGCCAACGCGGCGCCATCGGCTCCTGCGCCGACGAGTTTGCCTTGCCAACGGGCCTTGAGCGCGGTCGCTTTATCAGCCGCCGTCGCGATGTCTCGCGCCAGCGCTGGATCGTCAGGGGACGTGTAAAGGTCGTCGAGGTTCCATTCTGGTAAGTGGCCAAGGTCATTAGCGGCGTGGCCAACATTTCGGCCAGCGGCAGGCTTTACGGCGGTTGAGGCGGCCGTCATGGGGCTTCTCCCGGGTGTGATGTGACGGACAGGTTACCAGAGCTACTGGCCATCACGTTGATTAAAACTTGGCAAGGCGCGGGCGCACGCGATAAGCGGGGGCAATGAGCGACATTCTTGACAAAATCACAGCCTACAAGCGCATCGAAATAGCTGTCGCCAAGGAGCGGCAGCCGCTGCACGTCATCGCCGAATTGGCCCGGTCGGCTGGGCGGGTGCGCCCTTTCGCAGAGGCGATCGCTAGCCAACTCGCACGTGGACGGCCTGCGCTGATTGGGGAAGTGAAGAAAGCTTCGCCGTCAAAAGGACTGATCCGCGCCGACTTTGACCCGGCAGCGATTGCCAAGGCCTATGAGGACGGCGGGGCCACGTGCCTGTCTGTCCTCACGGATGGGCCGTCGTTTCAAGGCGCTCCCGAATTTTTGACCGCGGCCCGTGCCGCAACGAAGCTGCCAGCACTGCGCAAAGACTTCATGCTCGATACCTATCAGGTCGTCGAAGCCCGCGCGTGGGGCGGCGATTGCATTCTCATAATCATGGCCGAAGTTGATGATGCGACGGCCGCCGATCTCGTTTCGGCGGCGCGCGATTGGGGCATGGACGCGCTGGTTGAAGTTCACGATGAGATCGAACTTGAGCGCGCACTAACGCTCGATGCGCGGCTGATTGGCATCAATAACCGTAACTTACAAACCTTCGACGTCGACCTCGCGACGACGGAGCGGCTAGCGCCACGCATCCCGCGCGATCGAACGATCGTTGCCGAGAGCGGCATTACGACGGCATCTGACATTGCGCGCCTAGAAGCGGCAGGCGTTGGCACGTTCCTCGTTGGCGAAAGCCTGATGCGGCAAGCCGATGTCGCTCTGGCTACGCGCAAGCTGATCGGACCATGACCAAAATCGATCGAGCGAAGGTTCTTCGCAGGCGGAGCATGTGCATTTTGGCGTTGGGATCAATCTTCGGTTCGCTTCGCTGGCGCCAAATTCCACGGCAGTCCTGACATTTGCAATGGCCTTTAAACTGGAATAGTATTGAACAAAAAACCAATCGGACAATCGAATGAAACACTCGAATAAGGAAGCACAGGTTCATCTCGAAATTCCAACGGATGAGCCGAATTTCAAAATGACCACGGGCATCGCGGACCGTCTCACTGATGACCTCCGCCAATCGTTTGGAAGCAAGCGACCAATTCCGAACCCGATTTGGAGACGACGCAGTTGCATGGTTCCATGAAGTGGGTGCCGGCACTTTCGTAGGGGGTGGCCACTGGCCCCAATAATTGGCGGCGTCGATCGTTTGATGCGGCCAACCATGCGGATCGAGAGCGAGACTGGAGAGGGATTTTTATGCCTCGTCGACACGGGTTTCAATGGCGAGTTATTTATGGAAGCCACACAAACTAAACTCTTCGGTTTCAAATTGTTCGAGCATTATGAAAATGTCGTGTTGGGCGATGGACATCTCGCAAGTGCCCAGCTTGGCAGAGGGACCATCAATTGGATCGGCGGTCCGAGGCAAATTGAACTGATGGCGACCAGTCGCGCAAGCCAAGAACGTCCCTCACTGCGCGATGATGATCCTGCTGCCTTGATCGGAACACGACTTCTGGCGCCGCATTCCCTGCTTATTGACTTTGCTGCTCGCACCGTCGCGCTCAAATTGAGCGAGGCTGCCACATGAGCTTGTCCCATCTGAACGAACGCGGTGAAGCGCACATGGTCGACGTCTCGGACAAGGCCGTCACCAGCCGCACCGCGCGCGCTGAAGGGTATGTCCGGATGGCAGCCGCGACCCTGGCCCTGATCGAAACCGGGACCGCTAAAAAGGGCGACGTACTTGCCACCGCCCGGATCGCAGGGATCATGGCAGCCAAGCGCACGCACGAACTGATCCCGCTGTGCCATCCCCTTTCAATCACGAAAGTGACCGTCGATTTACTGCTGCGACATGATTTGCCGCCCGGTGGCGAGCCGCAGGGGCTGCTCATTACAGCCGAGGTCCGCGTAACAGGCCAAACTGGCGTCGAGATGGAAGCGCTCACCGCGGTTTCGATCGCCTGTCTGACGGTCTACGACATGCTAAAGGCGGTCGACAAAGGCATGACGATCGACGCTGTCCGCCTTGTCGAAAAGACCGGTGGCCGAAGTGGAACGTGGTCTAGGTCGGATGGGCCAACTGATGACGGCGGATAACGAGGCGTCATCACGGCCACCGAAAAACCGGCCGCAAAATGATCGGCTACTGGATCGGAGTATCACGGTCGACGATGCGCTCGCCCGCATCCTCAACGGCGTTGGACCGCTCCCCGCCGAGTACGTGTCACTGGATGATGCGCATGGTCGAACGCTCGCTGCCGACCTCACCGCGCAGCTGACGCAACCCCCGTTTGCTGCATCGGCCATGGACGGCTACGCAGTGAGGACGGCAGACATCACAAGTTTACCAGCCGCATTGACGGTGATCGGTGAGGCGGCCGCCGGACGCGGATTTCGCGGATCCGTCGGACCCGGCCAAGCGGTCCGCATCTTTACCGGTGCGCCGATCCCAAAT
>JBBQNE010000120.1:0-10114 GCA_038329675.1 Hyphomicrobiales bacterium | reverse complement strand
GGCCGAATGCGTCCATCGTCGATTGCGCGCTGAAACAAGCGTTCAAACTCAGCCAGAATGGCCTCGTCGGACGCGCGGTAGATGGAGCCAACGGCACCACCACGCATCGCCTCGCATCCAATCTCAATGACGAGCTGTTGTTTATAGCGCGGCTCGTCGACGGTATAATGTTCACCAAGTTTGGCCAGGGCTTGGACAATGTCGGGCGCCTGCGCGACTTCGGCCAACTGATCGGCCAACTTCGTGCGGTCGCGTTCCGTAATGCCAGCAATGAGGTCTTCCTTCGATACGAAGTAGACATAAAGCGCGCCAAGACTGACCTCGGCGGCCCGGGCAACATCCTGCATCGTCGTCCTGTGAAACCCACCCGAGGCGAATGCCAGTTCAGCCGCATCAAGAATGTGCTGCCGCCTTGCGAACTGAATGTTGGGTTTCAACTTCGGCACGACGCCTCCGACCGGCCTAAAACACAACTACAACAATCAAAACGAATGTTCGTTTTTTTGGATCACCGGTTTGGCAAATTTGTGGCTGTCTAAAATTGCATGAGCAATGTGAACGCCGCATAGGGCGATAATCGGTCAGCTCTGACCCGCTCGGCTTGGACCGTATGCCCGGCTTGCGCGACATCGATCGAGAGACCGCCAGAGGCTGAAAACTCACCGCCAAACCAGTCATATCGCACAAATGCGCCAAACCGCGTGTTCCCGAGCTCAATTACATTGAAATCGGGTGACGAGACCTCGTCACGGGTCAGTGTTGTCCGATTGTAAACAATTTCAGGACCCGCCGAGATATCGTTATCAAGTCGCTGCCCGACCCTGGCACGCGCTGCGACCGTATCCCGGACGGTTGAATACTGGACATCGAAACTGGCCCACGTAGCCTCCGACCAATCCAGCCAGACTTCAGTGCCGATTTTCGGTCCGTGCTCGACCACAGCGTTTTCTGCCGACGTCTCAGCGCCCCGGATTTGGGTTGCGAGCATTGACCAGCCGGCAAACACTTTCACCGTCATATCATCAGCCGCGAATTGATAACCAACAAGCAAGTCTGACAAGGCTTTCCTAGCAGTTCGGTTCCCCTCGAGCTTGTACTCGCCAGCGCCTTGCAGGACCCTCAGTCGCAGACCGTCGGCGTGGATGTCGCCGAGCGGTGCAACCGTCACGCCTGAGTATGCGTACCAAGCGCGCGCAGAGGCATCTGCCCCACCCCAAACTTCGTAGGCGCCAACGCGGTCGACATCGTCGAATGGATCAAATTCGTTTGCTCGCGCGGGCCCGCCGAACAGGACCACAACGGCCAATATTGCGCGACCACAATATCCAAGCGAAAAACGCTCAACGCAACTTCTTCGACGCCCGCCCACACCAGCCACCGACGTGTCCCCGAACAGCCCAGCACCGTCCGTTGTCACAGGTTATACACACGAAATTGACGGCCCCGCATCGCTTAAAAAATCGCGTTCCACCGCAATGCGTTCCGCTATAGTGCGCATACGGCCAATCGGTCGGCATGCATTTTAAATCACGCTCTCTCCTTTGAAACATAGTGCGCCAAAGCGTATGCTAATGCTCTTGATTACGGTCGACCAATCGACAAACTTCGACCCACGATAGTGTGTTGACGACGTCATCGAGTGAGGGCGCCATGTATGATTTTTCACACACAGTAACTCCAACAAGTTTGGCCTTATCAGCCGCAAACGGCGATTGGTTTGAGACGATGGGGCGTTTGCAGGTGGAAACCGCGGCCCTGATGACACGCAGGATGATTGCCGTACTGGAGTTCCCGCAGCATTTGGCTCGGTGTCGCACGCCCGAGGATGTCATCGGCGAGCAATTGCGCTTTTGGCACACGGCGCAGCATCACTACATCCAAAGTCTGGAGCGCGTGTCGACTTCCGTGGCTTCAAACGCCGTGGAAAACTTCAGCGGCGAAACGACGATGACCAGCATCGCCCAGCCCGAGATCAGCACCAACATTCCCGCCCCGATTAGGACGCATGGGGCCGTCGGCGGCCTCAACATTTCGCTCCGACCCTCAGCACCAAAGCAGTCGCCAGCGTTTTCCAAATCAATCGAACTCCGCAAGAACAACGTCGATCAGCCTGATACTGAAGCCGAAGTGGCCGCGTGGCTCCACCACAAGTAAGCTTAACTGTTCCTTCAAGCCGTTGAGCCAGGTGAACTTGCGCGAGCGGCTACTTCAGTGCCGATAGCGCGTCGGAAAACCCTTTCAACGAAATGGGGATGCCGATGCCTGCTTCTTCGGTTTGAAAGATCACAAACACGGCTGTCTTGCCGGTCTTCATCCGCTCAATAAGCGTGTCTTCGGCGACGACCTGCGCGTAACAAGCGAAGTTTTGGCACCTGAGGAACGGCGCGTGCCCCACGTCTTTTTCATCAATTTTCAACCCGAGCCCCGGGGGCAGTAAAATACCAACCGGCGCAAAAACTCGCAGAACCCGCGTCCCATTGGAAAACTTCTGGAAGTAGACCGTTAAGCCGACGTTGTTGCGATCCTCGGCTGTCACGCTCTGCACTAAAGCGCATACTTCGCCCTTTGCGCCCGGCGGCGGATCCTTACACACAATTTGCCAGTCACCGTGTTGGCCTTTTACGGTGCCCTCTTCGGCCGCGCTAGCGGAGCCGATCATGGCGCCACGCGATACTACCGCGATGCCGACCCAAAAAATGGAACAAAGACATAACCTTAGAACGGCTTGCATGTGGTAGGATGGGACCCTAGCAATCACGATGGCCTCATAAATGTGGAGCAGTGGCGGGCGCAGCAGCCCGGTGCACAGCACGTCGTCTCTATCCTAAAACGAGGCCGAATTCCGACCGTGTCACTGTAGCAGTATTCTGATGGTTCTGAGGCGGTGTAGCGTTACAGCTCACGGCGTGTAGAGAACCTGCGCGAAGTTATGCCGCATAATCTGGTGGCGTGTTGAACTTGTCGGGCAGGCGGCGATGGTGTTGCTCGTAAAGCAACGGCAGTTGCCGCTAAACAGAACAGAGCAACGCTGGTCGTGCCTGTTTAGAGTGACGGACCTGAGGCGGCGCCCTGAGGCGCAGTAGATGCAGAGGAATAAGCATGACGGTTCGAGACGGTGCCCAATGGGCGGTTCGCTGTTGCTTCGCAGGGATCATGGTTGGGACGGCGGCTGGAACTGCGCTGGCGATCGGCGCGCCCGAACCGGGACAGACCGGTTTGTCGAAGCCTGCAACCGAGGTGATGCAGAAGATCGTGGAATTCTACGATCTCACGAACTTCATCATCATCGCGATCACTGTCTTCGTGCTCGCGCTGATGGCCTACGTCGTCATCCGCTTCAATGAAAAAGCAAATCCAGTCCCATCGAAAACGACCCACCACGTCGGGCTAGAGGTTGCATGGACGGTCGTTCCGATTGCGATCTTGTTAGTGATCGCCATTCCATCGTTCAAGCTGCTGTATCTCCAATACAATTATCCAAAGCCTGACCTGACGATCAAGGCCATCGGCAACGCGTGGTATTGGGAGCACGAGTACCTCGACCACAAGGGCCTTTCGATCACGTCCAACATGGTGACCGATGAAGACGTCATCCGGTCTGAGATTGGCGACAAGGAATACGCCAACCGTTTTGGTAAGCTTGAAGATGGCAGCTTGACGAAAATTCGCGTGCTCCAAGAGGCGTCAAAGCCCGTCTGGGAAAAACTCAAACAGCCTCGTTTGCTCGCGGTGGACAACGACATTGCCGTGCCGGTCGGAAAAGTTGTGCATCTCCTCGTGACATCGAACGATGTCATTCACTCGTGGACGATCCCGGCCTTCGGGTCCAAGATGCAAGCCGTTCCCGGACGCACGCATGCGACGTGGTTCCGCCCTACAATCATCGGGTCATATTGGGGACAATGTTCGGTCCTGTGCGGTAAGAACCATTCCGCCATGCCGATTGGCGTAAAGGTCGTGAGCGAGCAGGCTTTCAACGACTGGGTTGCCGCCCTCAAGGCGAAGGACCCCAAGAAGGCGAAGTCGATCCTGCAGGCTGACCTCGACAGAAATACGAACAACAAACTCGCTCAAGCGCAGTAAGTGAGGCTGTTGCCTCCGCTGACCGTTTGAATAGAAACGTCACTCACGCTCCGCCAAGGGGACCGAAATGGGTAGTTACTCTCAAGTAGGCACGCACGACGATCATCATGATCACGCGCCGCCATTCTTCAAGCGGTGGTTCTTGTCGACGAACCACAAAGACATTGGCACGCTGTACTTGATCTTTGCGATCTTCGCGGGCGTCATCGGTAGTGCGCTTTCGGTGGCGATGCGGATGGAGCTGCAAGAGCCGGGTCTCCAGTATTTCGCAAATCCCGGCGTCTACAACGTGTTCGTCACAGGTCACGGCCTGATCATGGTATTCTTCATGGTCATGCCAGCCATGATTGGCGGGTTTGGCAACTGGTTCGTCCCGCTGATGATCGGGTCGCCAGACATGGCCTTCCCGCGGATGAACAACATCTCGTTCTGGCTTCTTGTCGTCGCGTTCGTCCTCCTGCTGATTTCGCTGTTTGTCCCAGGCGCTGCAGGAACAGATGGCGTTGGGACGGGCTGGATCGTGCTGGCGCCGCTGTCGAGCAAGATCGGGCACCCTGGCCCGTCGGTCGACTTCGCAATTCTGTCGCTCCATGTCGCGGGCGCCTCGTCGATCCTCGGCGCAATCAACTTCATCACGACGATCTTCAACATGCGCGCGCCGGGCATGACCCTGCACAAAATGCCGCTGTTCGTCTGGTCGGTCCTGGTCACGGCGTTTTTATTGCTGCTGTCGCTGCCCGTTCTTGCAGGCGCGATCACGATGCTTTTGACGGACCGGAACTTTGGCACGACGTTCTATGATGCAGCCGGTGGTGGCGATCCGCTGCTTTATCAGCACTTGTTTTGGTTCTTCGGCCACCCTGAAGTCTACATCTTGATCCTGCCGGGCTTTGGCATGATCAGCCACATCATCGCAACGTTCTCTAAGAAGCCAGTGTTTGGCTATCTGGGCATGGCGTATGCGATGGTTGCGATCGGCGTGGTTGGGTTCGTTGTGTGGGCCCACCACATGTATACGGCCGGGATCAGCGTCGATACACAGGCCTACTTCGTGTTCGCCACGATGGTGATCGCGGTCCCAACTGGCGTTAAGATCTTTTCATGGATCGCGACGATGTGGGGCGGGTCGATCTCGTTCCGCCTCCCGATGCTCTGGGCCTTAGGCTTCATCTTCCTGTTCACGGTCGGTGGTGTCACGGGCGTGATGCTTGCCAACGCTGGCGTCGATCGCGCGCTGCATAACACGTACTACGTCGTCGCGCACTTCCACTACGTGCTGTCGCTGGGCGCCGTGTTCGCAATTTTTGCGGGCTGGTATTACTGGTTCCCGAAGATGTTTGGCTACATGTACAGCCCGTTTTGGGGTCACCTGCACTTCTGGCTGACCTTCGTCGGGGCAAACATTCTGTTCTTCCCGCAGCACTTCTTGGGGTTAGCTGGCATGCCGCGGCACTACGCGGATTACCCAGATGCCTTCGCGTTCTGGAACCGGATTTCGTCGTACGGCGCCTACATCACGACGCTTGGAACGCTGGTGTTCTTCATCGGGCTCGCCGTTGCATTAATCCGCCGCGAGAAGGCTGCAGCCAACCCATGGGGTGTTGGCGCAACGACACTTGAGTGGACGTTGTCGTCGCCGCCGCCGTTCCACTCGTTTGATAAGTTGCCGAAAATCTCGGCCAAAGATCCTCACTGAAACGACCGAACGCTGAGACGGTGAGGTGACGTTGACAAACACACGAGCGCGGCGGGTCACATCCTGCCGCACTCTTCCGAGGTCCGGGGCCTGCGGGTCTCGATCCGAGCAATCTGCAAGATCGCGAACCACTAGGAAACGATGCTGATGGCCGAAGCTGGAACCGAACAACACCTAGCCCAGCCACTTGGCCCGGTGAACGTTCGAGTAACGCCCGAGGGCGCAAGCGTTTCTGATTACTTCGAATTGATGAAACCGCGCGTGATGTCGCTCGTGATCCTCACGGCGATGACCGGCATGGTGCTGGCGCCAGGCACAACACACCCATTGATCCAGTTTATCGCGATCTTGGCGATTTCGGTCGGCGCTGGCGCATCTGGTGCGCTGAATATGTGGTATGATGCCGACATCGACGCCCAAATGCAGCGCACAACATCCCGCCCGATCCCGCGGGGCAAGGTCGACGCTGATGACGCGCTGGCGTTCGGCACGTTTTTGTCGTTCGCCTCGGTACTGACGCTAGGCCTGTTGGTGAACTGGGTCGCGGGCGCCCTTCTGGCCCTAACCATCGGGTTCTACCTGTTCGTTTACACGATGTGGCTGAAGCGACGAACCGCACAGAACATCGTTATTGGCGGCGCCGCCGGTGCGTTCCCACCGATGATCGGTTGGGCAGCTGTGACGGGTAGCGTGTCGGTCGAAAGCGTCCTGTTGTTTGCGATTATCTTCTTTTGGACGCCGCCACATTTCTGGGCACTCGCACTCTACCGCTGTCGGGATTACGAGAAGGTCGGCGTCCCGATGTTACCGGTTGTGGCGGGCCCAACCGAAACGCGCCGCCAGATCGTTTTGTATTCGCTGATCCTGATCCCGCTCGGCATAGCGCCATACTTTTTTGGCATGGGGAGCCTCGCGTATCTGGCAGCATCGACCATCCTCGGCGGGCTATTCTTGAAGTATGCGCTTGACGTCCGGCGGATCACGGAGGGCCGTGAGGCCGACGTCGCGGCCAAGAAGTTGTTTGGCTTCTCGATCCTCTACCTGTTTGGCCTTTTCGGCCTGCTGCTTGTCGAGGGCATCGTAGCCAAGGTGATGGCATGACCATTCAACAAAAAATCCGCGTCGCACCGCCCGAACCCGTATCGCCCGAATCCAAGGCGCCACGCGAACCTCTGGCGCAGCGCGAACAGATGGCGCCACCAACCGACTTGGGCCCGGCGCCAGTCGAACTGACGCCAGAGGCTAAGCGGCGGCAACAGATGCGATCAATCGCGTTGGCACTGGCGCTCGGCGGCCTCGTTGTTCTGTTCTATGCAGCAACAATGGTCCGATTGGGCGGCAACGTCGTGAACCGAGCAATGTAGGCACATGGAAAAACCCACGACCAACACACACCGCGATTACGACGTCCGCCGCCAGACCCGCATAGCGATCGCCGCAACGATCATGCCGCTGTTTATGCTCGGCATGTCGTTTGCGGCCGTGCCGCTGTATCGGATGTTTTGCCAAGTGACGGGCTATGGTGGCACCACTCAACGCGCCGAGGCTCTATCGACGACAATGATCGACCAGCAGGTCGAAGTTCTGTTTGACGCCAACGTTCGCAACGGTCTGAAATGGGTCTTTGAACCCGTGCAGCAGCGCGTTGAAGTCAAACTTGGCGAAAACATGCTGGCGTTTTACCGCGCAACGAACACGTCAGACAAACCTCTGACAGGTACGGCCGCATTCAACGTCGATCCGCCGGCCGCTGGAATTCACTTCCAGAAGGTCGAATGTTTCTGCTTCAAGGAGCAAACGCTGCAGCCAGGCGAAAGCGTCGAGATGCCGTTGACGTTCTACGTCGACCCCAAGCTCGCCTCCGACAAAGACGCATCGCATATCGGACGCATCGTCCTCTCCTACACGTTCTACCCAAGTGAACCAACGAAGCCCACGGCGGCGTCAGTTGCCCCCGCACAAGGGATCAGTTCTGATCCGGGATCTGGCGAAAAACGAGGCGGCTAATCACGTACGGCTGTGTTGGGCCAACCATCACACCGTCAGCACGACGGTCATAGCTTCAGCCTTAAACGAATGCCTTTACGAGGGAATGATGGCCAGTACACCGACGAAACCAGAACACGACTATCATTTGGTCGACCCGAGCCCTTGGCCACTGCTCTCGTCACTGGGCGCGCTAATCATGGCCGTCGGTGCGATCTGTTGGATGCGCAGCGTCCAAGGTGAAGTGCTGTTCGGCGTCAAAGGCCCGTGGCTGTTTTATGTGGGCGCGATGGCAGTTGTTGCGTGCGCTTTTTTCTGGTGGCGCGACGTCATTCGGGAATCACACAAAGGCGACCACACGCCAGTCGTCCAGATTCACCTGCGCTACGGCATGATCCTATTCATCGCATCTGAGGTGATGTTCTTCGTCGCTTGGTTCTGGGCCTACTTCGACGCGTCGCTGTTTCCATCCGGCGTCTACACGCTGCAAAACAACACAGCACAGATCGGCCTTACTGGGCGCAACGAAGTTCTCGGCGGGCAATGGCCGCCGGTGCCCAATGAGGCGTTCAAGCACACCTTCAGCCCATGGGGTTTGCCGCTCGTCAACACGCTGATCCTTCTGCTATCTGGCGTGACGGTGACATGGGCACACCATGCAATGTTGAAGAATGACCGTCGTGGTTTGATCGCGGGATTGACCTGCACCGTCCTGCTTGGTGCGATGTTCTCCTACTTTCAGTACGTCGAGTATAGTCACGCAGCATTCAACTTCTCCGGCCACATCTATGGCGCGACGTTCTTCATGGCGACGGGCTTCCATGGCGCGCACGTGCTGATCGGCACGATCTTCCTGGCAGTTTGCTTGTTCCGCGCCTTGGCGGGACACTTTACGGTTCAAAAGCACTTCGGGTTCGAGGCCGCCGCCTGGTACTGGCACTTCGTCGACGTGGTCTGGCTGTTCTTGTTCGCTTGCATTTACGTATGGGGCGCAGGCAAGGCCGTAGCTGGGCATTGAAGGCAATCCCGCTGGACGTGGTTCAACGGGGTGGCCGCTGGTCACCCCGTTTTGCGTTGATGTCGCGAAAACATGGGCTGGCCAAACCAATGGGCGTCGACAATCCAGTTCTCAACGGCCTCGCGGCGCGCTGTCCCAAATGCGGAAAAGGGCCACTCCTGCACAATGTGCTCTCCGTCCGCCCGACTTGCCCGAACTGCGGCCAAAGTTTCGCGTTTGCCGACACCGGCGACGGACCGGCCGTATTCGCGATACTTTTGCTGGGCGCGGTCACGCTCGGCGGGGCTCTGTTTGTTGAGTTCCGCTACGACCCGCCGGCGTGGGTCCATATCGTGCTGTGGGGACTAATGATCCCACTTCTCGCCACGTTTATGCTGCGAGCGCTCAAGGGCCTGCTGATCAATCTACAATTTATCAACAAAGCCGCCGAAGGCCAGTTTGACGACCGTTAACTGGGGACAAGTAACGGGCGGCGAGCACGAGCCAGCTCACAAGGCGAGAGGAACGAAACATCGTATGTCGACACAAACGACATCACGCGGACTGTTTTGGCCAACTGTACTAGCACTAGCAGGCTTCAGTTTCCTGCTCGGGCTCGGCACGTGGCAGCTTGAGCGCCGCGCGTGGAAAGAAGCCATTATTGAACGCATCAAGCAGCAACAGATCGCTCCGCCAGTCGACGCAACCGCGACCTGGCCCGTGCTCGCATGCGCGATGGACACAACTCGCGACCGAAGCGGAACGGCATGCGAGTATCAACCCGTAAAACTCCGCGGCGTTTTTGATCATACGCGAGAACGGCACATCTTTACGGCGGCTCCAAAGGCGCCGGGTGTGCCGTCGAGTTCACCAGGCGGCTATTGGATCTTCACGCCATTGCGGCTTGAGACGAAAGCCGAAACGGGTCGAACTGCTTTCGTCAACCGCGGGTTCGTGACCGAAGGCCAAAAACGCGCCGAGACCCGATTGGCGGGACAAGACAACGCGCCAGTTGAGGTTGTCGGGCTTTATCGAAGCGCGCAGACACGGGCGACGTTCGATGGAGCAAATGATCCCGCACGCAACATTTGGTATGTTCGTAGCCCCAATGAGCTTTGGGCCACAGATGCGGAACCAGCCGTCGAAAAAGCCGCATATATTGACATGACGGCACCTACGACACCGGGAGGCTGGCCACTTCCACTCGCCGGCAAGGTCGAACTATCAAACCGGCACCTTGAGTACGCTTTAACATGGTATGGCCTCGCATTGACGCTCGTTGCCGTCTACGGCGCATTCGCCTGGGGCCGGTATCGGGCGACGCCTACCTCGGTTTGAATTGCGGTTCGGTC
>JBBQNE010000119.1:0-10174 GCA_038329675.1 Hyphomicrobiales bacterium | reverse complement strand
CGATCGAGGTGCTGCCGCTGGCGCTACTCGCTGGCGGTCTGCGTAACATCCGCATCCATGGACCAAACCAAGCCTACTTGCTGCACGGCAACCCCACGCCACCAGTCGTGATTGATGGCATTGACGCGGCATTGACAGCCGTGTTCGCCGCCGTTGGATTATGGCTCGGCGGCGTCAAGGGCGCGGTCGCTGGCGTTACGTTGTCGGCCGCTGTCACGCTGGTGATTGCGCTGTGGTCAACGTGGCGGGACTACCGGTTTGCGCTTCCAACGACGGACATGGCCAGGATCATCACATCAGTCGCACTGATGGCAGCCGCTGTCCAATGGCTTGGTCCCTCGGGCAATTTCGGCGCCCTGAGCATGGCGGTTACCGTTGGTGCGCTCGTCTATGGCGTCGCGATGGCAGCTCTTTATCCAGCCATGACCATGAGCGGCATCACGATGGCCCGGCGTCGCCTCGGCTACGCATCACCGCCTCCGAAATTTAGATTCTAAATCGCCACTTTTCGCCAAAGGCCGTGTCCGATGTTGCCAACGCCAAGTGCCACCGAGGGCACGCTCCCACCGAACCGAACGCGCCAAGCGGGCATCCCGCCCTATCGGCTCGCCGTGATCCACTCGTTCGATCCGCGCGGCACCAAGGTCGGCGGGCTCGAGACATTCATTCGCGACATGATCGCGTTTTTGCCCGACGACTTTTCGTTCCTGATGGTTGGCGTCGACGGAACTGGCGACCTGGAACTCGGCAAGGTCGTGACACGGGAGTTTCGCGGTCGCCGCTATGAGTTCCTGCCCATCCTGCACTACATGGATTCAAAAGCCCACGAAGCAGCCAAGCGCGTCACCGACAGCATCAATTTCCAATTCATGCGGGCTTTGATCGGCAGCTTGCCGACCGTTCGCCGTGTCTTGCGCGAACGGCCAACGAGTGCCGACATGCAGCGCGTCGAGTTCGCGAGCCTCGTGCGTGGAATGGGCATACCGTTCACACAGATGCTCCACGGCGAGGGCGCGCCCAAACTGCAGATGGATAGTTTGTTGCGGTCCTATCGGTACGTCCACACCATCAATGAACGGATTGCCGTTATGGCCTGCGACAAGTTTTTGTGCGTCAATCCGATGATCACCGAACGAATCCGCGCGACGTACCCGCGGCAAGCCCACAAGATCGATACGCTATCGACGTGGGTCGATACGAAGACGTATTACCCGTCACCATTGCCAACCGATGGCGGATTTCGGGTGGCGTTCGCGGGGCGGCTCGATCTGTTTAAGCGTCCACCACTTATGTTTTTGACAATGGCTGCTTTGCGACAACGGCTCGGTGCGGGCGTTGAGTTTCACTACATGGGTCGAAGCGATCCGGAACGGTTTCCAGAGTTCAATGCAATCCGCAGCTATTCTGTCATGCACGGCTTCAAGACCGCCGATGAGGTCGCCGCCGTCCACCGACATTGCCATGTTGGTATCCTAACCAGCGAATTTGAAGGCATGCCGTTTTCAGTTCTCGAAACGCTAGCCTCCGGCCGTCCAATGGGCGCAATCCATTTGCCTCAACTCGACGCTGTCATTCGCAATGGGCTATCGGGGACGCAAGTCGCTCGGATGACAAAGCCCGATGGTGGACCCGACGAACCGGCAATGGCAGAGCATCTCGCCGAAGCTTTTGTTGAGATCCGCAAGGCGCAAATCGATGGCCGCTTGACGCCAAACGGTGTCGCTAGCGCGGTTGTGGATTTTACGCCCGAGCGCCAGCTCGCCAAATGCTACGCCAACCACCGCGCGCTTCAAGACCAGCGCTGGCGGCGGAATGCGTGACCTCTTCACTGAGATACAGCTTTAAACCACGATAACTGCATGCTACTTCTTGCGCCATAGCAAAACAGAACCCAAAATCACCGACGTCTGAGTCGCCTCCCCGGTCGCCGACCGCTCGGTTCTTAGGTGTGCCCATCGTTGATCAAAAGATAAAGATCGATCGAACGACGCGCATCGAGGTGCGTCGCGCCGTGGAGCAGGTGCTCGTTGAGCAGCCAATCAAGAAAAAATAATCTGTGGCTTTCGACCCGTCGAACGTCTTCATCAATGCACCGTTCGATAAAGATTTCGAGCCGCTTCTCGAAGCACTCATCTTTATAATTGTATCCTGTGGCTATCGGGTCCGATGCGCGCTCGAAGATGATGACAATAGCAACATCCGGTTGAAAAAATTGTTGCTTATCGTCGCGGAAAGTGCGGTTTCTATACATGACCTTCCGCAAACCCAGTCAGGTGACATTGGGCTGCCGCGCTTTAACATGCCCTTCGAACTAGGGTTGGCTTTCGGGGCTAAAAACTATTCGGAAGAAGGAAAATCAAACCGGATTAAAATCGTGGTGACAGAGAAATAAACGTTGCCTGCATACCTTTCCGACTTAGGAGGTAACGATCATTCGTCGCATCATAATGAATATCAGCAAGTCATTTCGATCGTTCGCGACTTTCTGCACAAGTCGCCAGATGGTACATCGCTGAAAGGTCCAAGTTATTTCATTTCAACATTTGATGAGTTTCTCAGCCGCTTGCCGTCTATCGCCGAAAAAATGCACTTCGACGTATCGGAAGTTAAGCCGCTGGCGCGGTATCGTATTTATGTCATCTGCGTTGAAGAATTTTTGCGTGGTCTTGAGAGCATAGATCCAAGCCGCCGTCGGAGCTTGTAATCCCAAGATGCTGCCCGCCCCACCATCACATGCGTTCTAGGTAGGGCGTTGGATCAACCGGTTTTGAGCCCTGACGCAGTTCGAAATGGACCTGGGGCTGGTCAACCGAGCCCGACTTGCCAGCCTTTGAGATGACCTGCCCGCGCTTCACCCGATCACCGCGTTTGACCATGATCTCAGAGTTGTGGGCGTAAGCCGTAATCCAGCCATTGTCGTGCCGAACGAGGACGAGATTGCCGTAACCTTTCAGTTCAGAGCCAGCGTACGCAACCGCGCCAGCCTCGGCGGCGTGGACTTCGGTGCCTTGTGGCACTTGCACATTGACGCCATCGTTGTGGGTGCCATCCGGGCGCGCGCCGAAGCCCGCGATGATTTTCCCGCGAACCGGCCAGCGCAACTTGGTATCGACACCGGCCGATGCCGCAGCGCCACCGGCCGCTGCCGTCTTACCAGCAGAAGCAGCAATAGCGGGAGCCGTGCCACTCGGCGCAGCCGTTCCAGTGCCCGCATCGTTCGCGGTTGCACCCGCGACAGACGCCGGGTCGATCGCGGCGACTTGCTTTTCACCATTGAGCAACACAGGGCGCGCTGGCGGGACCGTTGGCCCACCGGCTGCATCGGCGACGGCCGCTTGGCTATCAACCACCGCCGCTGGCACCTTCGCGGACGCAGCCGTCACGGGCGCAATCGGCGATGGGCTCGGCGCAGCAGCAACAGCGCTGCCGGGCACCTTTAAAACGGCGCCGGGCTTAACCTTGCGAACGTCTGTAATGCCGTTGACCTGCTGCAATTCGGCCATCGGGACTTTTAACTTGAGCGCGAGCGCATACAAGCTATCGCCCTTTTGGACCGTGTAAATGCCGTTATATTTGGCCGCTGTCTCAGACGAAATCTGGGCCGAAGCAACGCTTGGCGCGCGCGACGGTGACGTTGCCGTCGTTGCAGCCGCCGTCGCATCGGGCCGCGTTATCGGCCTGCGAACGGTCTTGGGCAGATACAGCGTTTGGCCAGGCTTCAGCGCCGGCGACGACAACCCGTTGACCTGCATCAGGCTCGACAATGAAACCTTGTTCTGTTTTGCGATCCCATAGAGCGTGTCGCCAGGCTTGATCTCGATCGCCTCGCCTTTTTCGGTCGTAGCAATGGGCGCAGGTGCAACGGCTCGGCTGGACGCGGGCTCACGTGTTGGAACATAAGGTGCCGGTCGCGCAGAGGCGGCAGGCGGTGCATAGCTAGCGGGTGGCGAATAGGCTGCCGCAGGATTGCTCGGCGGGGGCGGAAGTGCTGCGATTTCGATCTGTTCAACAGGTCGCGGCGGCGTGTAGGCAGCGCTCGCTCCAGGGTCGATGTTCGACGCGCCGACGGCCGATCGATTTATCGAAGCTGACGGCCGTAGTAAGGTTCTGGAACCCGCTGGATCGTTCAGCGAAAAGCTCGGGCTGCTGTCGAGGCGCACGACGTCGGCGCTACAACCGGCGAGCACAACAGCAAACGACGCCAACCACAGCAGGCGCCAAGGACCTATTTGTCCCATCTTGAGAACGGTTTTACGCATCACCCACCTCTTCCCTTCTCCCATTAACCGTTAATGGGTTAACGGCGGGTTAACCCCCACGCCGTGGTTCTCAGCCCCATGCGCAATGCGCGATTACGCAGCGATTTCGGCCGGGCGGCGGCTCAATCGCGGCGGGACAGCGGCGACGGTGGGAAATTATGTTGGTATCGGATCGTTTGGCGCAATCGAGAGCCAAACGCGTCGGAGCTCGCCGCGATGGCCGATCGTCTGAGAACGCCGACCTCTCAACGCCAACTTTCCAACCGCAGCGCAGTGTGGTTATCAGCGGCGATGTATTTAGAGATCACAACCACCCACCAGCCAGCCACCGACCTTGGCTATCTGCTGCACAAAAACCCGGCGCGCGCTCACGCAATCGAACTGCCGTTCGGCACGGCTCACATGATCTTCACCGAGGCCAGTGAGCACCGCTGCACGTTCGCCATCATCCTCGATGTCGACCCGATCTCGCTGATCCGCGGCCGCGAGGGGGCATCTAAAAATAGCTCGGGCAAGCCCGGTTCCGCGCCGTCCGGGCCGCTTGATCAGTACGTCAACGACCGGCCCTATGCGGCGTCTTCGTTCCTGTCGGTGGCGATCACGCAAGGCTTGCGGACCGCACTGGGTGGGCGTTGCAAAGAGCGCCCCGAACTTGCCGAGACCGCGATACCCCTACAAGCGAAGATCACGCCTCTGCCGGCCCGTGGCGGGCGCGATGGCGATCTCGTGCGCGACCTGTTCGAACCCCTGGGCTACAAGGTCACGGCCGAGCCGATCCCGCTCGACCCAGCCTGGCCAGAGTGGGGCAATAGCGCCTACGTCGCGCTGCACTTAGAGGGAACAGTGCGGCTATCAGAACTGCTGTCGCATCTTTATGTTTTAATCCCGGTGCTTGACTTGAAGAAGCATTACTTTCTGGCCGCCGATGAGATCGACAAATTGTTCGATAAGGGCGGCGCATGGCTGCCAAAACACCCCGCCCGTGAACGTATCGCACACCGCTATCTTGCGCGGCGGCGATCGCTCGCCACGATTGCGATCGAGCGGCTCGCGGCGCTAACTGAAGAAGCGCTGCCAGATGGTCTCGTCACCGACGAGAACACGGACGCCATCAGCACGCCTGATGACCAAAGCGCCAACGTGGCACCGGCAATTGCCGCGCCCCTGCGAACCGTCGCGACCGATGAGGACGGGTTCACCGAGACGCCCAAGGAGGCTGCCGAAGCTCGCCTTGAAAAACCGCTCCGGCTGCATGAGATGCGGCTGGACCGTGTGTTCGACATCTTGGTCGCGTCGGGGGCTCGCCGTGTCCTCGATCTTGGCTGCGGCAACGGCAAACTCATGAAGCGCTTGGTGGCTGCCCGCCAATTCACCGAGATCGTCGGCGTCGACGTGGGCCATCGTGACTTGGAAATCGCCGCGCGCCGCCTCAGGCTCGATACGCTGCCTGATACGCAACGCGATCGGATCAAGTTGCTGCAAGGCGCGCTGACCTATTACGACGCGCGGCTGGCCGACTTCGATGCCGCAGCGCTCGTCGAAGTCATCGAGCACGTTGAACCGGCCCGCTTGCCCCATGTCGAACGGGTGGTGTTTGAAAAGGCCCGACCCGGCCTCGTCGTGATGACGACGCCAAACCGGGATTATAACGTCAAGTTTGAAGGTCTCGCCCCCGGCACGTTCCGGCACGCCGACCACCGGTTTGAGTGGACGCGCGCCGAGTTTGCCGCCTGGGCCGAAACGGTGGCCGCCCGCTTCGGCTATCGTCTGGCGATCGAACCACTCGGCGAAGTCGACGCCGACTACGGTGCCCCCTCCCAAATGGCGATCTTTACCCGTGGCGCGTTGCAACCGACGCGGGAGGATCGGTTTTGACAAACAACACTGAGATGACGAACTCCGAACCGCCGAACACCGAACCGGCGAATGCCGTGCCACCGACGCCCGACGCAACATCCAACGCAACATCCGACGCAACATCCAAGGCGATACCTGAGCAAACACGCGAGCCAGGCTCGGGTGATGGCAAACGCCGCCGTGCGCCGCGCCGGGTCGGAAAATTGCAGACACGGATCAAGATCCCCGACTTCTGCCTCGTCGTCCTGATCGGCGCATCTGGTTCAGGCAAATCGACATTCGCTCGCCGTCACTTCAAGCCAACTGAAATCGTCTCGTCGGACGATTGCCGCGGCATGGTCGACGACGATGAAACGAGCCTTGAAGCCACCGGCGATGCCTTCGATCTCGTTCACAACATCGCCAGCATCCGCCTCAAGCGTCGCCGATTGACCGTCATCGATGCAACGAACGTCCGCAAAGAAGACCGCGACCGCCTCGTCACGATTGCCAAGCGCCACCACGCGCTAGCCATCGCGATCGTCGTCAACCCCGGCGAGGACATCTGCCATACGCGCAATGCCACGCGGCCCGATCGCCAGTTCGGCCCCCACGTCGTCCGCAACCACCATTCGGCGTTGCGCCGAGGCGTCAACGCTCTTGACCGCGAGGGCTTCCGCTACGTCTACGAATATCGATCGGTCGAGGAGATCGAGGCCGTCGAGATCGAGCGGATCGCGTTGTGGACGGATGCTCGCACCACCAGCGGGCCGTTCGATCTGATCGGCGATGTCCATGGCTGTGCCGATGAATTGCAAGCCCTACTCGCCAAGCTGGGCTACGTCATCGCTTGGGGCGAAGCCGACGGCGCGCGCAGCTGCGCCGTGACGCCACCGCCGGGCCGCCGCGCCCTTTTCCTCGGCGACCTCGTTGACCGCGGGCCCAACAGCCCCGACGTTTTGCGGATCGTCATGGCGATGGTCGCAAGCGGCAGCGCGCTCGCAGTGCCAGGCAACCACGACGCAAAGTTCGGTCGCTGGCTCGCTGGCCGCAAGGTGCAGCTGACGCATGGGTTGGCGGCAACGGTTGAACAGATGGGCCGCGAACCGCCATCGTTCCACGGCACGGTCAGAGCGTTCTTGGATAAGCTCGTCAGCCATCTTTGGCTCGATGGCGGCGGCCTCGTTGCGTGCCACGCCGGGATAAAATCCGAGATGATCGGCCGCTCATCGGGCGCAGTCCGCGAGTTCTGTCTCTATGGCGAAACGACGGGCGAGATCGATGACTATGGGTTGCCGGTCCGCGCCAACTGGGCATCCGCCTATGACGGCGGCACGACGATTGTCTACGGGCACACGCCAGTTGTCGAAGCCGAATGGCTCAACAATACGATTTGTCTCGATACGGGCTGTTGTTTTGGCGGCAAGCTGACCGCCATGCGTTGGCCGGAGCGCGAACTCGTCGACGTACCAGCACTCGCCGTCTACGCCGAGCCAACGCGCCCCCTTGAGCCACCGCGAAGCGCCACCGGCCTCACATTACAGCAAGAAGACGATGACCTGCTCGACTTGTCGCTTGTGATGGGCAAGCGCATCATCAAGCTTGCAACCGGCCGCAGCGTGACGATCGACGAAGGCCAATCGGCAGCAGCACTTGAGGTTATGGCTCGCTACGCGATCAATCCCAAATGGTTGATCTACCTGCCGCCGACAATGTCGCCGCCTGCCACATCAGGCCGTGATGGCCTACTCGAACACCCCGACGAAGCGTTCGCTTATTACCGAAGCGAGGGCATCGCCACGTGCATCGTTGAAGAAAAGCACATGGGCTCGCGTGCCCTGCTCGTCGTGTGCCGTGATGGTGAGGTGGCGCGGACCAGATTTGGTGTGACGACCGGTGAGACCGGCGCGATTTATACGCGCACCGGCCGCGCATTCTTTAACTCCATCGAGACGTGCGAAGCCCTGCTCGCCCGGCTCCGACAGGCCCTTGACTGCGCCAACACCTGGGACCGGCTCGCAACCGGCTGGGTGTTGCTCGATGCCGAAATCATGCCGTGGTCAGCCAAGGCGCAAGGGTTGATCAAGGACCAATACGCCGCGACGTGGGCTGCTGCCGACGCTGGCTTGCGCGCTGCCAACTCCGCGCTGATCGCTGCGGCAGCACGCGACCCTTCACTCGCACCATTGCGCGAGGCGACCGCCTCCCGGCTAGCGCGCACGACGGCCTATGGTGACGCCTACCGTCAATATTGTTGGCCGGTGACGTCGATCGCCGATTACCGCGTCGCGCCCTTTCATCTGCTCGCCAGCGAAGGCGCGGTGCATATGGATAAGGACCACCACTGGCATATGGCCGAAGCGCACCGATTAGCCGATGCGTCATCAGCGGAGGCGGCGCCTTCCGCCGTCGTGAAAGACGCCAGCCGTTTAGGGGCTGGTGACGCGGCCGGTGGTGTCATCGCCGCCACGCGTTTCCGCGACGTTAAACTCGACGATGCCGAGAGCGTCGCTGCGGCAACGCAATGGTGGGAGGAAATGGTTGCCAACGGTGGCGAAGGCATGGTCGTCAAACCGCTTGGCTTCATCGCGTTGAATGACCGCGGTCTCATACAGCCAGCCGTCAAATGCCGAGGCCCCGAATACCTGCGGATCATTTACGGGCCCGAATACGATACGCCCCAATACCTCGCGCGATTGCGCGCACGTGGGCTTGGCCGCAAACGCGGATTAGCCGTCCGCGAGTTCGCGCTCGGCCAAGAATCGCTGGTGCGGTTTGTCGCGCGCGAGCCGCTGCGCCGTGTCCACGAAGCCGTTTTCGGCGTCCTTGCGCTTGAAAGCGACCCCGTCGACCCGCGGCTATGACCGCGACCGCCACCGGGATCGTGCCAGCGACGCTTAACCCTTGCCGCGTGCTTTCTGGAGGTCTTTTTCGCGTTTATTGAGGTCGCTCGGGTCAATAACCGGTGGCTTGGCTTTAGGCGGTTCAACCGTTGCGTCTTGGCTCCACCTGCAAAATACCGCCGGATCGACCGCTCTTTTTTGGTAGTCGGCTACGAGGCGCTGGACCGTTTCGCCAGTCGGCTTCCCAATCACGAGCTCTTTGTTGACACAGTCTTCGTCAATTTTTATTGATGTAGTGCACGAGTTTCTTTTGTCCCTATTAAGACCGGTATGGTCAATAATTTTGGTTTGAATAAATGGCTTATCGGAGGATCGATTGCCTGGATCGGGGCATTGACCAACCATCTCGGCCTCTTTGGTATCCGTCTTAAGCCAGCAATGGCTAACGAACGGCGGAGCCCAATCAATATCGATGGATTTACAACAGACTTCTACTTTCTGCCCATCAGGATCGACGAAAATTTGTGGAGAATGATCGGCATACCCATGCACACTCGGGTCATCCACAAACCCGAGTGGGTCGGGCTCGGTGTAGCGACCCAGGGTTGGATCGTAGCTGCGGTGCCAGTTGTAATGCAGGCCCGTCTCCGCTTGGAACCCCTGGCCGGGGAAGCGCAGGTTGAGGCTGACTGCGCGCGGGCGTCGTGCCATCGGTGATGCCGGTGATGCCGGTGATGCCGGTGATGTTGAGCGCGTCCGTGCGCGGTTGAAACAATTCCAGAACCTCAGACCTAACTGCCGCGCTGCATCGAGCCTACCAACAAGAACGGGCAAGAAGTGATTGCCGACATGACCACTTTTGCGGCTAGACCGGCACATTTATCTCGACTAACGCGCCTTGCGATTTGGTCCAGCCGTCAAATCCAGCGCTTGCGGCGGCGATAGGATTTAACTTCGCGGAAGCTCTTTCGACCCTCAGACGACATACCTAAATAAAACTCCTTTACGTCCGGGTTATCTGCGAGCGCCTTTGCAGTACCGTCCAGCATAATGCGCCCACTTTCCAGGATGTAGCCATAGTCTGCATATCGGAGGGCAACACTTGTGTTTTGTTCGGCCAAAAGGATGCTGACGCCCTCTTTACTATTCAAATCGCGGACGATTTCAAAAATTTCAGCAACAATCTGTGGCGCAAGTCCCATCGACGGTTCATCAAGCAATAGCATTTTCGGCTTG
>JBBQNE010000118.1:0-10238 GCA_038329675.1 Hyphomicrobiales bacterium | reverse complement strand
CCTCGCCGGCGTTGGCGATTTCATCGCCGGTTCTTATGCACTCTGGTTGTCGACAAAGCCCGAAAGCAACCAACGCTACCTCATGTTCCACCGCATTGGCTTTGCTGATTTTGTGGTGGCCGTTGGCACAGGCCTCACTTTCACACTGCTTCAAAACCCGCTGATGGCACCAATTGCCTCGCTGCCGCTTGCTTTGATTCCACTGTTTGGTGTCGGCATTTCCGGTGCCTCACATCTGATGGCTTTCGACATGCTACGCCGCAATGTCGGCTTTCAGAAAACAGTGGCACCAAGCGTGACAGCCGCCTGATCGGCGGGCAAGAGCTCCCAGCCACGTCCATCGATACTTCCAACGGCCCAGCCGAGAGGATAGCGTTCTATCCGCGCCGGTTCTTCAGCGGCCTGCTAGCGAGTTGGGTCGATCCAGTGCGCTACTGCTTCTGCTCGTGCTTTAGAGTGCTTCCGTTAGTTGAGGGCTGAACGTTGAGGCTCAGCGTCTTTTTTTGCGTGTTCGACTTTCGGCATCCTGCGACAAGAAGCGGATCTGCTCTAAGGCGAGCAGCGGTGCTGACACGACCGCGCCGACGCTCTCGTTACCGTCGGAGAGCGGGTCGACAGCGATGAGAGTACCGAAGCTGATGCCACTCTTCTGTTCGATCGAGTGGATTGACACCTGTGCCGCCACGCCGAGTTGAGGTGACGTGAAGGGGCCGCGGCCCTCGGGCTCACGCGCGATGTAGCGATAAAAGTCGGCTTTATCGACGGGCATGAACACGCGAGCGTTCATCAACTTCTCCGGCGGGAATTATTTCTCCTTGAAGCATAGCCCGACTGCGGCCGCGATGCGAGTGGCGCCAAACAAAAGCGCGCCTCGTCTAACCCGCCAGCCGCCTTCACCCCGCCACTTGCGAGATAACCAAACGCGCCATCACGTCGGCAACCCTTCAACCCCCGCCTTCTCGGCCTTGGCGTTAACCATTGCCTTGAACCGATCCCATGGCACCACAGCGCGGGCATGCGTTCCCGACCCGATCCGATCGATACCGTCGTGCGCCGTCACCTGGAACTTGATCTTGCGGCCACTGACTTCGAGGCACGACGCAACCACCGTGATCGTCTGCCCTGGTAGTGTCGCCGCCGCGTGGTCAACATCGATCGCAATCCCAAGCGACCCCTCGCCCTCGTCCAGATGCGGAGCCAACATTTTCATGCACGCCCACTCCATCAGACCGACCATGTAGCCCGTCGCCAACACCGCAGGCATGCTGGCAAACTCCGGCGCCTCTGGATAAAGATGCGGCACAGTTTTGCCCGGCGGCACCACAAACGTGTGGGTATAGGTCGCGCCAGGCAAGAGGGTCGGTTTCATTGCAACGTTTTCCGTATGTGTTCGTTCGCCATTGTGGAGGGCGCACCACCCCAACCTTAGTCGAGGCAACCCCGCGCGTCTCTGCGATGTTGTCCTGGTCCCGCATTGAACGCGGCGCGATCTTGCGACGGCGCAGCTGCTAGCCTAGAGCGGGCAAAGCACATTTTGATCATCGAAAGACCATGCCACCA
This sequence comes from Hyphomicrobiales bacterium, assembly GCA_038329675.1. Lineage (GTDB taxonomy): Bacteria > Pseudomonadota > Alphaproteobacteria > Rhizobiales > Hyphomicrobiaceae > JANXVY01. Next base: position 8,678 of record JBBQNE010000118.1, on the reverse strand, counting down.
ATGTCGAACGATCGCGGCGTCATTAGTGCAATCGGGAACACGCCACTCATCACGTTGCAGCGCGCCAGTCGCGAGACGGGATGCACGATCCTCGGCAAAGCCGAATTTATGAACCCGGGCCAATCGGTCAAGGACCGGACCGCGCTCGGCATCATCCGAGCCGCACTTGCCGACGGTCGGCTGAAGCCCGGCGGCACAATCGTTGAGGGCACGGCTGGCAACACGGGCATTGGCCTGACGATCGTTGGTAACGCGATGGGATTCCGCACGATCATTGTGATCCCGCAAACCCAATCAGCTGAGAAAAAAGACACGTTACGACTTCTCGGAGCGCACGTCGTCGAGGTGCCAGCGGTGCCGTTCAAAAACCCGAACAACTATGTCAAGTATGCCGCGCGCCTTGCCCAAGCCTTGAATGCCGAACACCCGGGCTCTGCCGTGTTTGCCAATCAGTTTGATAACATCGCAAACCGGCAGGTGCACAGTGAGACAACGGCCGTTGAAATTTTCACCCAAACCGGCGGCACGGTTGATGGGTTCACGTGCGCCGTCGGCTCGGGCGGCACGCTTGCGGGCGTCGCTGCCGGATTGCGCAAATTGAAGCCAGCCGTGCAAATCGCGCTCGCCGACCCGCCGGGTGCGGCGCTCTACAGCTTCTACACCACCGGCGAACTTAAATCACATGGCTCCTCAATTACCGAAGGGATCGGTCAGGGACGCATAACCGCCAACCTGGAAGGATTGACCGTCGACCGCGCCTACCAAATCCCCGATCGCGAAAGCCTCCAAACCACCTTTCAGCTGTTGGAGGAGGAGGGCCTGTGCCTTGGCGCCTCGTCGGGGGTCAATGTCACGGCGGCAACCCGCTTTGCTCAAGACTTGGGCCCAGGCCACACCGTGGTGACGATCTTATGTGATCACGGATCGCGCTATCAGTCGAAGCTCTACAATCGCGCGTTTCTTGAAAGCCAAGGGCTTCCCGTGCCCGGATGGCTCTCCCGCACACCCGCGCCACTGCCAATTGTGTTTGACGCCACCATATGAGCGTCATCGTCATGCTGCGTTGTGCCAACAGCGGTTGCGCGGCGGTTCCCCGCTGGTAGAACCTTGCCGAAGCCATTTCCCATCAACCGCCGGAGCGTACGGTGCCCTTCAGTTCGAAATCTTGGATCGTCGACACCCAATGGCTGGCCGACCGCCTCGACGCACCCGGCCTCGTCGTCTTAGACGGAACTTGGCACCTCCCGACCGCCAACCGCGACGCGCGTGCTGAATACGCAGCCGAACACATTCCAGGGGCTCTTTTTTTCGACATCGACGACCTATCCGACGAGACCTCGCCTCTACCCCATATGCTGCCCTCGCAGATCAAATTCGCCTCTCGTATGAAGAAACTCGGCGTCGGCGATGGCATGAAGGTCGTCGTCTACGATACCTACGGCTTGTTTTCAGCCGCCCGCGTCTGGTGGACATTCCGGGCCATGGGCTACAACGACGTCGCCGTTCTCGATGGCGGATTGAAGAAGTGGAAGGCCGAGGGTCGCCCGCTTGAAGACGATCAGCCCGCGCGGCGCTTTGAGCGCCATTTCACCCCGCGACGCCAAGTTGAACTGATCCGCGACTTCGATGAGATGAAGTCGGTCGTCGCAAATCGAACCGCCCAAGTCGTCGACGCCCGTCCAGCAGGCCGTTTTGCTGGCACCGACCCCGAGCCACGGCCGGGGCTACGGCCTGGACATATGCCAGGCTCTCGTAACGTTCCTTCGGCCGATCTGATTGCCGCCGATGGGACATTGAAGCCGGCCGCCGAACTTGCACAGATCTTTGCAGCCGCCGGGATCGATCCGAAATCGCCCGTCGTCACGACATGTGGCTCGGGCGTAACGGCGAGCATCGTATCACTCGCGCTCGCCGTCCTCGGGCAAACCAATGCCGCCGTTTATGATGGCAGCTGGGCCGAATGGGGCCAGCCGGGCGACACACCCGTTGAAATGGGCCCCCCAGCCACGACCGAGCCGATTGCTTAAGACCCACAACGCCGATTGAGCGGTCCGCGATCGCATTCCCCTTTGACGATCAACTTCTCTGTGAACCGACCGATGCCGATCTCCACGCCAGTGTTATTTTTTTATCGTGGCTGCATGCTTATTTTCGTGACCGTTACGATTCTGTTCGCGCCGTTGTCGTCACACGATCGAGCACAGGCCAATCCCGAACCGGCCACAGACAGGATCAAGACGAACCCCAACCGGGCTACACAAGCCAAGCCCGTCCCACGTAAAGTGCTGGGCCTCTACCACAGCGCGGAAGAGCCTTCGCCCGACAAGAGCCGGATCCAGTCATTTCTCGCCATGCCGCTCAACCATTTGGGCTACGATGTCGTCTATTTCGACTTGGCTAACGGCCTTCCGCAACCGGCCGATGTCAACGACATTGCAGCAGCCATAACGTGGTTTGAAGACGATATCCCGGGCGCCGAGGCCTATCTTGCATGGGCTGCGGCGGCGGCCCGAACCGGCTTGAAATTCGTGATTATGGAATCGGTTGGCGCGCCTGACGGCCCCAACGAAGTCGCCATGATCGCCCCTCTACTCGCCGAACTCGGGCTTCAGCCGGTCTCACACTTTGTCGCCGATACCTCAAAGACGGTCATTCGCGACATCGACCGCGATATCGTCGCGCGCGAGCGGCCGTTGGCCAATCCGCTGCCGTCCCATCGTTACATCCAACGGCTCGACGTCCGCGCAGCTGGCTTGGCGCGCCCTAAGAACACGCAATTGCCGACAAAACGCCGCGACCAGCCAGCTCTGACCATCCCAACACAAGGCGACGCGAGCGAGACCTTGGAACTCCTGGAGCCGTTCAGCAAGTCACGTAACTCAGCCGAGGTCCTGTTGTCGATGTCGCCGCCTGCAGATCTGGCAGGCGCAGCGCAAGATGCTATTTTGGTTGCCGCTGGTCCGGGCGGGGGCTACGTGGCGTCGGGTTTTGCGATCAATTGGGACGAGGCGGCACAGCGTTTGTGGTGGGGTATCGACCCCATCGCATTCCTCGAAAAAGCTCTCAACTTCGGGCCGCGCCCCATTGCCGATCTCACGACGCTGGCTGGTCGTCGCATCTACTTGAGCCACATCGCTGGCGACAGCTGGAACACGGTATCGCAGGTCGCCAAGCACGTCGGAAAGCCCGCAGCGCAAGTCGTTTTGCAAGAGTTGATCGCTCCGTTTTTCGACCTTCCTGTCACGGTTGGTTTGATCACGTGCGACGTTGACCCCACGCTCAAAGGCAAGCTAGGTGCCGACGACATTGCCCGGCGGATTTTTGCGCTGCCTCACGTTGAAACCGCGAGCCATAGCCACACGCACCCCTTCGACTGGCGCTTCTTCGAGGTTTATTCCCGGGAGCGGGAGCAACAGCTTTTGGCCTCCCTTGAGAACTCAAAGCTAAAGCTCGGGTCGCTTCCTCGTTACGCTGTTGAGCGACCCTTCCTTTTGGACCAGGAAGTGGCTGGATCGCTTGCGGCCGTCCAGCGGCTTTCGCCGTCGGGCAAGCGGCCTCAACTGTTTCTATGGTCGGGTGATACTGGACCGTTCGCATCCGCGATCGCGGCCACGCGTAAAGCGGGCGTTCGCAACATGAACGGCGGAGACACGCGCTTCGACGCACAGTGGTCATCGGTGGCCTACGTTCGCCCGATCGGTCGCATCGTTGGTGGAGAACGGCAAGTGTTTGCGGCGGCAAGCAACGAGAATTCCTACACTAATGAGTGGACGGGCCCCTACGACGGCTTCGCAGCATTATCACAAACGCATGATCGGACCGAAAACCCACGGCGGCTGAAACCCGTCAATCTGTATTATCATATGTATTCGGGCGAATTTGAAGCTTCACTTGAAGCCGTGCGGGGCCATTTGCAACGGGCGCGCATAGCTGATGTGATTCCGATCCCAGCATCACAATACGCCGCGATTGCGGATTCGTTTCCAGCACTCCGCCTGACATCTCTTAGCGCCCGAAGTTGGCGGGTGGAACAGCGCGGCGCCATTCAAACCGTGCGCTTTGATCGCGCCAACACCTTGTCGCTCGACTTTGGTGCGAGCATTGGCGTGCTGGGCCAAAATAGGACCAACGGCTCGCTATACGTTGCGCTCGACCCCGCCGTGGCCACACCGGTTGTCGCATTGACCAGCGCTTCTCGTCTGCAACGCGCGAAGCCCCACGTTGTCGAAAGTCGGTGGCAGATTAGCGCTCTGAAATCGCGGCCTTGCGAACTCACAGCAGAGGTCAAGGGTTTCGGCCCCGGCGATATCGTTCTGGCTGGATTACAGCCAGGCCGATACTGGGCCGACATCGTGGATGCAGCTGATCAGATTATACCCCGACATCGAACATCGGGCCTCGTCGCTGGCGATGGCGGCGTACTCAACATGCGGATTGAAGCCGACGTCCGTGCCGGTGGCAGCTTAGAAATCCGCTGCGCCAATTGACGGTCGACCAAAGCTCGACTTGGTGCAGCGTCCAACCATTTGAACCCGGCACAGGCCCTGTTTCAAATTTGCGCGGCGCTTTACCAGCCCTTAAGCCGTCCATGTCACAATTGCGATGTTCCTTAGTCACGTCCCGCATCCAGACAATCGAACGCACACCGTGCAGCGTCTCACACACAATCGCGATTGGCGAACCCGCTTCCAGAGAGCCCTGGTCCTGCTTGGCTGTCTCGCGGCATCGGGATACTTCGCCCACCATGCCCTGTATGGTCGGCACGGCTTCGAGGCGCGGCTGAAGCTTATCGAGCGCACCAGCATGCTGGAGTTCGAACTCAGCAGCCTTGAGGCCGTGCGGTCGCGTTTAGGCCGGGACGTCGCGTTGCTCACATCCGAGCCGCCCGCACGTGACATCACCGAAGAGGTCGCGCGCGATGCGCTTGGGTTCGCCGACCCTAATGATCGGCTTTACCGGCGATAGGCGGTTACACCAACGCGCCTTATTAAGATCGAATGGATCAGCCTGGAGCCGATGAACTGCCACGTGGCGGCGTGGCGCGAGAGACGGGACTTGAACCCGCGGCCTCCGCCGTGACAGGGCGGCGCTCTAACCAACTGAGCTACTCCCGCATTGCCGAGTGTCGCGTCGCCTGCGGGCTAGACGCGAGAACAGCCAGTTATGGGTTTCGCCCGACGAAGTCAAGCAAGGATGGCTGCGTATTCTGGACGATTGATCATGTTCACCACACGAGGCCGCACCTCGTTTTGCCGCGCCTCAGTAGCGCCTCGCAGCCGACCAGCTCAACCCGGACGCTTCATGCCGACGTAGTCAAACTTGCCGATCTCAACGCCAGCCGCCCGCAAGATCGAGTAGGCCGCCACCACGTGAAAATAGAAGTTGGGCGTGGCGAAGTTCAGCAAATACGGCTGTCCCTTGAAGTGCATTTCGCGGCCAGCAACTTTCAGCGTGATGTCGCGATCAGCGCTCGCTTCAATCGCTGCCTTATCAAGGGAATTGATGAACTCCACCGTCTTATCGATGCGCGCCTTGAGGTCGCCTAACGACGTTTCCGTATCCGAAAAGCTCGGGTTCTCGACGCCAGCAAGCCGCGCTGGCGTACCCTTGGCAAAGTCGCACGCGATCTGGACCTGCCGGGCGAGCGGAAACATGTCTGGCGCTAGCCGCGTTTGCAAAAGTACGGCATGATCGATTTTTTTGGCCTCGGCATAGACCGCCGCTTTGTCGAGCACACCCGATAGCCCGCCAAGCATTTGCGTGAACACTGGCACCGAGGCGTCATACATGGAAAGCGACATCAAAGTCCCCGCGCAACAGGCATCCGTTGGATTTAATTCAGCCCAGGAGCCAAAGCACGCCGCACACCCCGACGCAAGCGCCGGACGGCCCGGGGCACCCCGGCTTAACCCCGGCGCAACCGCCGTGCGCACTGCGCACACTCTGACGTCAGCAGCCAAAGTCTCGTAACACCACCCGTCGCGCCCATCAGCGCCGCGCGTACTTGCCGACTGGCCGTGAAAATGGTGGGCGGTGAGGGTTTCGAACCCCCGACCCTCTCGGTGTAAACGAGATGCTCTACCGCTGAGCTAACCGCCCCCGCCACAACACTAGACCACTGCTAGCGAGTTATCAAAGCCTTCCACGGGCACACGAGGTGCACCAAGTGGTTACGCTTGGCAATGGACCGCCTCAGACCGCCGGCGCCGATCACTTGGTCTCGTGGGGATCGCGATTATAAACATCATCGGTCCGGACAATGTCGTCTTCGCCGAGGTAGCTGCCGAGTTGCACCTCGATCAACTCAAGTGGCACTTTTCCTGGGTTCTCCAGGCGGTGCCATTGAGTTGACTGGATGTAGACGCTCTCGTTTTCGCGCACCAACCGCTCCGTATCGCCAACCACGACCTTGGCTGTCCCCTGCACCACGACCCAGTGCTCGGAGCGATGGTGATGCATTTGCATCGACAATTTCTCGCCAGGCTTGACGTGCAGCAGCTTCACTTGGAAGCGCGGCGCCAACGACAACGTTTCAAAAAAACCCCACGGCCGCAGGTTGCGCAGATGCTGCTGCTGTTCCTTGCGGTTGGATTTCTTGAGCAGCTGGACAAGCTTGCCAACGTCTTGCGCCCGCGAGCGATCGGCGACCAGGAGCGCGTCGGGCGTGTCGACGATGATGAGGTTTTCGACCCCAATCGTTGCAACGAGCGCCTTATCGCTGTGGACATAGGTTCCGGTGGTATCGAGTAAAACGCCGTCGCCGTTGACGAAGTTACCGCTGGCATCGCGCGGCGCGATCTCCCAAAGCGAAGACCACGAGCCCACGTCATTCCACCCGACATCGACGGGCAACATGGCCGCTGCCTTCGTCTTCTCCATCACGGCGTAATCAACCGAGATGTCGGGCGCCCTGGCGAAGCTTTCAGCATCCAGACGCAGGAAGCCAAGATCAGCCTTGGCCCGATCAAGCGCATCTTCTGCCGCATCGACGGTCCCTGGCGCATATCGCTCAAGTTCGCCCAGGAATGTCTTCGCATGGAACACGAAGATGCCGCTGTTCCAATAATAAGTCCCAGCGGCGAGATACTGCTCGGCGACATCGCGCTGCGGCTTTTCAACGAAGGCATCGACAAGATAGCCGCCTCCACCGTTCGCCGCGCCAGAACCATTGCCAGTAAGTGCAGCCCCGCGCCGGATGTAGCCGTAGCCGGTGTGCGGCTCATCGGGTGCAATGCCAAATAGAACGAGCTTGCCAGACGCCGCGATCTGAGAGGCCGATTTGACAGCGGCTGTAAATGCTGGCCCATCCCGGACGACGTGATCAGACGGCATCACGACCAGCACGGCGTCAGCCGATTGGCGAACCGCGATCAACGCAGCAACCGCGATCGCTGGAGCCGTATTGCGCGCAACCGGTTCCAAAACGATCGCATGGGCCGTAACGCCGGTCCGCTCCAGTTCTTCACGGACTAAAAACCGGTGGTCGTTGTTGCACAGCACGATTGGTGCGTTGAAGCCTTCAGCCGTCGGCAATCGCGCCAGCGTTTCACCAAGAAACGTCGACTGCTGGGTATTGAAAAACCGAATAAATTGCTTGGGATACATCGCCCGGGACAGCGGCCACAACCGCGTCCCTGACCCGCCCGACAGGACCACCGGAAACATGACGCTCGACATCAGACTTCCTCCGCGACGCAATAATAACTGCGCCGCGAGCGCAACCCGCTCAAAATATCAAGCTGGTCGCGACCTATGGCCCATCGCGCCATGTTTGAGCACCGGTCCGCTATTGCGGCAAGCGCGATTACGTGCGGCTCAACAGCCGCTCACGTAGCGTACGTGGGCCCGCATCCGCGGCGGCGGCTTGCGCCATCGCCCCACCATTCGGCGCTGCGCCTCCGTTCGGGCCGGCAGAAGCGCCGGTTGCGCCATTGCCGCCACTAACGCCGGCACCCGCGAGTTGGCGCCGCAACGGCGACTGTGACGGGGCTGACGGCTGGCGCTCTGATGGTGCGGCGTTCTGCATCCGGGACTGAACAGACCGCGGCTCATCTTGGCCCATCGGCTGGTATTGCCCGCCCGAACCGTTGCCACCCATGATCTCGGCAAGTTGGGCTGCCTGTTGGGCTGCATCCATTTGCGAGCCAAGGCCAGCCTGGCGCCAACGCTCAACGAGTTGCTCAAGGAAGCCTTCGTCATCGATCGACTTTTGCCAATGCTTGGTAAACGCAGCCGTCGAGGAACGCGGCAAGAACTCGGCTGGCATTTCATCAAAGCGGATACGCACCGGCAGCGACACGCCATCACCAAACGCAATCGCCTCACGCTGGCCAAGTGCTGACAAGAACTCCAGCAATCCCGAGCCCGTATCCGAGATCGCCGAGGCAACGATATCCTGGTCGCGATCGTTCGACATGCGAAGCGCAAACACGGTGTTGCACTGTGACAGGATCGTCGGATCGATTTCAGCTGGCCGCTGCGTCACGATGCACAGCGAGGCACCGTATTTACGGCCTTCTTTAGCGATTTTTGCGATCGCGCGCTTGGCTGGCTCAAAACACTGGTTGGTGTTGGCTGGCACATAACGGTGGGCCTCTTCGCACACAACAGTCACGGGGACCTTGCCCTCGCTCCATAGCGCGAAGTCAAACGTCATGCGGCACACGACCGACACGACC
>JBBQNE010000117.1:0-10326 GCA_038329675.1 Hyphomicrobiales bacterium | reverse complement strand
AGTGGATCAGCAGCATGGCAGCCCCGCAGCCCCGCCGGGAGCGCCCACGATGTCATGTTACAGACATCACAGGCTTAGACCATCCTCGCGTGCTGGACTAGCTTAGCGGTTGCTGCGGCGATGTCGCATCTTGTGGCTCATAAACCATAAATCGCTGCGGCGGTCGGGTCTTTGCGCGCCACGATACGGGCCAAATCAACGATGACCTTGGCCTGTTTCCAGGTCGCGTCATCTTGCATCTTGCCATCGAGCATAACCGCGCCGGTGCCGTCCGGCATTGCGGCGATGATCCGCTTAGCGAATGCGACTTCGCCTGCGTCTGGGGAGAACACGCGTTTGGCGATCTCGATTTGGGAGGGATGCAGCGACCATGCGCCGACGCACCCTTGCAAAAACGCGTTGCGGAACTGGGCCTCGCACGCGGCCGGATCGGAAAAATCGCCGAACGGACCGTAAAACGGCTTCAGGCCGTGGGCGAGGCAGGCATCGACCATCTTTCCGATTGTGTAGTGCCACAGGTCCTGCTGATAGCGCATGCGAGGCGCGGCGGCGTCGCTTCCCGCGTCAGCGATGACCGTATAATCTGGGTGGCCGCCGCCGACGCGGGTCGTCTTCATGCCCCGCGATGCGGCAAGGTCGGCCGGGCCGAGGCTCATGCCATGCATGCGAGGCGAAGCTGCCGCAATCGCCTCGACATTGTTCACGCCCTCGGCAGTCTCAAGGATGGCGTGGATCAGGATCGGCTTTTTGACGTTGTGCTTGGCTTCGAGTTGGGCCAGCAGCTGATCGAGATAATAAATGTCCCACGGGCCCTCGACCTTGGGCAGCATCATCACGTCAAGCTTATTGCCAGCCTCAGCAACGAGCGTCGTAATGTCGTCGAGGCCCCACGGCGAGTTCAGGCAATTGACGCGCGTCCACAGCCCGGTTTGGCCGAAATCGAACTCGCGGGCCATGGCGACGAAGCCAGCGCGGGCATCTTCTTTCTCGGCAGCTGCGACGGCGTCTTCGAGGTTGCCGAGGACAACGTCGACCTGAGCGATGGTGTCGCGAAGCTTGGCGCGGATTTTCGCGTTGTGGGGCGGGATGAAGTGGATCATCCGCTCCAGGGTCACCGGCGGCTGTCGATGGGGCTCGGGAGCGCCGATGGCGAGCGGAGCAAAGAACTTGGCAGGTGTGCGCGTGGCGGCCATGGGGTGCTCTTGTTGAGGCAGTCGGTAGTGGGCAGTTATGACCAATTGAGGACCGAAGCTGATACGCGATTGCTAGTCGCTGTTCGCTGTCCCGTTCAACTCCAGCGGCGGTTTGACCACATCCACTGTTCGGGCGCTTCGCGCACCCAGGCTTCGAATTGCGCGTTCATTGCGATGAGCGCTTGCTTGACGTCGTCGCTCTGGTTGGCGGTGCGTGGGATGCGCAACTCTTTGAGTTCGATCTTAAAACGGCTGTCGGTGCCAACGCGGAGGCAGCGCGCCATCCAGACCCGCGCACCGACCCGCCGCGCAATTAGCGGCGCGATCATGACCGTGCGCGCGTCGCGACCAAAAAACGGGACAGGCATGCCGTTGCGGTCGTAGAGGTCGCAGATAAGACCGAGCTTCCCGCCGCGCCGGACGTAGTCCATCAAAACACGGCCCGTGCGTTGGTCGTCGCCGTGATCGCCCTCGACCTTGCCACGACCGAACAGGCCACCGGGGTAGAGGTGGCGGCGTTGGTCTCGCAGGTATGTGTCGATGTAGGGATTGTTGACTGAGCGATAGACGGCGGCCGGCGATTGGCCAGCCAGCGTCAATGGCCAGATTGCAAGCTCGTAGTTGCCCTGGTGTAGCGAGACGCCGATGACGGGGCCAAGTTTGGTGCGGTAACGGGCAAACGAGCCGGTGTTGAGAATTTCGATCGCCCCCGATGTCGCGATAATCCGGTCGAGGCAGATCGTCTCGACCATGACGCGGCCGAGATTTTCCCAGTGGCGAAGCGCGATGTCACGGCGCCAGGCTTCTGTCGCTTCGGGGTAGGCGAGGGCGAGATTATCGAGGGCGCGCTGGTGCCTCTTTGGGTTCACGAGCGGCGCGAGGAGCCGCCAAGCGCGGGCGGAAAAGCCTCGCGCTAGTCGTAATGGAACGGCGCGAAAGAGCCCCACGATCAGCCGGAGAACACCGTATTCGACGCGAAATTGACCATCGCGCAGCCAAGACATACGCGTTTGGGCAGGTTCGGGCGATGCGGCAGCCTTGGACGGCGCGCGAGGTGGCGTGATAGGTTCGATCAAGCGGAGGTGTGCCGGGCGAATTCAAGTTTTACGCCTGATGCGCGATCCTGGCAGCAAGCGTCAAGAGTTGTCGGCCATCTCGCGCACATGTTGCTTGCCGACCCGTCACTGGCCCATGCCGAGCCGCATCAACTGGCGCTTGAGCGGCGGTAAAGCTTGTAGGGCGTGGAGGCCAGCACCTCTGGCGAGGTTGATGGGTCCAAAATCGACCAGGAGCGAGCTATTGAGGGTTTCGACCGCGCGCATACGAATGCCGATGCCAGTGCCGCGCTGGCTCGCATATTGTGACAGTACATCGTCACCACCTGGATCGCGGCCCTGCGATTTTGCCGCTCCAACGAGGTCAACGGCTGTCGCGACATCGCGCAAGCTCATGTTGAGGCCTTGCGCGCCGATAGGTGGCATGGCGTGCGCGGCTTCTGCCAGCAGCATGACCCGGTTTTTAGCCAGCACTTTGGCGCGTGTGAACGCCAATTCAAAGCGGCCGCGACCTGAAATGCTGTGGAGTTGGCCAAGCAAACCGCCAAGTTGGGCGGAAAGCGCGGCCAGGAAGTCCGGGTCGCTTAGCTGAGCGAGGCGGTCAGCGACGGCGGTGCGTTCGATCCAAACCAAGCTCGACGCATGGCGTCCGGGCTCGGCAGACGGCAACGGCACGACCGTGCACGGGCCAGCCGGGCTGTGAAACTCGGTCGAAATTCCGTCATGCGGGCGATCGTGGACGATAATGCCTGTCATCGCCGTTTGTTCGGTGGATTTGATCGTGGCGCCAATGTCGGCCGCCTCCCGGCAGAACGAATGACGACCATCGGCAGCCGCGATCAGCCTGGCTGATAGGGTTGCGCCGCTAATTAGCGTCAAGACCACGCGCCCGTCTTGCCACTGAAGGCCGCCGACGGTCTCGTTGGCGACTATGGTCAGGCCATCGGTGCAAGCGGCCGAGGCCCGTAGCGCTGTCGATAAGGCTTTGTTTGGAACGTTGTAGCCAAAGGCGTCGAGGCCGATTTCGTGGGCTTCAAATAGGACTTCTGGCGCGCGCAGACCGAACGGCGCCTCTGTGCGGTCGATAATGCGAATGCCGCGCAATTCAGCGGACGCGTCCTGGCAAGCTGGCCAAGCGCCGGTTCGTTCGAGCAGTTTCAATGCCGGCCAAAATAGCGCCGCTGTGCGCGCCTCGTTGCCGGTGCCCGCGGTTGGCGGTGTCGCTGCCACGAGCGCGGTTCGGCATCCCGACCTTGCCAGGGCGATGGCCGCCGCCAGGCCCGCCGGTCCGGCGCCGACCACGGCAACATCGAATAATGTGTTGGAGATTCCAGAGCCTGACATGTCTTGAAACCGTTTAATGGCCTATCGCGACCCACGCAATGCGTTGTAGCCGGGCAACTGCGCAAGAGCTGCGAGCGTCACACGTGGAATTCTGGGATTAGCTTCCCTCGGTTAGCGGATACCAAACATGGGTTGGTCAGACGTCGCATGCTGTCGATGGCATCACGGAAATTAACTTGGCCAACGTTGGCTATTTTAACACGGTCCAATTGCAAGATTATCTCGGCGGCTTCCTGCTGCGCAACTCGGCAACGGGTGCGTTGACGGGCGTGACCTTCAATAACTTGACGAACTCACTCGCCAACCCCGGTGAAGGTACGCGCTTCAACGTTATGAAGTATGAGACCCCTACTTTTGCTGGGTTCACTGCCTCCGCGTCGTGGGGCGAGGATGACGTCTGGGATGCAGCGCTCCGTTGCGTTGGCGAATTCAACTGTATCAAACTCGCAGCGGGCATCGGCTACGCTGAGTGGACCGACAACGAGCGGGGCTACGTCAATATTGGCGGCCAATCGGGCGTCAACGGCGATGAGCTGGGCATGTCGGCGTCGATCATGCAGGTGCCAACCGGCTTGTTCCTGTCGGGTGCTTACGGCCAGCGTAACGATGATAACCGTGGTACGCCCGGGATCACTGGTAACCGTTGACGCGATGACATCTTCCAAGTGATGGCTGGCATCGAGCAGAAGTTCTGGCCAATCGGTAAGTCGACGTTCTTTGGTGAATACATCGAAGGCCGTTATGGGCAGAATACGATCCGCTCAGCAGTGCCGCTCGGTGCTGTCGGCAACGTGGCCAACTCTGAGGTTACGGTTTACGGTCGTGGTTTCAATCAGCAGATTGAGGCTGGCGCAATGGACTTTTACATGACCTACCGCAACTACGAGTACGACGCCTCATTCCCCGGCTAGCGCTGGCCGACCCAGCCGGAATGCTTCCCTTGAGGATTTCCAGACCGTCGTCATGGGTGGTCGCAAGCAGTTCTGATCCTTGGTTTGTCAATGAAAACTGTGGGAAAGGCCGCCTTGAGGCGGCCTTTCCTGTTTAAGTTGAGGAAAGGGCCGCGAAGAGCTGCCGAAGTCGCAGTTTGTTGCAAACCAGTCACATTGCCTGGAGGACACAGTGCATTGTCAAACGTCGACTGAGATGTTCACCGGGGCTTAACCGCACCTGATGCAATCGTATAGCGTTGTTTCAAGATCAGACGAATCGCAATCAGCGGTTCGGCCCTAGGATTACCGGCATGACGCTTCTTAGAACAGTTTTGATCGCTTGTTTGATGCTGGGCGCCGCAACAGCGGCCCTGGCTTTCCAGGAGCAGCGGCAGGGTGCCCCTGCGGCTCAGGCCCCTGCAGCTGATTTTTCGGCGCCGTCGGCGCCTGAAGCGGGAAAGCCAGCGCTCGGCGTGACTGAGGTTCGGATCCCCGGCCTTGGTAAGCTTGGTAACTTACCTCGGATGGATTTCGGTCTGGAGCTTCTGTATGGAGCTGCTGAAACAAAGCCACAGACGGTCACACCGCGCGAAGACTTGCGCGATGACGACTTAACGATCCGCGGAACGGTGCGTCATAAGTTTTGACGGTTCGGGTCAGTCGGGCAGCGTTGCGCGGACATTATCAGGTAGCCAACTCGTTGTTCAGGGACGAGGTGTGCTGGCCATCACGCTGGCGAAACGTTCATACAGCGCACCGATTTCGTCTCGCATGTTGAAGAGCGAGCCGATGATTGCCACTGCGATCAGTGCACTCAGGAGCCCGTACTCAATTGCGGTTGCGCCGCTCTCGTCGCTGGCAAATCGTTTGATGGCACTCATGTTGTTCCTCGCCACGCTGCCTACACAACTTAGGCCGCTGCCCGCCCCTGATCCACTGTCCTAGGTCAGCGCGGTTGATGCGACCTTAACGGCGGGCATTGAAACAGCTCCAGCGTTAACGTTTCGCATTTGTGAGATGTTTGTTGCGATTTATCAGTCACGCCGCAAGTCAACTTGGGCCCGATTGGATTGCGGCTCGTCCGATATAGATGACCCTGACTTGCGATACCCCGCGCCCGGCAAAGCCTAACTCGTTGGCGGCGGCAAACGACAAATCGATAATCCGTCCCGACACAAATGGTCCTCGGTCGTTGACACGAACCACGATGGACCGCCCATTTGACATGTTTTGAACGCGCACGAGGCTTGGGAGAGGCAGCGTTGGATGCGCTGCGGTGAGGGCATGGCGATCGTAGATTTCGCCATTAGCCGTTGGCTTGCCGTCGAAGTTTGGGCCGTACCATGAGGCAACACCAACGGCGTCGTAGCCCGGCTGTTCACGCGGAACGTACCATTGCGTGCCGATTTTATAGGGCGCGCCGATCTTGTAGGCGCTACGACCGGGCTGGGGCGGGGTGAGCCGTGACGGTTGATCGAGCGAGAGTGTTGTTTTCGGGCGCGATTGGTATGAGCCGATGCTTGAGGAGCAGGCTGCCAGCGAGGTCAACGCAACGGTCGACGCGCTGACAAGGGCCCATGGCAAATACGATTGCATAGTTTGCTGCAAATTTGGCATGGCAAGACCCGTTTGACGCAAACACAGACACGGATCGCCGTTACCGCATCGCGGTTAATCCCGGATTAACCTAAAGGCGTCGCGTAGGCTTTTTGGTGAAGCCGAGGTCCTGGCAAACGCAACAAGCCGCGGAGGGACTTTTACTCAGCCCCCCGCCTCCGCGCACGGCGATGACGTCTCCGCTTCAATCGAGGTAAGGACAAAGGCGACGCACGCCGTCGTAGCCGGTGTAGTAGCCCGTGCTTGGCTCAAACGAGCGGTACGTGTCAGCGCACCGGTCGTAGGCGTTGGAGCTGCGGCGACGCTCCGCCCTTGCGGCTTCGGAGATGATGACGCCCCCTAAAATTGCTGCGCCGACGCCGACGCCGAGCCCGATCCCGCGGTTTCGACCGCGATTATAGCCATATCCCCGTCCTCTGGGGCTGCCGTAGGCGTAACGCCCACCACCACGACCGCGATAGCGCGCTTGCTCGATTGGCGCGTTTTGAACGAGCGCAGGTTTGGTCCCGAGGCTCGTCGCGAGACTGGGCGCAGCGGTGGCGATCAACGAGTTGAAGCTGACTGTGCCTATGGCAAGCGAAGCGATAACGGCGAAGCGGATTAAGGTTTTTTGCATCTGCATTGCCTCCAAGGTGAGAAAGATCTGTCCACACAACAACGCACGCGGACTGCGGGAGTTCCAATTTGACTCTGACGCGCGGACGTCTTGACAGTGAGGCTGCCAAACACGAAGCCAATAAAGACGAGGCCGACACAAGGATTTGGCAAACAAAGTCAGGGCCAACAAATACCCAAAAGGTCTGGCCGCTCCTCACTGCTTTCTGTCGTGCATCCGCGCAACCGATCCCGTCGCTCATCTGGTGATGCTCGTGCATCGTGAAAACGCTTTCATATACTCATCGCTTCCAGCTCGCGTTGTATTCGGCCACGCCGCACCTTTGGCAGTACCCGCAGAAGTGGAGCGGCTTGAACTGCAACGGGCGCTCGTGGTCCATGCTCCAGGATCGCGTGCGGCGACCACGGTCGGTCCGATTGTTGGGTCGATTAGCGGACGGTTAGCGTCGACTTTCGACCAGGCCAAGGAGCATGTGCCAGCTGACATATTTGCCGCGTGCGTGGCGACATTTGAAGGTTCATCATGCGATGCGGTCATTGCCGTCGGTGGTGGCTCGGTGATCGGGCTTGGCAAGCTCGTTGCCGCTCATTTTAAAGCGCCGCTCGTTGCCGTGCCGACGACCTATTCGGGCGCTGAGTTCACCCCGTTCAATGCGATCACCGAACATGGCGTCAAGCGGCAGGTTCGCGATCGTGCAATGCTGCCAGCCGTGATTGTTTATGATCCAGACCTGACGCTGGCGCTACCGTTGGCCATCACCGGCCCGAGCATGATGAATGCGATTGCCCACGCCGTCGAAGCGTTTTATGCGCCAGAGACCAACCCGATCGTAGCGTTGAAGGCTGCTGAGGCTATCCGACTAGCGGCAGGCGCGCTGCCGAAGGTGGCAGCCCGGCTTGACGACCGGGATGCGCGGATCGACCTCCTCCTGTCGGCGATACTATCGGGCGAGGTGCTCGCGGTTACATCGGTTGGGCTACACCACAAGCTGTGCCACGTGCTGGGTGGACGGCATGGATTAGCCCACGCCGCATCAAATGCCGTGATCCTGCCCTATGCTGTCGCCTACAACGCACCCGGTGCGGCCCATGCGATCGCGCAGGTTGCCGCAGCGCTTGGCGTTAGGACTGCGGATGCGCCGGGGGCCCTGTTCGATCTGGCTCAGGCGAGCGGTGCGCCTGCTTCGCTTGCAGCACTTGGGTTGGCGCAACAAGATATCGAGAGCGTCGCGCGGGCGACAGCTGCTCAGAGCTTTCCAAACCCTGTTTCGGTCGATGCTGCCAGCCTCAGCGCAATGTTGAAAGAGGCCTGGCACGGACGCCGACCATGAATGGTCACCGTTTATAGGGGTTGCGCCGGGGGTCGGGCTTGCTACGGTTAGATCGCTGCGAGACCACCCCGTTCGCAAAGAGGGTCGCTAGTGGCAGGAAACATCCAGGAGATGCCGCCATGCTTACTGCGAGTTCTGCAACCACGATTTCGGCGATTAAGATTTCCGCGCGTAAGATTTCGGCGCCGACCCGATCCGTGCTTCGCATCGGGGTCGTGGCGCTCACGTCGTTGGCGTTACTCACCGGGCACGCCGCTGCCCAAGAGGTCGTGCGGCTAGGGAACCTCAAGTTCGCCCATTACGGCGCGGTCTCATACATGAAAGTTCTGGCGCCGAAGTACGGCCTCAAAATCGAAGAGAATATGTTTGCCAAAGGCGCTGATATTTATCCAGCGGTGGCGGCTGGCGTGATCGATATCGCAGCAAGCGCCGTTGATGGGGCGATCGCGGCCCGCGGCAATGGCGTGCCGCTGTTGGTTGTCGCCGGGTTTTCGAACGGCGGCGCCCGCATCGTGGTGAAGCCTGGCTCGCCGATTAAGACGGTCGCTGACCTCAAAGGCAAAAAAGTCGCCACCGCGCGTGGCGGAGCCCATGAGCTTTTGCTGTTGGCGTCTCTCGATAAGGCCGGACTGACGTGGTCGGATAAGCCCGGCAAGGATGTCGAAGTGTTGCTGCTTGGCTATCCAGAATTGAACCAGGCGCTGGCTTCAGGCCTCGTCGACGCGATTTGCCAGAGCGAACCGCAGTCGTCGATCGCGATCGCGCGAGGAATCGGGCAAGAACTGAACAAGCCTTACGACACGCCCGTCGGCACGCCGATCCGCGCCCTTGTTATGACGGAGAAACTCTACAAGGAAAAGCCAGACGTCGCCCAAAAGGTGTTGGATCTGTTGGTTGAAGCGACGAATGCGTTTTTGAAAGATCCTGTGCTGGCCGAAACCTACGTTCGAGATGACTTGTTCAAGGGCTCGTTTTCTGGCGAAGAATATAAGGCTGCAATGGATAACGCGGCGTTCAGCTATGAGATCGATGAAAAGCACGTTCAGGTTACGACCGATCTGATGGTCAAGTATGGCCTTGGCAAGATGGCCAATCCGCCCAAAGCGTCGGAGTGGGTTAAGCTCGATTTGTTGGCCAAAGCAAAGTCATCATCGCGTAGTGAGCCCAAAACGACAAAAGCAAATTAGGCGTTGCACGTTGAGCGTTGCACGACGGCAGAGCATCAATTCGGGAGATGCATATGGCCATCACGTCACGCGACAAGCCAGCCAGTACGCAGCCACCGGACGCCCATCTTGCGGCGCGCTCTTCACACCGGACAGCGAACCGGGCAGAGCGTTCGGTTGCCGCATTATTCATGCCCGGCGGCGCGCTCTATGGGGCGATCGTGCCGGTGGTGCTGATTGTGCTGTGGGAGTTAGTGGCACGGGCCGGAGTATTTTCGGCGATCGTGTTGCCGCCGCCGAGTGCTGTGCTCAACCGCTGGCTCGCAATGGCAATGCCGTCGCCGGTCGCCAGCATAGCCAAGGATGGTGCGATTGGTTGGCTGATGTCGGGAGAGCTGCTGGCCGATAGCATCTCGAGCCTTGGTCGGGTGATTGCAGGGTTCGTCGTTGGCGCTGGGCTGGCGTTACCGCTTGGCCTCGTGATGGGGGCATCAGACAACATCTACAAGCTGATGAACCCGCTGCTGCAGGTGCTGCGGCCTATTCCGCCGATCGCCTATATTCCGCTATCGATCGTGTGGTTTGGGCTCGGCAATCCACCGGCGATCTTCTTGATCGCGCTGGGTGCTTTTTTTCCAGTGCTGGTCAACACGATCACGGGCGTACGGCAGGTCGATGGCATTTATATCCGGGCTGCAAAAAACCTCGGCGCCGGGCAATGGGCGCTGTTTACGCGCGTGATTTTACCAGCGGCCACGCCCTATATTTTGGCTGGCGTTAGGATCGGGATTGGGACGGCGTTCATCGTTGTCATCGTGGCTGAAATGATCGCGGTGACGAACGGGCTTGGGTATCGCATTCTCGAAGCGCGCGAGTACATGTGGTCAGATAAAATCATCGCCGGGATGATCACCATCGGCCTACTGGGTCTGATGATCGACATGGGCGTGTCGCGCCTCAACGACTGGCTCCTGCGGTGGCACCGCGGTCTCGACCAATGAGGCGGCTGTGACTGGCACGATCGAAGTCCACAATGTCGACAAGGTGTTTTCCAGTGGTGACCGCGAGGTCGT
>JBBQNE010000116.1:0-10539 GCA_038329675.1 Hyphomicrobiales bacterium | reverse complement strand
CACGGCACCGTTGGTTGCGCACGGCTAGCAGAACCGCCACGCCGTGTAAACTGTCGCGTCTCGACCCAGGATCGATCCTGCTCAGACTCCTTAGTTCGACCTTGCCTCGGCCCAACATCAATTAGCCCTGCACGTCGCTAGGCGTTGCCAATCGCGATGCCCACCGCAAATACGATCGCGCCGCCGACCACGATCTCGAATACGGCCCGCAAAAACGGCGTGTCCATGTAAGTCGACCGGATCCAGGCTATGATCCACAATTCGATGAACACAACCGCGAAGGCGATCCCCGTCGCGATCTGGAAGTTTGGGATCAAATACGGCAGCGCGTGGCCGAGACCGCCCGCCGTGGTCATCAGCCCCGTCACAACGCCGCGCGTGATGGGGCTTCCCCGGCCCGAGATCTTGCCGTCATCCGACATCGCCTCGGTCATGCCCATCGAGATGCCCGCGCCAACCGATGCGGCGAGCCCAACGAGAAACGTCTGCCACGTATTGTGCGTGGCGAAGGCTGCTGCAAAAATCGGTGCCAACGTCGAAATCGACCCGTCCATCAGGCCAGCTAACCCAGGCTGGACATACGTCAGCACGAATTGCCGCCGCCCGGCCTCATCCTCGGCCGCAAGCGCGTCGGGCGTCAGCACATCTTCCTGCAGTTGCTTGGCTTTGACGACGTGCTTGCCCTCGGCCGCCGCAAGGTCGCCGAGCAGCTTGCGGGTCGCAGCGTCCGTCGCTTGGCCTGCTGCGACCGTGTAGAACCGGTGCGCGGTCTCTTCGATTGTGGATGCCTGATCGCGCACCTTATCGAGCCCCAACGGCCGGATGAGCCAAATAGGATCGTGTTTCATAAATCCGCGCACATCCTGCGGCCGGATCAACGGGATGACTTCGCCGAACCGTGAGCGGTGCAACTCGATCAGCCAGCCGCGGTGGACATTTTCCTCCTCAGCCATTTCAGTGAACACCTTGGCCGACGCTGGAAACGTTTCAGCCAACCCATGCGCATAGGCCTGATAAATCCGCCCGTGCTCCTCCTCGACGGAGATCGCGAGGGCCAATATTTCCTGTTCCGATAGCTCAGCGAACGCGCGCATAAGACCTCTTGGCACCTTATTTAGAATGGTTCTAATGTTACTATGCCCGCGCGATCGGTTCGGATCAATGGCCTTAGTGTCGGCCCCTTTCCCGGCGCTGATCGAGTGTGCAGACTTGGCAAAATCATCACAACGCTGATCGGTCATCCACCATCCGGGCGGGTACGTTCAGATCAATTGAGCTCCAATGCTTGACGACATTGTCTGTGTTGTAGGTCACGCGCGCTACGCCCTTTAACCGTGCACCGCCGATCTAACGCGACAACGCTGCCTGCTTCTGGCCCTGACGCTACGCTTGCGAGATGCTATCACCCGCCCATGATCGACCCATCCAGAATCCGCAATTTTTCCATCATCGCCCACATCGACCACGGCAAGTCGACGCTGTCTGACCGTCTGATCCAGCTGTGCGGCAACGTCGCAGATCGGGACATGAAGGCACAGCTGCTCGACTCCATGGACATCGAGCGCGAGCGCGGCATCACCATCAAGGCTCAGACCGTCCGGCTCGACTACAAGCACACCGACGGCGAAATGTATCAGCTGAACCTGATGGATACGCCCGGCCACGTCGACTTTGCCTACGAGGTGTCGCGCTCACTCGCCGCCTGCGAGGGAGCGATTTTGGTCGTCGATGCGTCGCAGGGAGTCGAAGCGCAAACGCTCGCCAATGTTTATACCGCGCTTGATTCCAACCTCGAGATCCTGCCCGTTTTGAACAAGGTCGATTTGCCTGCCGCCGACACAGATCGGGTCAAGCAGCAGATCGAGGACGTTATCGGGCTCGATGCGTCGAACGCCGTGCCGATCTCGGCCAAAACCGGCCTCAACATCCGCGCCGTCCTCGAAGCTGTGGTCGAACGTTTGCCGCCGCCCGTCGGCGATCGCACGAAGCCGCTCAAAGCCATGCTGATCGACAGCTTCTACGATGCCTACCTCGGCGTCGTCGTGCTTGTTCGCATCAAAGAGGGCATTCTCAAAAAGGGCCAGAAGGTCAAACTCATGGCCGCTGGCACATCGCACACCATCGAGCGCGTTGGCATCTTCCGTCCCAAGCAGGAAATGCTATCCGAGCTGGGCCCCGGCGAAGTCGGGTTCTTCACCGCCGCCATCAAGGAGGTCGCCGATACCCGCGTTGGCGATACGGTGACAGACGACCGGCATCCAACGTCCGAAGCGCTGCCGGGCTTTAAGCCCGCTCAGCCCGTCGTATTCTGCGGCCTATTCCCGGTCGATGCAGCCGACTTCGAAGACCTCCGCGAAGCCATGGCCAAGCTGCGCCTCAACGACGCAAGCTTTTCGTTTGAAACCGAAAGCAGCGCCGCGCTTGGCTTTGGCTTCCGCTGCGGCTTCCTAGGCCTGCTCCACCTCGAAATCATCACCGAGCGGTTACAGCGCGAATTCAACCTTGATCTCATCACCACCGCACCGTCCGTCGTCTATCATATGCACATGATCGACGGTTCGATGATCGAGATGCACAACCCGGCCGACATGCCCGATCCGACGAAGATCGACCGCATCGAAGAGCCGTGGATCAAGGCCACGATCCTGGTGCCCGATGATTACCTCGGCGTCGTCTTGAAGCTGTGCCAGGACCGTCGCGGCCGCCAAAAAGAACTGACGTATGCTGGCTCGCGCGCCATGGTCGTCTACGAGTTGCCGCTCAACGAAGTCGTGTTTGACTTCTATGATCGCCTGAAGTCGGTCAGCCGAGGCTATGCGAGCTTCGACTATCAGATCATCGGCTACGAAGAGGAAGACCTCGTCAAGATGAGCATCCTCGTCAACGCCGAGCCGGTTGATGCGCTGTCAATCATCGTCCACCGGACGCGCTCTGAAAGCCGGGGTCGAGTGATGTGTGAAAAGCTCAAGGAGCTCATTCCGCAGCACATGTTCGTCATCCCGATCCAGGCGGCGATCGGCGGGCGCATTATCGCGCGTGAGACGATCAAGGCGATGCGCAAGGACGTGATCTCGAAGTGCTATGGCGGCGACATCAGCCGTAAGCGCAAGCTGCTCGACAAGCAGAAGGAAGGCAAAAAGCGGATGCGCCAGTTCGGCCGCGTCGACATTCCGCAAGAGGCCTTCATCGCCGCCCTCAAGATGGAAGACAATTGAGGGCGGGCGGCGCGCGATGTCATGACGTAAATTTAACGGCGGCATTCCGCCGTTAAATCAGCACGTTTTCCAAGATATTGTCCATGGTCCGCGTGCTCGCGCTCGCTCCAGAGTTCAGGGCTGACCCTTTTGCCGATCGACGTAAACCCCGCTTTGTCTCAACGGGCAATGCGGCCCATCGATCCCTTCTTGCGTGACTGTAACCGCCCCAGTCACCGCCCGGCCCGCAGCGCATCGAGCAGTTCTGGCGACGGGTAGCCGTCTGCTGGCAGACCGGCCTTGAGCTGCGCCTGTCTTGACGCGAGCCTCGTACCGCTGCCGAGCTTGCCGTCGGGTTCGCCGACTTTGTAGCCGCGCTTTGACAGCAGCACCTGCAATTCCTTGAGCTGTGGCCCATCAAGGCCAACCGGCTGGCCGTTGCCCCGGCCCATCAGCGGCGCGCCAGCTATCCGCGTTGCGAGGTATGCCGCAGTGATCCCGTAATTCAGCGACTGGTTCCACTTCAGATACACATCAAAATTCCGGTAGGCGATGAACGCCGGGCCGAGCCGACCCATCGGCAGCAGCAATGACGCTGGCACGGCATCGGCTGGCACCGGCCGCCCGTTTGGATAGGTCACGCCGAACTTCGCCCAATCACCGCGCGGCAACTTAATATCGAGCCCGGCCTTGTCCCATGGCAGATTGCCCGGCACGCGGACCTCCTGCAGCCACGGTTCGCCCTGCTTCCAATCCAGCGACTTTATGAAGCTCGCGGTTGAGGCGATGATATCGGCGTCGCTTCGGATCAGGTCGCGGCGACCGTCTTTGTCGTAGTCGATCGCGTGATTGTAGTAATGCACCGGCAAAAACTGCGTCTGGCCAAGTTCGCCCGCCCACGAGCCAATCATCTCGTCAGGTTTCAGGTCGCCGCGGTCGATGATTTTCATCGCGTACAGCACTTGATCGCGAAACATCTCGCTGCGGCGGCAGTCATAGGCCAGCGTCACGAGGGCCCGTAACACGGGCTTTTTGCCCATGCCAGCGCCGAAGTCACTTTCAAGCGCCCAAAACCCGGTGATCACCTCAGCGGGTATGCCGAATTCTTTTTCGACGGCCTCGAAAATTGCCTTGCGCGCTTTGATCTTGGCAGCACCTGAATTGACGCGGTTCTGCGTCGCGAGCTTGGCCTGAAAGTCCAGGAACGTTTGTTGGAAGAAGCTCTGGCCGCGATCACTTTTCAAGATGCTCATGTCGGGCGTTACGCCGTCGAGCACGGCTGCCACGGTTGCAGGCCGAATACCGGCGGCGAGCGCGTCCTTGCGTAAGCCCGGCAGCCACGTATCAAAATTAGCGGTGTTGGTGCAGCCGTTGCGCGGTGGAGGGTAATTGTCGGCGGCAGCTGCCAGGACTGCCGTCGTCGAGGCTGCGATTAGGCTTAGCGCTAAGCCGATTTCGGCGATCCTCGCGCGCATATTGAGGCCTGAACGACGGCGACGGGAACCGGTCAAACGCATTATCTTCCTCTTGATCGAACCCCAGCGGCGGCAGTTTGTGCGGCACACTGATGTCGGGGTCAAGTTCGCCGGAGGGCGGCATTGCGATCTTGCGATTGCCGTTTACTGGTCGCCGCGGTTCGGTGTTCCTCAAGCTATCCGTTGACGAGCACGTTGACAGCATCGCTCGTGAGCCGTCCTTCTTCGTCCATCCACGTGATCTCAAGGCGGCCGGGCGCCAGGACCCGCATCGGAAACACGATGATCGGGTTGGCCGCAGTCCCTGAGCCGAATTTTGCGGTGAAAACGACTTCGTCGCTAAACGTCGCAACCACGGAGTTGACCACATTACGCGGGATCGGGCGGCCCTCGCTGTCACGGCGATTCCCAGTTTCCATGACGTGCGTGATGCCAGCGTGGACATCGATGACATCGCCAGACTTAATGGTGTCAGGCAGCTTGATCCGAGGCTTCGTCAAGTTCGACATAACCAATGCGTCCTCTCAACCCGTGCCGCAGCCGCCGACGTGGACTTCGACGCGCCGCGACGCCGACACCAGCTGCCCGTTGCCAAATTCGACGATGACAAGCACGTCCTGGGTCTTGGCGAGCCTCAGTCGGCCCTGAACGCGAGCGACGCCAGAGGCCTTGGAAAATTCGAAGGACGCAATGAACGCCTGCGGGTTTAACGGCGATAGAACCGTAATCGAGCGAACGTTGTCGACGTCCGTCATCGGACTGTCGACGAGCAGCGAATACGGCACCATGTTGCCGTTCTCGGCTAATCCGGGGATGTCGAATTTGACAAGCTTAGACTTGGTCTCGACGGGGCGGCCGCGCGTCACTTTCTCAAACGCATCGTGAAACCACGGGGTTGGCTGGTCGGCCGTTGCCACGCCACTTCCGCCTGCGGAAACATAGCCGACACCACCGCCTAAACCGTAACTTGCGGCTGCTGCCAATCCGCCTAACATGAAGCGCCGACGGGTACCCGGCGCACCGCCGCTAACTGGCGTGTCGGCTGATTGTGGTGGAGAACCGCGTTTAGGCATGATCTAGGCTTCGCAATTAAGCTTCACGTCGTTGCGTTGCGACTGGGCTTCACATCTCAGCATTACGGCTTCACTCGACACGTTTGGTTCACTTGGACATTCATCCGGGACGTTTACGTCGGCATATCCCAAACCTCCGCCATACGAAGGCTACGTCGCGCTGCGCGAAAAAGTTTCGTTAGCATCACGATTATCGTTAGCAGTAGCGCTCCATCGAGACCGATCAAGCATTGATGCAGTTTACCGAACTCAATAGGTTGGAAACATGCCGAGCCGGGTCCTGTGGGCCACATGCGGGATCGTAATGGCCGCGGCCATGATCGCCTCGCTAGCGCTGGTCGTCGCCCCGCGTCATCCAAGCGCGGCAGAGGCTGCTGCTGCACAATTCGCGCTGATCATGGTCGATGACCCGGCCTGCCATTATTGCCGGAAATTCGATGCCGAGGTTGGCCCCGGCTATCCGAAGTCCCGCGAAGGCCGCATTGCCCCGCTCATCAAAATCGGGCGCGGCAGCTACGAGTTGCGGGCCTTAGAATTGGCGCCTGCCACCTACACCCCCACGTTCATATTGATGCGCGGCAAGAAAGAAGCTGGCCGCATCACCGGGTATTCAGGCGCAGTCTTCTTCTACGAGGAACTTGGCGCTCTGCTTGAGCGCTCCGGGTCGACGTTTTTTCTGACGCCCACTCCGCCCGAAACGTCGTCGAACCGCGGCACGTGAAAGCCTGCCGTTAAGCCACGTCGCCATTGGCGTTCAGCGGTCTCAACTGGCTAGTGCAAGCCGCTCGCGTTCGGCATCGGCGGCAAAAGCTCCGACCTGAACGGTCCCTGCTTCTTGTCCGCGATAGACCAAGTTTTGATCGAACTCGCCAACGCCGTTGCACAATTCGACCAGCGCATCGAAGCCAAGCTTTGCGCAAAATTCAAAGCACAGGCAATCCCACATCGTCGAACCTTCGAAGCGCTGACCAGCAATCACTGTCTTGACCAGGATCTCCGGGCAGGCGTCGTTGCGAACGAAGTTAGCCAACATTCGCGACAGTGCGGGGTGGACGTCGTAGCCGCAGTCGCCAAAGCCGTTGGGGTAGGCGGTGCGCTTGAACAGAGGTTCATTGGGGAAGTGGTCGACCAGCAGCTTGGCTTCAGCGGCCGGGATGATCGCCTTGACCTCGCAAATCGGCTTGGTGCGCCCCTGGACATGATACAGCCGCTTCGAGATGCGAAGTTCGTGCGTTGCCATGGGTCACCCTGTCTGAAATACTGAGCCCGTATGCTAAGGCACGCGACGTTCAAAAATCGTTACTGAAGCGTTTCAAACGTGCCGGTCGCATTAAGTGTTTTATGACGAGCCGCCTCGAACCCGCGCTTTTGCAGCCTCGTTTGATAACGCCGACAGCTTTATCGCCGATCATAATGCCGCATTGAGCAGCGCCTCAACGGCATCCCGCCGGGATTGGCCGACAACACGGCCAACTTCAAATGAACCCTTCCACATAATCAGCGTTCCTTGCCGGGTCGCCTTTAAGCTACGCACCACATCGGGCTGCTCGTCAAAATCCACAACAAGTCGTATCACCTGCCAGTAGCGCTGCTGGAGCGTCAGGGTGTCGAGAACGTCTTTTTGCGCACGGCACGTCGAACACCACGGCGCAAAGATCTCGACAACGATTGGTCTGCCGAGTGCCTGGGCCTCGGCTAGAGCCGTTGCCGTGTAAGCCGCTGGGAGTGCCCGAGCCGACGACGGCGCCACACATAAAACCGACGTCAAAACGAGCAGTTGGCGGCGAGACATCATAACTTTGACCTGCCGTGGAGGAATTTTGCTTCCTCACCAACCGTGATTTGCAATTGCCGCATTTTCACGGCGCCGACTTGACGCGGTGCAACCCGTCGCGGCACAAGCGGCGGTCTTAACTTGCCCCGTCCTTACCTGCATTCGTAGGCAGAGAGTGAGAGCGCTATGCCCGCCGACCCGACGTCGACCGCTGCCAATCCGTCCGCCGCTACGGCCCCTCTGCCGGCGGCTGGCACGATCACCCTCAAAATGCCCGATGGCAAGACTCGCGACATTGAGCGCGGCACCACTGGCCTGGCAGTCGCTAAGGCCATTTCGCCATCCCTTGCCAAGCGTACCGTCGCGATGACGCTCGATGGCACGCTGTGCGATCTCGCCGATCCGATCACGTCGGACGCGTCAATCCGCTTCATCTCGCGCTCCGACCCCGAGGCGCTAGAGTTGATCCGTCACGATTGCGCGCATGTCCTTGCCGAGGCCGTGCAGCAGTTATGGCCCGGTACACAGGTGACAATTGGACCGGTGATTGAACACGGGTTTTTCTACGACTTCGCCAAAGCTCAGCCGTTTGAACCAGCCGACATCGAAAAAATCGAAAAGGCGATGCACGCTATCATCGCCAAGAACGCAGCGTTCTCCAAAGACGTGTGGAGCCGCGACAAGTCGAAGGCCTACTTCGCCGACAAGGGCGAGCACTACAAGGTCGAACTGGTTGATGCGATCCCGGCGGGCGAGGACTTAAAAATCTATCGCCAGGGCGATTGGCTCGATCTGTGCCGCGGCCCGCACATGACTTCGACGGGCGCCATTGGCAAAGCATTCAAGCTCGTCAAATTCGCTGGCTCATATTGGCGTGGGGACGCGAAAAACGCTCAGCTTCAGCGCATCTACGGCGTGGCTTTTGCTGAGCAGGCCGAACTTGATGCGCACTTGAAGCAATTGGAAGAAGCCGAGAAGCGCGACCACCGCAAGCTTGGCCGTGAGCTCGATCTGTTCCACTTCCAGGAGGAAGCGCCCGGCAGCGTGTTCTGGCACCCGAAAGGCTGGAGCCTGTTCCAATCGCTAATTGGCTACATGCGTCGGCGGACGGAGGCAGCGGGCTACGTCGAGGTCAATACGCCCGACTTGATGGAGAAGACGTTCTGGGAACTGTCTGGGCACTGGGAAAACTACGGTGACAAAATGTTTGTCACCGAGACCGAAGACGAACGCGTATTTTGCTGCAAGCCGATGAATTGCCCGGGCCACGTTCAGATCTTCAAGCACGGCCTCAAGAGCTACCGCGACCTGCCAATGCGCATCGCCGAGTTCGGCAAGGTCCATCGCTATGAAGCGTCCGGCTCGTTACACGGCCTCCTGCGCGTGCGCCATTTCACACAAGATGACGCCCATTGCTTCGTGACCGAGGACCAGATCCGCGACGAATGCCTCGCCATCAACGACATGATGTTGTCGATCTACTCGGACTTTGGCTTTGAGGAGATCACCATCAAGTTATCGACGCGGCCTGAGCAACGCGTCGGGTCGGACGATCTATGGGATAAAGCCGAAGCCGCGCTGCAAGACGTGCTCGATGAGGTGGCTCGCACCAGCGGAAACCGTATCCGCACCGCCATCAACCCCGGTGAAGGCGCGTTTTACGGGCCAAAACTCGAGTATGTGCTGAAGGACGCGATCGGCCGCGATTGGCAGTGCGGCACGACGCAGGTCGACTTTAACTTAGCCAGCCGCCTCGGCGCGTTCTACATTGATGAAGCGAGCCAAAAGCGCGTACCGGTGATGATCCACCGTGCGATGTTTGGTTCGCTTGAGCGCTTCACGGGTATCTTGATCGAAAACTTTGCCGGGTCGTTCCCGCTCTGGCTAGCGCCCGTGCAAGTGATGGTCTGCCCGATCGTATCGGACGCCAACGATTACGCGATCGATGTTGTCGCCGCTTGCAAAGCGGCAGGGCTGCGCGTCGACAGCGACACGCGCAACGAGAAGATCAACTACAAGGTCCGTGAGCACAGCTTATCAAAGATCCCCGTGCTGCTCGTTGTCGGCAAGCGCGAGGCCGAGGACCGCCAAGTCTCCGTGCGCCGCTTCGGCAGCCAGGATCAGACCGTAATGGGCCTCGTTGAGGCGATCGCCAAGCTCACCGACGAAGCCCGCCCGCCCGACAGCGCAACTTAAGCTGCGCTAGAAACCGTGCGTTCCGTGCGCTAACACCTCGCAGTCAATTGTGCTGCGTGGGGACACATGAAACGGCGGGTTGAGGCGCGACGAGTTGCGGTAGTGGTCAGTGCCATAGTTTTGGTCATTGCCGGAACGGCAGCGGTCCTGTGGCCACAAACGAAGATACTTATTAAATCATACGAGGAGGTCTTGAAGCTCGTTGGCTTCATCATTGGACCTCTAATTGCGATTGCCGGGTTCCTTTGGGGCTTGTCGGAAAAGGCTGAACTTCGCGACCAGAACGAGGAATTGGGCGCTGCACGGGAGCGAGCTCGCGTCGAAGCCGAGCGAGCCGAGCGCGCTGTGGCAACAAGTAAGGAAGCCGAGAGCCGCATAAAAACACTTGAAAAAGATTTGGCGACGATCGCCGATTCGCGGCGACTTTGGCAGCTGAGGCCAAACGCTCCATTCGTCGAATACATGGGCTGGAAGCGCGACCCAGTTGGCGCGAAGATCGTAACTATCGCCCTATTTAAAGGCGGCGTTGGCAAGACGCATCTTGCCGCGAACTTTGCCGCCTACGTCAGCGAGAAGCAGAAAAAACCCGTCCTAATCATCGATCTCGACTATCAAGGCTCGCTGTCGTCGATCCTCTTGAATGCCGCCGCAATCGATGCGCCGGGCTCATCAATTGATGGGCTATTTGCCGATGGCGCCAATCTCGCTACCGTCATCGAAAAGCGCCTGCATCTGGCGCCGAACGGTAAGCCTGCCGTTCTCAACGGTGGGGCGGGGCTCGTGCAAGCGTGGTTGATCCCTGCCGACTACACGCTGACCGCCGTTGA